>JBCCYN010000157.1:0-10651 GCA_039189655.1 Pseudomonadota bacterium | reverse complement strand
TCATGGTTGATCTTCACCACCGCATGACCTGAAGACCTGGCGGCAGCTTCAGACCAGCCGCTCGATGCATGATGGCACGAGTTGGGTAGTATAGTCTGGCGTATTCCCATGAGTGTGCATGGATCCGGCTCGCGGCAGCGGGTCAACAGGCGGGTGTTTGACGCATTTCGGGCCGCCAGCCACCGCGCCTACGTCGTCGCGCTCCTGCTCATCGCCCTATCGCTGGTCTTTGCCTTCCTGGTGCTGGACGGCTTCATCGCCGCCCAGGGCGATGCTGCGACAACCATCAACGTTGCCGGGCGCCAGCGAGTTCTTGCCCAGAAAATCGAAAGCCTTGCCGCTGACTATTCGCAGACGACTGACGCCGAAGCGCGCAAGGCTATGCGCCGAACGCTGAACGCCGAAATCAACGCCTTGGAGAAGACGAACCAAGACCTCGTTGCCGGTGATGCTGAACGGGGCCTTCCTGGCATAAAGACCAGAGCGGAAGCCTACTACTATTTCGGGCCGCCCCACCATGTGGACCAACACGTGCGCGCCTTCGTGGCCGCTGCCCGGGCCGTGCTTGAAGAAACCAATGCTGCCAAAGGCACCGAACTTGCCGACGCCCTTGCGCAATCCGCTCGACGCGACCTTTTACCAGCCCTTGACGCGGCGCTCGCCCACTACGAGACGGTGGCGCTCCAGCGGGCGGATCAGACGCGGTTGGTCCATCTTGCCCTCCTCGCTGCCATCTTCCTGGTGTTGGTGGCGGAGGGCGTCTTCATCTTCGCCCCCATCACGCGGCGGTTCAGTGCAACCCTTGCCGCCATGCGCACCGCCCAGATGGAGCTTGCCCGCATCGCGACCCATGACGAGCTGACGGGCCTCAAGAACCGTCGTGCCCTTGCCCACTACCGCGACGCCCACGTCGCCGACACCGAGCGTGAGCACACCGTCCTCGCCATCGACCTCGACAATTTCAAAGACGTGAACGATCGCTTCGGCCATGCCTGCGGCGATGATCTGCTCAACGCGTTCGGCGCCATCATCAAGCGCCAAGCCGGTCTTGACGCCCTCAACTATCGCCTCGGCGGCGACGAGTTCGTTGTGGTGCTACCCGGAGAGATGCGAGCGAGCGAAGCCCAGCTGGTGGCAGAACGCGTGCGCGCGGAGCTGATGACCATCTGCAGGACCACGGCCGAGTTCCAACCGGTCTCGGCGAGCTTCGGCATTGCAAGCGGCGTTCGGCGGGAATTGGAAGGCATCATCGCAGATGCCGACACGGCGCTCTACTTCGCCAAGTCGGAGGGGCGCAATCGCATTGTCCACTTCACACCGGCAATGCGCTTGGCCATGGAAGCCCGCCTCGACGAACGGCGCTTCCTGCACGACATGATGCAGAACGACCAAGTCGTTCCGTACTTCCAACCGCAGATCGAGCTGCGCACCGGTCGGGTGGTGGCCGTCGAGGCGCTGGTGCGCTTCAGCGCCGACGGCGCAATCAAATCGCCCGGCCACCTCATCGAAACGGCGATAGCGTCGGGACAGATCATCGATCTCGGCCGGACTATGATGAAGAAATCCATCGCTGCGGCCGCTCAGTGGCGCGACCAGGAGCTCTCCTTCGGCCGGCTCAGTTTGAACGCCTCGGCGAGCGAACTGTGCGACCCGCACTTCCTGCCGGCGCTGCTCAGCGAGTTGCAACGCCATGGTCTTGCCCCCGGCAGCGTTGCCATCGATGTGGCCGAGACCGCATTTTTCCAGGACGACGACACAGCCCTTATGGGGGCAGCGCAGGCCCTGGCGGACGCAGGCGTTGGGATGATCCTGGATGACTTCGGTACAGGATACGGGGCGATCACCGGCCTTGGGGATTTCCCGGCCGACGGTATCAAGATCGACCGATCCTTCGTGCGATGCGCTACCAAAAACCCCCGTTGCGCCAAACTGCTCCGCTCCATCGTCGACATCGGCCGCCAAGCGCGCCTGCGCGTCAGCGCCGAAGGTGTGGAAACGAAGGCCGAGCGCGATCTGTTGAATGCTGCGGGCTGCGAATTTGCCCAGGGTTTCTTGCTGGCCCCTCCCATGGACGAAGACGAGATCAAGACCTGGCTCGGCAATGCCGCCCGCAAGGCGCAGCCGGCGCTCATCCCCGCGCTGCTCACCGGTACATCGGCGCGCATTTATCGGCTCCCGCCCAAAAGGGCCTGATGCCGTCGGCGGGTCGCAGCGGCAGTTTTCGCCGCTAACGGCCCAAGGTCACGCGTGCTTCGACGTCATTGCAAGAACCGGTGCGCTTGCCCAATGGTCGGGCAAAGCTGTCGCGGCCGAACGCATGCACTGTGCCCATCAAAGCCCCATCGCCTTGTCCTCGATCCGGCAGACACTTCAGATCAAGTCCAAAGCGCCGTGAATTCAATATCTTGAGCAAGCTGAAACTGTTCGTCATGGTTCCATTCCGACCGAAACCGCTCTACTCTTAGGTGGATCCTCTCGTCTGCCGGGCTGTGCCTTGAACGTTTCGCCATCACCCTCGGTCCCTTTCGACGCTGCGCTCACCAAGCGCGGCACGTGGCAGGTGGTGACCACGCCCCAGGAGGCCGTCGATGCGCTGGTGGCGCGCTACGAGGCAAGCACCGCCGGGCTACGCGCCGCATTCCACACGTTTGTGGCTGACGGCGTAGAACCCCCTCCCCAGGACTATCCATTCACCTATCCGGCGCTCAGGGTGGACTATGCGCCGCAAGATGTGGTCCCGCCCCTGTCGGCGGCCTTCGGCAAGTTCGCAGCGCCCGGCCGCTACGAAGTGGATTTCGCCCGCCCCGCGCTCTTTGCCGACTACATCACCCACCAACTCGGGCTCATTATGGGGCGCTACGACGTCACCGTTTCGGTGGGCAACTCGTCAACCCCGATCCCCTATCCATTTGTCCTGGAAAGCGCGGCGGGCATCGACGCTGAAGAAATCCCGCCATCTGCCCTCGCGCGGGTCTTTCCAACGCCGGACCTTGCGGCCATCGACGACAGCGTGGCCAACGGCGACCGCACCGCCGCGGCGGTCACAAACCGGGCCCCCGGTCCAAAGCCCCTTGCCCTCTTCGGCGCCCTGCGGACCGACTATTCGCTCCACCGCCTCACCCATTATACAGGCACGCGGCCAGAAGATTTTCAGCAGTATCTCCTGTTCACCAACTACCACCGATACGTGGATGAATTCGTCGAACTCGCCATCGCCAAGCTTAAAACCGACCAGGACTATGGCGAGCTGGTAGCGCCGGGCAATGTGCGCGTAGACGGTACGGGCGACGGTAAGGCGGATGCCGATCGGGTGCGGCACGGTCCCTGGCGGCGCCATCAGATGCCGGCCTATCATCTTACCGCCCCCGGCCGGCAAGGGATTTCATTGGTCAACATCGGCGTCGGTCCGTCCAACGCCAAAACCATCACCGACCATCTGGCTGCCCTGCGACCCCAATGCTGGATCATGATCGGTCACTGCGGCGGCCTGCGCCACAGCCAGCGCCTGGGCGACTATGTGCTTGCCCACGCCTATCTGCGGCGGGACCATGTGCTCGACCGGGACCTTTCTCCAGAGATTCCAGTTCCGCCCATTGCCGAAATCCAGCAGGCGCTCGCGGCGGCCACCAGCGCGGTAATGGGCGCTGAACTGGGCGCTGTCAAAACCCGATTGCGCACGGGCACTGTCGTCACCCATGATGATCGCAACTGGGAGCTTCGCTTCGAGCACGAAGCGCGGCTTCTGGGGCAAGCCCGTGCCATCGCCATCGACATGGAGAGCGCCACCGTGGCCGCCAACGGCTACCGCTTCCGCGTCCCCTACGGCACGCTCCTTTGCGTTTCCGACAAGCCGCTCCATGGCGAACTAAAACTGCCGGGTGCCGCCAACAGTTTTTACGAGCGCGCCATCGCCGAGCATTTGAGCATAGGCATCAAAGCCATAGAGATGCTGAAGAGCGACCGAGGCGCCATGCTCCACAGCCGCAAGCTCAGGAGCTTTGATGAGCCCCCGTTCCGCTAGAGCAAGGCGAGTCTGACTGTTTACGGGCTGAACCAAGGCCACTCCGCCAACGCCTGGCTAGCAGGGCAGGGCAGGGCCGGGGCAGGGGCGTGGGCCGGCGGCCGGGTGCCCGGGGGCGGGTGGGGCAATTTTTATGGGCGAACAGCCGTCCTCTTCTCCTGCCCAAAGCGGCCGATGAATTTCTTCAACGAACACTGCAATTCGGCACATCCCGCACCGCCGCTCAAGCTCAAACGATGGTCATAAAATTGTGACTTTGACGTCTTCCAAACTGAGGCCCATCTTAGCATTCGGCACGCACGGGCGAGGCCGGTGCCGATTGCCGACCCAAGGAGGCACGTGATGAACACCTTGGCCATGGACCCTGACGGCAGCATCGACAACGTAGGCGCGACAATATCGGCTGTCATACGGGACGGCTGGCAGGATTTCGTGGCAAAGCCCACCGTCGCCATCTTTCTCATCATGGTCTATCCGTTTGTCGGGCTGGTGCTTTACCGGTTCGCGTTCAATGAAGAGCTACTACCGCTCCTGTTTCCCATGGCATCTGGCTTTGCACTGATCGGCCCCCTCACTGCGGTGGGGCTCTACGGCATCAGTCGCGCCCGGGAACGCAACGAACCGACCGATAGCGTCACCTCGTTTTCGCAAATCGCCGGGCCGGCCCTGGGCTCAACGGTAAAGGTCGGATTGCTGCTTCTGGTGATCTACGCCGCTTGGATCGGCGTTGCACAACTCATCTATGACATTCTGATGGGTGGTTATGTGCCTACGTCGATCGTCGATCTCATCGCCACCGTGCTCGGTTCGGGTGCTGGCTGGGCGCTCATCATCGTCGGCTGCGGCATTGGAGCCATCTTCGCCCTCGTGGTTCTTGCGGTGGGCTCCCTTTCGCTCCCGGCCATCTTCGACCGCCACATTGGCGCGGCGGAGGCGGTGGGCCTTTCCGTCTCGACGGTGCTCGGCAACATCAAACTATTCCTGGCCTGGGGCTTGGTGGTGGCCGTCGGCCTTGCCGTTGCTTCGATCCCTGCCTTCCTCGGCCTCCTCGTCGCGCTGCCCGTATTCGGGCACGCAACCTGGCACCTTTATCGCCGCACGGTGCCCAGCGACAGCTAGAGCCCGATTGAGCACCATGGAGTTTTGTTGTGGCTCGAACCGCGCGGTGAAACAGCAGCTAAGAGCAGGTCATGGGATCGTGTGAACCGCTCTAAGCCTATGGTGTGGCAGCCGCTGGTAGAGGGGCGAGGGCAAAACCGATCTCGTCCAAGGCGGACCGCAAGGCGGCACTTTCCTCCTCTCCCAACGGGAGAAGCGGTGGTCTGAGCGCTCGCCACACATCGTCGTGACGTGCGTCGGCAATGGCGGACTTCATCGCCGCAATCATCGGCCAGCGGGCAAACGTACTGCGAACGCGATTGACGGACGCGAGCCTTTGGTCCGCATCCCCCGCCCTTGCATTGCGGTATAGGTCGACGATGCCAGCCGCATTGACGTTGCAGGTGGCCGATATGGTCCCCACGGCGCCAGCCTTCACGAACGCGGGCAAGTTCGTCTCGTTACCCGGGAAAACGCCCCACCCCGGAAACCGCTCAAGCATCGCAAAGGTGTTGGCGTCATCGCGCGATGAATCTTTGATGCCCGCCACCACGCCAGGATAGGCCTCGATCAGCCGAGCGATGAGGTCCAGCGAAAACCCCACAGCAGCAACCGGCGGGATGTGGTAAAGGTAAAGCCGCAGACGCGCGTCCCCGACACCCTCGATGAGGTCAGCGAAGAACGCGAACAGGCCCTCGTCGGTGGCGTCTTTATAGTAAAACGGCGGGAGAACCAGGGCGCCGCCGCAGCCCATTTGCGCCACATGGGAGCAGAGCGCCACCGCGTCCGGCAACGCGCAGGCACCGGCGCCAGGCATCATCCGCGCTGCCGGCAACCCAGCCTCGACGAGCGCGTCGATGAGCTCGATCTTTTCCGCCACCGACAGGGAATTCCCTTCTGAATTGGTGCCGAAGACCGCGAGCCCACAGTCCTGCCCGATCAGCCACCGGCAGTGGTCTATGAGCCGCTCAGCGTCTGGGCGCTCCCCCAAAAACGGTGTGACGACGGGCGCAAGGACACCCTTCATGGTCTCAGACAAGTCGGCCTCCGGTTCGCAAACGGGCGCCAGCCATGGCACAGCCGCGCGGTGTTGAGAAGCGCAGCACCGGAGCCGAATGGCTAGCTGTGAAAGCCATCACCGTCGTTCACGCCAGCCAGCGCCAAGAACGCCCACCTTCGCGCCACCCATCCCGGTCAGTTCTTTTGGTGGGACACCAAAAAGCGACGTTCTTCCGGAGCCGACACTTTTTTCAAGCCCGGGCAGCGCCTGATGGGTCAAGGGCAAAGAACGAAGCGTCCCTTGAGGCATCAGGCGCTGCCCGGGACGATGGATCAAGGCGGGAGAGTTTTGGCACCTTGCGCCGCGATCGCGCCTAAATGAACAACCGTCTTGGAAACGACAGTTAGAGCGGGGTGAAGGGCGCGATCAGGAAAGCAAGGGCGACCAGGAGGATCGTAACGCCTGCGATGAATTGAAGAACTGGGACCAGAACACGGGCGTATTGCGCTCCAGCCGCCATTAGCGTTGCCCCCCGCGCACTCGTGGCCGAAAGGGCGACGAGGCTGATCAGCATCCCCGTCCCGATGGCCATGGCAAAGGCCGCCACCGCACCAACGACCAGCAGGTTCATGCGCCAAGCCGCCACAAGCACGAAAACCGCCCCCGTGCATGGGCGAAGGCCAATCCCCAACACAAGCATCGCAGCATCGCGCCAGGACCGGATCGCATCGGTTTCTTCAATGCTGGGGCCGTGGCGGTGATTGCAGCTGCCATCGTGGCTATGGCCGGTGTCGTCCGGCGCTGCCCAAATCCGTGAAAAGCCCACCAGAGAGCGGCGAATGAGGATTAGCGCAATGACGGCAATGGCCGCATAGCTGGCCGGTATGAGGATGTTGTTCGTGGCGCTCATCGCCCAACCGGCGGTGATGTCGAGGAGCGAAAAACTTCCGTAGACGAGAACGATGCCCGTCACTGCCTGGGTTAGGCTGGCGAGCAGCGAGATCCCGACGAGCCGGAAGGCACCGATCCGACTGGAAAGCCCCGCCCCGGCGATCAAAAACTTGCCGTGACCCGGGACCGCTGCATGGAGGAACCCATAGGCAAAGGACGCGCCGATCAAGGCGGTGCCGGCAAGGAAGCCACCCCCATTCATACCCATGAGCTGGGTAAAGAGATCATGGAAGGCCCGTTGCTGGGTGGCAGCCCACCGCGCCATGTCCACAAAGCCAAGGCCCGACGAAATCGCCGCCGCAAGGGCCGTGAAGGCAGCCAAGGCAGCAGCAATGCTGAGAACCGTTCGCCACAAAGGGCGCGCAACGGATGGCTCGCCGCCTGCTTTGACAGGCGCGGCGCCACCGATTCTGGGGACCGAAGGATCACTCACGGCAAAACACGTGCTGCGAACTCCACCCGGCGTCAACTCCTCCAGTTCAGCCAAAACGATCGTCTCAGCCCCGCAACACAATCCTTTGACGGATGCCGGCACCGTGCGCCTCTGGCGCTGACAAGACGGCTTCGCCCTCGCCCAGGGGAACCCTTGGTCAACGCCTCAGATCTTGCTGGTCACTTGCCCTATGAGCGCTCCCGTTGGCAACCGACGCACTGGCCATGAAGCTCCACGACGGGTTTACGCGCACTAAACCCGCCCGTTTCCACGGATTGGGTCAAGGCCCGCAGCCCGCTGGGGTCGGCCATTTCGTCCACCGCGCCGCAATCATCGCAAATGGCAAACAGCGGATCGTGGCCGTGATGCGCGATGGTGCAGGCCACGTACGCGTTCACGGATTCTAGCCTGTGGGCAAGGCCAAGGGCGATCAACTTGTCGAGTGCGCGGTAAGCCGTCGGTGGCGCCGCGGAAGGCCGCTCCTGCCGAAGTGCGTCGAGGACATCATAGGCGCTGAGCGGGCGATCCGCACCGCGCAGCGCGTTCAACGTCACCGCCTGGTTTTGATTAAGGTTGGTGCGCATAGACATCATAGGCGTGTACCACCCGGCTAGCCTGTTTCCCAATCCCGCAACGGCGCGCGCAGATCGCGCCAACCGAGCCGGTCCCCCCGGCAAGTCTCGACGATCGAAGGACGACCACGCTCCTTATACCTCAGCCGGCCCTTCGGCGCTTGGATGAATCGGTGTTTGGCCGCGCATCCCTGTCGCGTAGGTGAGGATGTCGACGGGCGCGGGGACCCAGGGGACCCGACTGCGGAAAAAGATCTGCAGCACCGGGCGAATGAGATCCTGGGGCGCGGAGGTCACCGAACCTGCTTTCAGCGAAACGATAGCCGGCTCAGCCATGGTTTGCGAATAGAGCTGGCTGCCGCAGTGATTGCAGTGGAAGCGCGAAATGGAATTGCCGCTATCTGCCATGCAGGCGAATGAGCCGGGCTCCTGCCCGCGCAGGCTCAAATCGTCGGCTCGAGCCACAATCCCGGTGTGAAAGGCCGTGCCATTGATGCGCCGGCAATCGGTGCAGTGGCAAAGGTAGGCAAACAGCGGCACGCCTTGGACGGCGTAGCTGATGCGTCCGCAAAAGCAGGCCCCTGCAAAGCCTTGGGCTATGGCGGGGTCGAGCGGCGGCATACTGCCGGCAAGGGTGCTGAGTTGCGCCGCCACCGATCCCGAACTGCCGCCCGCAGCCGTTTGCCGATCCTCCAGTTTGCCCATGGCCGAGCCTTCCTCTTTCGTTGCGGAAACGGTGTGGCAGCGACACATCTCCAGCAAGCGCGGGACCCATTTCACCCCCAACAAAGTGAACGGCGTACTTGCGGCCCCCGCGTCCTGGGCGCAAAGGAGCGAGTGATGATGAAGCTCTGCCTTGTTGGCGTCGGCGCCATCGCTGCTGTGCAGCATCGCCCGGCCATATCTGATGACCCGCGGTTTACCCTTGCGGCGACCGTCAGCCGCAACAATTCCCTTCCGAGCGTCGAGAACTTTAAAAGCATCGATGAGACGCTGGAGGCAATGCCCGAGGTCAAAGGCGCCGTCCTATGCGTCCCCCCATCGGTGCGCCACGCGTACGCCCGCAAGGCGCTGGATGCGGGCCTTCACGTCTTTCTGGAAAAACCGCCGGGGCTCACCGTCGGTGAGGTGGACGATCTGAAGGAACGCGCAATTCGCAAGGGCGTAACCTTGTTCGCCAGCTGGCACTCACGCTATGCGCCAGCGGTCGACACCCTTCGCCAGCACCTTGCCAAAAGCCCCGCGCACCGGGTGGTGGTCTCATGGCGCGAGGACGTGCGCGTATTCCATCCGGGCCAACAATGGATTTGGGAGCCGGGCGGGTTCGGGGTCTTTGATCCGGGGATCAACGCCTTTTCAATTCTCACGCACATCCTGCCGCCCCCGCTCCGGGCACTGCGGTCGGACCTTTTTGTGCCGGAAAACCGCGCCCAACCGATCCGGGCGGAGCTCGCGCTCCAGGACGGCTCCGATACGCCGGTGGAGTGCGTGTTCGACTTCGACCAGCCCGATCCGCCCACTTGGGACATCATCGCCGAAACCGACGCGGGCACGTTCCGCCTTGCCAAAGGCGGTGCACAACTCTTTCGCGGTGATGAAACGCTGATCGACGAGCCCGAGCGGGAGTACCCGAGGCTTTACGAAAGGTTCGCCGAGCTCTGCGAACGCGGCGAAAGCGACGTGGACACTGCGCCCCTGCGCCTCGCAGCGGATTGCTTCCTCGCAGCGCGCACCGCCAAAGTCGCCGCCTTTAACGAGGATGTCCCGGCGGTTGGTTCGAGCCGCTGAGGGGCGGTTTTGTGGATTTCGACCTCTTCACAAGTCTTTCGGCCCCGGCCACCGCGCTCGCCTTCGCCTTGGTGCTTTTGGGCTCCTCGTTACAAGTGGCGACCGGTGTCGGCCTGGGGCTCATCGCCGGGCCATCGCTGCTCCTCCTCGTGGATGGACCATCGGCGATCCTGACAGCCATCATCTTAAATCTCGTGCTCACGGCGTGCCTTCTTCCGAGCGAACTGCGCGAAGTAAGCGGCGGACTACTCGTGCGTCTGTGCGGTTGGGCGTGCCTGGGGATACCCGCCGGGACGGCGCTTCTTTCCTTCGCAAGCGCCCCCAGCCTGAAAATCGCCGGTGGGGTGATCGTCTTGCTTTCGGTGGCGCAGCTGCGCTTTTTGCCGATACCTGTGGATCGCAGGGAGGGCGCGCCCGGCTGGGTGGTGGGGCTGGGCGGTATTGTCTCGGGTACCATGACCGGGGCCCTCGCCGTACCGGGTCCGGTTGCTCTGTGGACTGTGCTCAGCAGCGGCATCGGATCAACCGCAGTGCGCGCCACCTTGAGGGCCTATTTCTTTGTTGCCTACACGGTAGCCCTTATCATCCACCTTCTCATGACGCAGCGAGACACCAATAGCTGGGCGCTGAGCGTCGTCCTGTTGCCGGCCGTGGGCCTTGGCATCGCCCTTGGTCTTTTCGGCCGCCAGGCGATGGGAACCGACCGGCTGCGCAAAGTCCTAGAGCTGGTCTTGCTCGTCATGGGTGTGTCGCTGCTCAGCCGAGGGATTTGGGATGTTAGCTGACGG
>JBCCYN010000156.1:0-10676 GCA_039189655.1 Pseudomonadota bacterium | reverse complement strand
CTCGACGATCTGGCCCTGGTCCATAAACACCACGCGGTTCGCCACCTGGCGGGCAAAACCCATCTCGTGGGTAACGCAAATCATGGTCATACCGGAGCGTGCAAGGTCCACCATCACGTCGAGCACTTCCTTGATCATTTCCGGATCGAGGGCCGACGTGGGTTCGTCGAAGAGCATGACATTCGGGTTCATGCAAAGGGCCCGCGCGATGGCAACGCGCTGCTGCTGGCCACCCGAAAGCTGCCCTGGATACTTGTTGGCCTGCTCGGGTATTTTCACCCGCTCCAGGTATTTCATCGCGACGTCGTTGGCTTCTTTCTTCGGCATCTTGCGAACCCAGATGGGCGCCAACGTGCAGTTTTCTAAGATCGTGAGGTGCGGAAAGAGATTGAAGTGCTGGAACACCATGCCCACTTCGCGGCGGATCTCGTCAATTTTCTTAAGGTCTGATGTGAGCGGTACACCATCGACGGTGATGGACCCTTTTTGAAATTTCTCCAGCGCATTGATGCACCGGATGAGGGTCGACTTGCCCGAACCGGAGGGACCGCAGACAACGATCCGCTCACCCTTTTTGACGGTAAGTTCGATTTCTTTCAGGACATGGAACTCGCCGTACCACTTGTTCATGTCCTTGATTTCGATGGCCACCTCGTCGGAGACGGCCATCTCGCCAGGGGGGGTCTCCGTTTCAACGTGAGCGGCTTCGGCCATGATGCTCTCCTAGCGACGATCGGCGGCACGCAAACGCCGCTCAAGGAACTGAGAATACTGGCTCATTCCAAAGCAACAGATGAAGAACACCAGCGCGATGAAGCCATAAAGCTCCCAAACGATGCCGTTCCAATTGCTGTCCGCCCGGATGGGATTGAGAAGGCCCACAGGATCAAAGAGTGCGATGATCGCAACGAGCGTTGTGTCTTTGAAGAGCCCGATGAAGGTGTTGACGATCCCGGGAATCGAGATTTTGAGGGCCTGCGGAAGGATGATGAGCCGCATCCCCTGCCAATACTTGAGCCCGAGGGTATCGGCTGCCTCGTACTGACCTTTGGGGAGCGCCGCGAGACCCCCGCGCACCACTTCGGCCATGTAGGCAGAGGCAAACAGCGTCACCATGATGAGAACGCGCAAGATGAGGTCGAAGTCCGTACCCGGAGGCATCAGATAGTTGAGGAGCACGGATGCGACGAAGAGCAGAGTGATCAGCGGAACGCCTCGAATGAATTCGATGAACGTCACGCAGATCATTTGAAGGATCGGAAGATTTGACCTTCGGCCAAGGGCAAGCAAGACGCCGAGGGGAAGCGAGAACGCAATCCCGGTGACGCCGATCACCATGGTGAGCAGAAAGCCGCCGAACCGCTTCGATTCCACCGGTTCGAAGACGAAACCGCCCCATAGTAAGAAGTAAGCGATAACGGGGAACAAGAACGTCAGAATAACCCACCGTTTCCTATAGTCCTCTCCACCCATGATGGCAGCACCAATGGCGAGTACAGCCGCGGTATAGGTGGTCGGTGATAGGAAGGAGAACGGGATGCCGGCGAAGGCAGCGTAGAGGGCAAAGATGGATTTACCTACGATCACCGCGCCCATCGCATAGACCAGCGGTCGCATGGTTTTGAAGAGGACCGGCACAATGGCGGCGAACAGAAGCAGGATCGCCACATTGGGGCGCCACCGCAGTTCCGCGGGATAAAATCCGTACATGAGCTGGTCGAAGCGCTCGTTGATAACCGCCCAGCACGCCCCGCTCGCGCCCTCGCCATGGGCTGCTTTTACAAGCTCGCGGCACTCGGACAGGCTACCTGCGTTCCACACCGATTTGACGATGGCCCAGTCCACAAAACCTGGGATGACCCAGATGAGGAAGAGGATGGAAACGACTGTGAGCAGCGAGTTGGAAACGGACGAAAAGAGATTTTCCCGGAACCAGCCGATGACGCCGGTGCTTGCCGGCGGCGGCAACTGGTCGGGATGCTGTTGGCTGGCGATATAGTGGAGGGGGGTCTGCTGCTTTGCCACCGCGACGTCGACGCCGCTTACATCAGGGGAGTGGTGGCTCATCTTACCGCTCCACCAATTTTACTCGGGAATTGTAGAAATTCATCACCGAGGAGATGAGTAGCGAGACGATGAGGTAAAATGCCATCAAGAGCAAGATACACTCCATCTCCCGGCCGGTCTGGTTGAGTGTAATGCCGCCCAAGGTTCCTGTGGCATCCATGTATCCCACCGCGATGGCGAGCGAAGAATTCTTGGTGAGGTTCAGGAACTGGCTGATGAGGGGTGGGACGATCACGCGCAGCGCTTGCGGCAAGATGATGAGGTTCATGGTCCGGTTCGGACGCAGACCGAGGGCGTAGGCGGCTTCGGTTTGTCCGTGGCTGACGGACAAGATGCCTGCGCGTACGATCTCGGCGATAAAGGCTCCCGTATAAAGCGAAAGCGCTAGCCATAGGGCGATCAGGCTGTCGCGCATCCAGATGCCGCCCTGGAAGTTGAAGCCCTTGAGTTCGGGGTGTTCAAGGCCAATGGGCATTCCGAAGGCGAAGTAGGCGATCAGTGCAGGGCCGAAGAAGAGCCCAAGGCCGATCCAAAAGACTGGGGTTTGCTCACCGGTGGCAACTTGTTTGGCCTTTGCCCACCGCCGCATGAAGAAGATTGCAATCAGCGAGACGATGAAGACGCCCACGACGATGGAAGAACCCGCTTCCCAGACTGGTGCGGGGATATAGACCCCGCGGTTGGTGAGGACGAAGGAGCCCGCCTCCAGCGCGTTCTCGCCGCGGAAGTCTCGGGGCGAGGGCAACGCTTCGTTGACGATCGCCATGATGAACAGGATCCAGATGAGCAAGGGAACGTTGCGGAACCCTTCCACGTAGACCGTCATCAGCCGTGCAATCAGCCAATTCTTCGAAAGACGCAGAACACCTGCAGTAACGCCGATCAAAGTGGCCGCAATGCAGCCCAAGAAGGCAATCAAGAGCGTGTTCAAGATGCCGACCGCGGCCGCGCGCGCATTGGTGTCGCGGCTCGTGTAGTCGATCAGACGCTGATTGATATCGTAGTTGGCTGGTTGAGAGAGAAAGCCGAAGTCGAAGTCTTTGCCGAGATCGGAGAGATTTTGGATGGCATTGTTTACCAACCATGCGACGCCGAGCATCAACACCATCATCGCAATGACTTGGATGAACAACGAGCGATAACGCTCGTCGGTCCATAACATGTCGATGCGAAAGACCGGTTGCGGGTCCCCGCTGGTGACGACACTCATTAGGTAGCAGCGCTCATGTATTATCCCGTCTCGTCATGAGTTTGTGGGAGGGGCACGCCCAAGACAATGGGCGCGCCCCGATCCTCATCTTCGCTTAGCGGAAGGGCGGAGCGTAGAGAATGCCGCCGTTGCTGTAGAGCGCGTTGAGGCCACGCTCTAGCCCGATGGGCGTCTCCGGTCCGAGATACTCATCGAAGATTTCGGCGTAGTTGCCGCCGGCCTTGATGGCGCTGACAGCCCAATTGGGTTCAAGGCCCAGCATTTCGCCGTAGGTGCCGTCGACACCCAGGAGGCGTGCCACCTCTGGGTCAAGTTCCTCGGCGGAAGTGGACGCCATTTCCTCGACGTTGTCGGCCGTAATGCCCTTTTCCTCACCGATAATGAGGGCGTTTAGGGTCCAGCGTACGATGTCGGACCATTCCGAATCGCCATGGCGTGTTACAGGACCAAGCGGTTCCTTGGAAATGATCTCTGGCAAGATCAGGTGATCGCCAGGATTTTCGAAGGAAGCGCGGGTCGCCGCCAAGCCGGACGCGTCGGTGGTGTAGACGTCGCACGCCTCAGCCAGATACTTCTGCTGCGCTTCGGCGTTGGTCTCGATGGGGATGGGCTCGTAGCTCATGTTGTTGGCGCGGAAGTAGTCGGCCAGGTTGAGCTCGGTGGTGGTGCCGGTCTGAATGCAGACCGAGGCGCCGTCGAGCTCTAGGGCGGACGTGACGCCCAGGCCCTTGGGGATCATGAAGCCCTGACCGTCGTAGTAGTTGACGCCCTGGAAATCGAGTTTCAGGTCCACGTCCCGCGACAACGTCCAGGTGGTGTTGCGCGAAAGAACGTCCACTTCACCGGAGGCAAGGGCGGTAAAGCGTGTCTTGCCGGTCAGGGAGGTGTACTCCACCGCGTCCGGGTCACCGAATACGGCTGCTGCGATCGCTTTGCAGAGGGCAACGTCAAAACCCTGCCAATTGCCGTTCTCGTCGGTGAAGGCGAAACCGGTCAGCCCGGTGTTGATGCCGCAATTGACCACACCGCGCTCTTTGATGTCGCCGAGCGTTTGAGCATTCGCGGCTGGCACCGCAAAGATCCCGACCGCCGCCGCAGCCGCAGCCAAGTTCATGAACTTCATTGTTTGCTGTCTCCCGATCATGTGTCTTTTCGCACTGGGTGGAGTTTTTCACCGCGCTGTGGAAAGCAGGATCTGTGCCGCTTTGATGCAGAACAGCCAACTCCAGGCGCATGGCTGTACCGACCTAAGCAGAAATTGCGCGCAACGCCAACGCCCATTTAGCGAATTAATGAAAGGTGATCGCGACGGCTTTTTTTCAAAGCTTAAACAACACGGCCACTGTACGTGTGTTTAGGTTGTATTGGTGAGCGTGGACTTACGCTCTCGAAAAATCAACCAAAGGTTTCGAAGGTAGATGGCAACACCAGCACCTTGTCCCGCGATGAAAACAGGATCTTGCCGATAAAGGGCATAGGCGAACAGGATCGAGCCGCCGGCAATGGAGAAAAACCAGAAGGCGACGGGAATGACAGACCGGCCTGCGCGCTCGGACGCAATCCATTGGATCAGAAAACGGGCCGAGAACATGGCTTGGGCGGCAAAACCGATGGCAATCCAAACGTCGAACTGGGCCACGAAGACGTTGTAGAACCAGGTCGACAGCTGCGCGGGGAGGTCACTCATCCACGAGTTCCGCCACCTCGGCCGCAACGGGTCGCGCTGCGCTGCGACGTCGCAGCCACCACATGCCCAAGAGATCCGGAATCCCAACGAGCGCACGGTCCAAAACGCCGTATTTGGACCGCCCGCTCGTGCGCGGTCGGTCCGCAACGGGGATGTGGGCAATCCGCCAGCCTTCCCGCAGGAAAAGTGCCGGGAAAAACCGATGATTGTTGTCGAAGAAGGGGATCAGCAGGTATCCGTCCCGGCGCATCGCCTTGAGGCCGCAGGCCGTATCTGCCGTGTCGTCGGCGAGCATGGCGCGGCGCACGCGATTGGCGATTTTTGACACGCCTTTCTTCATCCAGCCGTCGTGACGGGCGGTGCGTTGGCCGGCAACGAGCCCCACCGCTGGATCGGCCAGGAGCGGAGCCACCAGATCTGCCAGGAATCGCGGATCGTTTTGCCCGTCACCATCGACGGTGACGAGAATATCGCCATGGGCCACAAGGGCGCCGGCGCGGATGGCGCGGGATTTTCCGCCCGATTTTTCGTGTCGCACCAGGCGAACGCTGGGGAGACCAGCCTTCCGCACCCGTTCGCCGGTGGCGTCGGTGGAGCCGTCGTCCACGACGATGATTTCGAATGGGGCCGCCAGGGGACCGTCGAGGATCTCCTCAAGGAGGGGAACGATGGCGCCGGCCTCATCCTTTGCTGGGATGATGACGCTGATGGCGGGGGATGTGGGGGAACGCGCTTGCATGAACCTACCCTTCGGACCGCGTGCGCACGGCCTCCGCTACGGGTCTGATTGCGATACTACTCGTCGCCCGCGTCAGCAAGTCCGCTCCCACGGGGGCACCCATCGAGTGGAAAAGCCTCGCCCAACCCATCAACGCGGCAACCCCTATGGCCCCACAAAGAGGGTTATTCTCACCGGGTCGCCTTTCGAAATGTTGAACCCCTCCACCACTGCGGTTTGGCGCAAGGGGAGGCCGGCCGCCGCCGCAGCGTCGTTCACGGCCGCGACGGCCCGTTCGCGGGCAGCCAGCACCGCGCAGCCCTCCCGAAGGAGTTGTACGCCGTCTTCAGCCGAAACGAGCGCTGTGTCGGTGCCCGAAAGGAAGATCATGCTTGGCTCGTTGTAGCCGCCGACGCTCACCAGGCGGGGGGCGCCACAGGAGGCGGCATCCTCGGCGGCGGCCACAAGGCGCGGACTGACCCAAATGGGGCCGAGGGCGGGAAGCGCAGCGCCCCAAACCGCCGCTTGGGATATGACCGCTGCGGCCACCGTGGGCGCGACAACGCGTCGATCCAAAAACCCGATGCCGCGACTGGTCCGAAGGGCCGCGAAAACTGCCGCCACGAGGGCAATGGCAAGGAGACCGGCGCTGAGGGCCAGCGTGGGCTGGTGGAGGAGGGCGCCAGTGTTTTCGCCGCTCCCGGCGAGTTGAGATAGGAGAAAGGGCGCGGCGGCTATGACAGCTAGCGGGCCGGCAAGGATCATGAGGGAGGCGATCAGTCTCATCACCCTGGGGGGCGGTGCCTCGCGCAGCACCGTCACCGCGGCAATGGCAATCCCAGGCAGCATCGGCAGCGTGTAGTGGGGGAGCTTTGTGGGCGTGACTTCGAAAACGATCCACGCCGGCACGACCCAGGCGAAGGCGAAGGTAAGCGCGGGCGCCCGAAGCCGTACGACCTGCCAGAGGGCCGCCAGGGCAAAGGGCGCCAGCGGCCAGGCGACGGCGAAGAAAAAACCCAGATGGGTGAGGGGCGGGGCGCCGTGCCCCTCCTGGCCGGTGGTCGCCTTGCCGAGAAAGTCACGCCCGAGGGCGGCGGCGTAGAACGCCCCGTCGGTGGCAGCATAGATGGCGATGTACCAGGGCAGGCAAATGACGGCGACCAGTGCAAGGCCCATCAAAGGGCACAGATTGGTGAAGATGGCGCGCCGGTCGACCACCGCCAGAAGGAGGATGGTGAGGCCGCAAACCATGGGTGCAATGGGCCCCTTGACGAGGATGCCCAGGGCCAGCGCGACCCAGAACAGCGCCGCCGTCCCGACCGGGCGTTCCTTCGATAGCCACAGACGCGCCAGCGCCCCCTGCGCAGCGAGGATGGTGGCAAGGAGTACCGCGTCGGTCTTTGCCAGTCGCGCTTCCACCCCCAAGATGATTGTGGCGCCGAAGAGCAGGGCGACGGTGAGTGCCAGGGGCGGCGGGAGAAACGCCCGAGCGGCCCAGAACGTCAACAAAAGGGCGGCGATCGCGCCGAGGAGCGATGGGATACGGTAGGCCCACAGCGGTGCTTCGGCGCCAAGCCCGGTGGCCTTAGCCGCTGCCGCTTGGAGCCAATGGATGCCCACAGGCTTTTTATGCCGCGGTGCTTCCTGGAACCGGATGCGCACATAGTCGCCGGTTTCCATCATCTGTTTGGTGGCTTGGGTGTAGCGCGGCTCGTCCCGGTCGATGGGGGGCACGCTCGCCTGCCCGGGGAAAAAACTCAGCGCAACGGCCATCAACAAGAGAACACCCGCGCCGATGGATAAGTGGCTTTGGGGCCAGCGCGGGCTGTGGTCGGTGGTCATGGCGGTGCGATCTACGCGCCCACTGGTTTATTGTCCATTGATGGTGCGCCGGGCAGGTATGTCTGGCGATGGAGGAGCGCGGCTGCTAAGGGCGGGCCATGGCGGTTTTTGCTCAAATCACCGATCTTCATCTTCGGCCCCCGGGGGTGCTTACCCAAGGCCACATCGACACCGATACGTTTGCGGTGCGTGCCATCGACGCCGTCATCGCCAAGCATCCGGATGTGGATGCCGTAATCGTTTCGGGCGATGTCGCGGACCTTGGCGAGGACGGGGCCTATGCGCGCGCCGCCGAGCTTCTGACGCGTTTTCGCGTTCCCGTCTTGGTGGTGCCGGGCAACCACGACAGGACAGGTCCGCTCCGCGAAGCGTTCTTGGCGCTGCCTGGGGTCGCCGACCATGAGGTTCCTGAAAAAGTTTGCTACGCGGGCAAATACGGCGGCGTCACTGTCGTGATGCTCGATACATCCGTGGATGGCCTTGATACGCGCCAGTTCCACGGCGAGTTGGGCGAGGCACAGCTCGCCTGGCTGGACAAGACCCTCTCGGCGGGCGGCCCGACAATCATCGCCATGCACCACCCACCCTTCGATGTGGCGATTGGATTCATGGACGAGATCGGGCTGCGCGACGCGAAGAAATTTTCCGACATCGTGGCCCGGCATTCGCAAGTGAAGCGCATCGTCTGCGGGCACGTCCACCGGCCGATAGTCGGCTCCGCCGGCGGCGTTCCGGCCGTCGCAATACCGGGCACCGCCCACCAGGTGGAGTTGGCTTTGGCGCCGGGCGCACCACCGAAACTGGTGATGGAACCGCCGGCTTATGGTATCCACATGGTCGACGAAACCGGTGCCATATCGCACATCGGCTATGTGGATCATTTCGGCGCGCCGGAGAGTTTTGGCGACGGTTGACGCGATGGAAGCGTCGTCTGTTGTGGGCAAGGAGCCTTAGGCCATGACGAGCGAACCGGCCGCCGCACTTCCCATAGCCTTCGGCGATGTGGAGGCAGCCGCTTCGCGGTTGAGAAGCGAGCGCGTACGCACAGAGCTCATGGTCTCCCGAGCCCTCAACGAAGCGGTCGGCGCCCGGGTCTACGTCAAACCCGAATGCTTGCAGCGCACCGGCTCGTTCAAGTTCCGTGGCGCCTTCAACCGGCTTGCTATGATGGACGATGACGCACGGGCACGGGGCATCGTGGCGACCTCCTCGGGCAACCACGCCCAGGGCATTGCCGAAGCGGCGCACCATTTTTGTGTGCCGGCGACCATCGTGATGCCCACCGATGCGCCGGAACTCAAAAAGACCCGCACGCGGCGGGCGGGCGCCGATATCGTCCCCTACGACCGCGCCACAGATGACCGCTTCGCCATCGCAGAGACCATTGTGGCGCAATCGGGCGGAACCTTCGTCTCGCCCTACGATGATGCCGGCGTGATGGCCGGGCAGGGGACCGTGGGCCTCGAAATTGCCCATGACCTTACAGCGCTTGGGACCGTGCCTGATGCGGTGCTGGTGCCCACCAGCGGCGGCGGACTTTTGTCGGGCATAGCCACTGTGTTCCGCCATCTGGTGCCCGGAGCCGAAGTTATGCCGGCCGAGCCGGAGGGCTTTGACGACACCACGCGCTCACTGGTGAGTGGTGCTAGGCAAAAGAACGCCCAAAAAACCGGCTCGATTGCGGACGCTTTGATGTCCGAGCAGCCCGGCCTCCTCACCTTCGCCGTCAACCGAACGTTTGCAAAACCGGGCTTTGCGGTGAGTGATGAGGCCATGATGGCGGCCATGGCGTTTGCGGCCCGCGAGCTAAAACTCGTGGTGGAGCCGGGCGGTGCCAGTGCCCTTGCGGCGGTGCTGGCCAACCGCGAGATTTTTGCCGGCCGAACCGTTGTGGTGGTGTTGTCAGGCGGCAATGTGGAGCCATCGGTGCTGGCAAAGGCGCTAGCCTTAGAGCTACGCGGTGATCTGCCGAATTAGACGGGATTGAGCGGGCTTCCGAAAAAGCGACACCCGGTTCGTTGATCAGATGGGCGCGTGGTCCCTACCGCCGTGGTTCTCCTGGCGAGAACCTAAAGGCTTGCCTTCACGCTCTCGAGGGTTGCGATGCGGCGTTGGGCTTCATCAAGGGCGTTGCCGCTCAACTCTCCCTGAGCCGCGGCCTTTGCCTCGGCGATGATCGCATCCACTTTCTCCGCCGCGCCCGACGCATCGTGGGCCGCCTCGGCAAGGACGCTGCAGCCACCATCGTTCACATCGCAAAAACCGCCATCGATGAAAATCCGTTGGCGTTCGACGCTGCCACCGGAGACCTCCACAATCCCAGGGCCCAGCAGCGCCAGGAACGGGGCGTGCCCAGCCAGCACCTGGAATTCCCCCTCAGCGCCCGGGAGCGTCACTTCCTCCACCTCGCCGGAGATCAAAAGCGCTTCCGGTGAAACAAGTTCGAAGGAGAAGGTGGCCATAAAGGTCCTCGGTGGCTCTGGGAGAGGGGTGTTGGACCGGGCCCGATGGAGACACCCACCTGGCCCGTCCGGGAACTAGACTTCTTCGGCGAGCTGTTTTGCCTTTTCCATCGCCTCGTCGATGGTGCCGACCATGTAGAAGGCCGCCTCCGGCAGGTGATCGTACTCGCCGTTCACCAGACCGCTAAAGCCCTTGATGGTGTCCGCCATATCCACGAAGACGCCCGGCTTGCCGGTAAAGACTTCCGCCACATGGAAGGGTTGTGACAGGAAGCGCTCGATTTTTCGCGCGCGAGCAACGGTGAGCTTGTCCTCTTCGGAAAGCTCGTCCATGCCCAAAATGGCGATAATGTCCTGGAGCGATTTGTAGCGCTGCAGCACCTCTTGGACGGCACGGGCGGTGGCGTAGTGCTCTTCGCCAAGGGTCTGCGCGTTCAGCATCCGCGATGTGGAGTCCAGCGGGTCCACGGCCGGATAAATACCCTTTTCGGCGATGGCCCGGTTGAGCACCGTCGTGGCGTCAAGGTGGGCAAAGGACGTGGCGGGCGCCGGGTCGGTGAGGTCGTCGGCGGGGACGTAAATGGCCTGCACCGACGTGATGGAGCCCTTTTGGGTGGTGGTGATGCGTTCCTGAAGGGCGCCCATGTCGGTGGCAAGGGTAGGCTGGTAACCCACCGCCGAGGGGATGCG
>JBCCYN010000155.1:0-10730 GCA_039189655.1 Pseudomonadota bacterium | reverse complement strand
CTCATTTCGCCACAGACAGTTTTCCACCACCACGACATGGAAATTGGCCGGGCGACGCCCCAGCGGATTTATCGGTTGCCGTCGGACGTGGACCGCATGGCGCAGGTGGAGAGCCGGCATTTCGGCACATCTTTGGTGGGGGCATAAGTCGCGCGGACGGTTTGAAGGCCTAGACAGGATGACCGGGTGTGGACGAACCGCTGGTAGGTGCGATCGCCCGTGGACATGGTCACGCCCCCCTGGGAGGCGATGAAGGCCTGTGCTCCTTCGCAGGTGTAGTTGCGGGTATCTGGCCGTGCGCTGGCGGCAGATCCGCTAAACAGGAAGAGCATCCCCAAGACGAGTGCCATGGGGACACGAAGACAGTTCGCCATTGCCTAAAACTCCCACTCTCTCCCAGTCCCATATGCTGGGGCTACCGCAGGATGTATCTATGTCCGCCGTTCGCGTTTTGCTGCTTCGTGCCGACAATTAGTGCACCGGCATCGGCAGGAGCGTCGGCGTCGTCGCCCTTGCGAAGTCTCCTCAGAGCAGGATCCAGCGAAGAAACCTGACGTGACGGGTACTAACCGCGCGCAAAGACAATGGCTTGACGCGGCTCTCCCATGCCTCCTGCTCTATCCCTCGCGGGTGGCGATGGCGGCACCGCGCTCCAGGGTGCGGTGAACCGGGCAACGGTCGGCGATTTCCAGCAACGCCGCGCGTTGCTCCTCACTCACCCCGACGCCAAAGGTGATGATGCGCTCAAACCTGTCGATGCGACCATCCTTCCCCGGAACCACGTCTGCGCAGTCTTCGCAGTCGCTCACGTGGATCTTGCCATGGACCACATCGACGGTGGCGTCGACAGTCCAGCCCTTTCGTTCAGCCACCAGTCGCATGGTCATCAACGTGCAAGCCGCCAGGCCCGCAGCCACGTAGTCGTAGGGCGTCGGGCCGGTTTCGTCGCCGCCATAGGCCTTGGGCTCGTCGGCCAAAGCCGCGTGCGGCCCCACGGTGACACGGGTGCGAAACTTGCCGCCCAGCGACACCGCCCGCACGCCAGGATGCGCTTCGCCCGTCGTATTCTTGTCGCGCGCCGACACGTAACGCGCTGCCCAGGCCGCAATCACATCGGCAGCATAGCGGGCGTTTTCATAGCTGGACAGCAGGTGGTCCGCATCGTCGAGGGAGATGAAACTCTTGGGATGCTTGGCCGCCACAAAAATGCGAGCCGCGTTATCCACTGAGACGGTCTGGTCGAGGGGCGCGTGCAATACCAAAAGCGCAGCATTCAGCTTCCCTGCCGCCTCTTCGACCCGTTGCGACCGCAGGTCTTCCACGAAGTCCCGACGGATCTTGAAAGTCCGCCCGGCGAGTTGAACGTCGGCCTCGCCGTCGGTTTCAATGCGGCTGAGGTCGGCCGCAAAATTTTCCGTAACGTGCTCGGCGTCCGCCGGTGCGCCGATGGTGCAAACGGCCTCCACCTCTGGGATCTGCGCCGCCGCCACAAGCACGGCCGCTCCACCGAGCGAATGCCCGATCAGGATCTGCGGCGCGCCGATCCCCCCGCGCATGGCGTCGGCAACTTTGACGAGATCGGCGACGTTGGATGAAAAATGCGTGGAGGCAAACTCACCCTCGGACGAGCCTAACCCTGTGAAGTCGAACCGAACGGTGGCGATGCCCCGCTTGGCAAGCTGCTTGGCGATGGCCCGCGCCGCCACAATGTCCTTGGTGCACGTGAAGCAGTGCGCGAAGAGGGCAACTGCTTCAGTTCGCCCCTCCGGTCGATCGATGCGCGCCGCAAGCTTTGCGCCCAGCGCGCCGTCCACCTGGAATGCATCCATCGTCCCGTCCCCTCAACCCTCGCTCCGACCGCTCAGGATTTGCTGTAGTTTCTCTTCTTCCTCCGGCGACAACTGCTGAGGCTCAGTGGGTGCCATCTGGCGGCCTCGCAGGTAGACGATTGCGCCGGCGAGCGCGAACAAAACCACGATCGCCGGCGCGATCCAGAGGATGAGCGTGGACGCCGTGAGCGGCGGGCGCAACCGCACAAAGGCGCCGTACCGGTCGGTCAAATAGGCAAGAACCTCTTCATGGCTGTCGCCGGCCACAAGTCGCTCGCGGACGAGAAGACGCAGATCCTTCGCCACCTCGGCATCGGATTCGTCGATGGACTGGTTCTGGCACACCAGGCATCGTAGCTCCTTTGAAAGGGCCCGCGCCCGCGCTTCCAGCGCCGGATCGTCGAGCTGCTCCCAAGGGTTGGCGGCCACGGCCGGCGACACCAGAAGGAGGATGATGAGAAACACCCTCATGCCGGCTTGGCCACAGGCTTTGCGCGGGCTTTGCCCTTGGCCGGCGCGGGAAGCCCAATGCGCAGCCGTCGATCAAGGAGCGACAAAAGACCCCCAAGGGACGCGACCACGGAGCCGATCCAAATGAGAAGGACAAACGGCTTATAAAACATGCGAACGACTATCTTTCCGCCATTCACCTCGCCCAGCGTCGCGTAGAGTTGGCTGAGGCCCACGGTATGAATGGACGCCTCAGTGGTGGGCATTTCGCGGGCAGGATAGAACCGACGGGCGGGCGCCAGTTCGGTGACCAACCGTCCAGCCTTTCGGGCTTCCAACACCGCAATCGCATCACGGTAGTTGGGACCGTCCACCTGAGCCGCGCGCACAAAGCGAATGTCGTATCCGGCGATTTTCATGTCATCGCCCGGCGCCATGTCCGCAATCACCTCGGTCTCAAACGCCGAAAGCGCCACAATCCCCAGCACTGTGAGCCCCACACCCAGGTGGCCGAGCGCCGATCCCCAGGTGGCGCGCGGTAGCCCGGTCAGTCGGCGCCAGCGGTCTTGCAGCGTCTTGGCCGAAGCGGTGCGGTAAAGCACTTCGGCAAAGCTCCCCACCACGAGCCATGCACCAAGGCCAAATCCGAATGCGGCGGTAAGCGCGGTTTCCGCTCCTGCCAACCATGCTGCGAGCGCCGCCACGAAGACGGCGACCAACCCTGCCACCACAAGCCGCTCCGCCGCCGCCGCCATGTCTCCGCGCTTCCAGGAAAGGAGCGTGCCGAAGGGAATGGCGATGAAGAGCGGCACCATCAGCGGGATAAAGGTGAAGTTGAAGTAGGGGGGGCCGACCGAGATTTTCTCGCCCGTGAGCGTTTCAAGGACCAGCGGGTAGAGCGTCCCTATGAGCACGGTTATGCACGCCGTGGTCAGAAAAACATTGTTGAGGACGAGGGCGCCTTCCCGGCTGATGGGGGCAAAGGCACCACCGACGCGCAGCACCCCCGCCCGGGCGGCAAACAGCGCAAACGCCCCTCCAATGAAGACCACAAGGATCGCGAGAATGAAAAGCCCGCGCGTGGGATCGGATGCAAAGGCATGCACCGAGGTCAACACGCCCGAGCGCACCAAGAACGTCCCCAGCAAAGACAGGGAAAAGGTGATGAGTGCCAGAAGAACGGTCCAGACCTTAAGCGCATCGCGCTTTTCCATGACCGCAGCGGAGTGCAGAAGCGCCGTCCCGGCAAGCCAGGGCATGAAAGAGGCGTTTTCCACCGGGTCCCAGAACCACCAGCCGCCCCAGCCCAGCTCGTAGTAGGCCCAGTAACTTCCCATGGCGATGCCAAGGGTAAGGAACACCCAGGAAAGCAACGTCCATGGCCGCACCCAGCGCGCCCAGGCCGCATCGATGCGCCCCTCGATCAGGGCGGCCACCGCAAAGGCGAAGACGATGGAAAAGCCCACATAGCCCACGTAGAGGAGCGGCGGATGGATCGCGAGGCCGATGTCTTGGAGGAGCGGGTTGAGGTCACGGCCCTCCAGGGGCGCTGGCGTCACCCGGGCAAAGGGGTTCGATGTGGCGAGCAGGAAGAGGATGAAGGCCGAGGCGACCCAACCCTGGACGGCAACGGTGGTCGCCCGAAGGCTCGCGGCGATGTGGCGCCCGAACGTTGCAACCAAAAATCCGAAGAGGGCCAGGATGAGCACCCAAAGGAGCATCGAACCCTCGTGGTTCCCCCAAACGCCGGTGATTTTGTAGACCAGCGGCTTTGCAGAGTGAGAGTTCTCGAAAACGTTGAGCACCGAGAAATCGGAGCGCACGTAGGCCACCGTCAGCGCAGTGAACGACAGCGCCACCATCGCAAAGGCGGTTGTCGCCGCGGGCCCGCCGATGGCCATGAGCCTAGGATCATTGAGCCGCGCACCGAGGAGGGGAACGGTGGACTGTACCAGCGAGATCCCGAAGGCGAGGACAAGGGCATAGTGCCCGAGCTCATTGAGCATCGACGTGCCCCTCGGTGAGCGCGTCTTCGTTCCAGCGGCCCTGCGCCTTCAAACTGTCCACCACCTCCTTGGGCATATAGTTTTCGTCATGGCGGGCGAGCACGGTGTCAGCCTCCAGCATGCCACCATCACCAAGCACACCCTCGGCCACAACCCCCTGGCCCTCACGAAAAAGATCAGGCAGCAGGCCCACATAGCGGACCGGCACACGGCTTTTGGTGTCAGTCACCGCAAAACGCACCTCACCATCGGCGCCGCGCACCAGGGACCCGGTCTCCACGAGGCCGCCTAGTCGGATTCGAGCGCCCGGGCGATGGGCATTACCCGAAACCAATTCCGTGGGCGTTGGGGCGTAGGTGATCTTATCGCCAAGGGCATAGGCCACCAGCGCCGCCGCCCCGCCGAGTGCAAGCCCGGCGAGGCCGATGAGCGTGAGCCGCCGCCGCGTGCGGCCGCGCCGCAATGCCAGGGTCACTGGGTCACCGCCTTGACTTCCGGCGCGTTGGCAAATGCGGTGCGATCATCCTTTGAAAGGGCAGCCATTCCGGCCGCCACCGCCGCTTTGGCATCGTCCGCCCGTCCCAACACCGTGTACGAGCGCACCAAACGCACCCACTCCTCCACACTCCCGCCCTGAGCATCGAGCCGCTGCGCAAGCCCCTCGACCATCGCCGTCACACCCGGTGGCGGCGACGAGCCGGCGAGAGTTTCTGCCGTGGCCGCCCGCGCCGTGCCAGTGGCCACTTCGTCACCGCCAGAAGGCTGGGCGAGCCCCATACGCAAAAACTCTGCACTCGCAATCTCCAGCCAGGGCTCGTTTCCATTGCTGCGGGCGATCAAGGCGCGCCAACGCTGCGCTGCCTCATCAAACCGTTGCCCCTGCCGTGCCTCGATCGCGAGGAAGATGGTCGATCGCAACGTTTCAGGGTCGAGCTCCACAGCGCGCTCGAAGAGTGCTTTGGCGTCCTGGGAAACCTCTCCTTCGTTGGCGTAGGTGAGGCTCTCCCCTTGCGCTTCAAGCCATTCAACACTCTCGCCGGCGAGCGCGTTGACGCGGCCATAGGCCCGCGCGGCATCGGAAAACCGCCCCAACCGCCTGTAGACCGGTGCGACAGCGATCCAGCCACGCACGTCATCGGGCGTTTGGGCGAGCCTCGCCTCGGCGCTGGCGACGAGACGCTGCAGCTCTTCTTCGTCCATGGGCCCAAGGCGCGCGGCGAGGGGTTGGTCGCCGTAGTCTGGCGTTCCCATGAAAAGATAGGCTCCGATGGAAAAAACCGGAACGAAAACCGCCAGTGCCAGGGCTGTCGCTAACGCCCGACGGCGGTCTTGAGAGGGCGTCCGACCATTGTCCCGCGCCCGCAGCAGCCGGCGGGCAATCTCCGCGCGCGTCGCGCCCGCTTCGGCATCGCCGATTAAACCGCGCTCGCGGTCCGCATCCATCTCCTTGAGCTGGGCGGCGTAGATCTCCCGATCCTCACCACTGGGCTCCGTCGCGGAAGGTCGAAGCAGCGGCCGCAGCAACACGGCAAGCGTCAGCGCAAGCAGAAGACCAAAGGCACCCCAAAGAATCATATTTTTCTAAGTGCGATCTTGGGCTCGCTGAGGCAAGCGCAAGCGCGCACTTGCGGGACGGCTCGTTGTCGCTGTCCCGTTGCCGAGCCGTCAGGCGACGGCGGTCAGCTCAGCGTCCGTGCGCCTTGACCCGGTCGATTTCCTGGCGGACCTGCCGCTCGACGATGTCGCCGAGATTGGCCTCCAGCCACTCCCGCAGCATCGGCCGCAACATCTCGCGCAGAAGGTCCTCCACAGTGCGCGGGTTCGTGGTCAGGATCGTCTTGGAAAGATCGTCCAAGGACCGCCCGACATTTTGCCGCGTGCGTGCGCTCGTCAGAGCCCCGTCGCCTTGCCTCGGCTCGGCCTGGTCGTCGCGCGCCGCCCCGGGCAGTGCGGGCACGCCAGCCTTTTGCCCGCCATCGGCGACGTCGTCCGAAGCGGCCGTCCCCACATCGCTTTCAAGTCGGATGATATTGGATGCCGGTGCGCGACGGTCGCTTTCTCCGGTCCTGAGCAAAGCTCGCGGCTTGAGCTGGCCTCGGGTGCCGCGCCGGGCGGCATCTTCTATCCTCTGCCGCACCTCAGGCTGATCGGGGAAGCCGGCACGCTCAGTCTGGCGCGGCGCTGCACGAGCGGCCTGCAAGGCGGCAGCAACATCAGACAAGTCCGCCGGCCGCTCACCCACCGGCGCGCCCGTCCGGCCCTGCGAAGGCGGTGGCGAGGGTTCCACAAAACGAGCGTCGCGGAAGGTACGACCGGAGGGCGGGACCGGCGCTGACGCCATAGCATCGGGCTCCGTTTCCGGCTCACCGTCATCGCCTAATCCCGCTGTGGTTGCGGCAGAAGCCGCCCGAGCGCCAGAATCGCGGTCTTCCGGGGGCCGATCGCCAAGGTCCTCGGCGATGATCTGCCGGATCGAAGACAAAAGGTCGTCCATGGCAGCGCCTCCCCCCACACTGAGCCGCTCATCAGTGGTCATCAAGGAGAGCGTAGCACCTGCGCGGGTGGGCAGAAGCTTGCCAAAGGGTAAATTCGCAGGTCGTTCACAACTTCTGTGGGTAGTGATCCCCAAGAAATCGCGGCCGCGCCAGCTATCGAATGGGTGAATGCACGGTCACGAGTTTCGTGCCGTCCGGAAAGGTGGCCTCTACCTGCACGTCGTGGATCATTTCCGCCACGCCCTCCATCACGGCCTCGCGGGGCACCACCTGAGCGCCGGCTTCCATCAACTCGGCCACCGAGCGACCGTCCCGCGCCCCTTCCATGACAAAATCGGAGATGAGCGCGATGGCTTCCGGATAGTTGAGCTTCACCCCTCGCTCCCGGCGACGTCGCGCCACATCGGCGGCGACGGCAATCAAAAGCTTGTCTTTTTCGCGGGGAGAAAGGTTCATATGAAGCGGTCCGTATCGGTCAGAGCTGCCAGGCTCGGGGTGGTGCAACGCCGGAAAGGGCCCCCATCACCCCAAGAAGCGCATCCTGGAGCCGGCGGTGCGAGGGCGCAAGCAACCTTGCCACCAGACATCCCCCCACGATGGTCGCACCGCCAAGGGAACCCACCGCGTCGCGCGCCACATCGAGTTGGCCCCCAAGACGCTCCCCCCGGTGAATCACCAGCCCGATGGCCAACGCCCCGCTCCCCATGGCCTCGCGGTCGAGGTGAAGGAGCGCTTCGTCATCAAGGCGCAGGGCATCAATAAAGTGCGGCTCACCATCAACGATCACCTCCGTCCGGTCATGGAGATCCAACGACGTCACCCGTTCGCCCATGGCTGCTCGCCCAAGGACCAGGCCTTCGCAAAAGGTGAAGCCGGCGTCCTTCGTCAACGAGATGGTGGAGCGCCGCCGCAGTGCGGCTCGGTCATAAAGGATGGTGGGCTGGGGCATATGGATGAGATGGGCCCCATCGGAGACGGAGAATTGCTGCACAACCTTTGCTGTGCCGCCCTCTGAGCGATAGACGCGCTCACTGGCCTGGGTGCTCGTGATGAGCCGATGGCACGCCAGCGAAACTGAAACCTCGAACCGGTCCCCATCGGCAAGGCCGCCTGCCGTGTTGAGCACCATCGCCTCATCAAGACCGTCCGAACGCGCCGGAAAGCGCAGTTTTGCGCATCCGTCCTGAAAAGCCGTACGTAGCTGAGGCTGACCGTCACGATCGCCGAGGCCGAGGCGAATGCGCCCGACCGCGCGCTGGTAAGACAATCGACCGGACGGCAAGTTTTAGGCTGCGTTCAGCCGGATCGCATCTTCGATGAAGCGCATACCCGCAAGGCCATCTTCGATGGTGGGGAATGTGACGTCGGGATCGGGGTTTTTGCCTTCGCGACGGGCGATGATGGCCCTAGCGACCTCGGTGTAGATGTTGGCAAAGCCCTCCAAGTAGCCCTCGTTGTGCCCCGCCGGCACGCGGCTCACCCGTGCTGCTGCCGGCCCAGCCCCGGCACCCGCCCGCGTGATCTTGCGCGGCTCCGCACCGAGCGGCGTGTGCCAAAGCTCGTTCGGCCGCTCCTGGTGCCAGGACAACCCGCCCCGCTCCCCATAGACGCGCAGCCAGAGCGCGTTCTCGTTGCCGCAGGCCACCTGCGAGGCCCAAAGGTTCGCCCACGCGCCCCCCGCCTTCAGGCGGATGAAGGCGTTGTCGTCCACCCGGCGCCCGCCGACGAACGTCTGAAGCTCCGAGGCAACCACGCGAAAATCAAGGCCGGTGACGAAGCACGCAAGTTGGTAGGCATGGGTTCCGATATCACCGATGGCTCCACCGGGTCCCGATTGCGCCGGATCGGTGCGCCACGACGCCTGCTTTTGGCCGGTGTCTTCCAGCTTCTCGGCAAGCCAGTCCTGGGCGTATTCCGCCACCACCACGCGCACCGCGCCAATCTCGCCGCTCGCCACCATTTCCCGCGCCTGGCGCACCATGGGAATGCCGGAGTAGTTGTGGGTCAGCGCGAAAATCTTACCGGTTTCCGAGATCACCGCCTTAAGCGCCTCGCCGCTCGCCAGGGTGGTGCTGAGCGGTTTGTCGCAGATGACGTGGATACCAGCCTTGAGGAAGGCTTCGGCCACCGGCACGTGCACGTGGTTGGGGGTGACAATGGCGACGGCCTCGATGCCATCCTCCCGCGCCGCCTCGGCCTGGGCCATCGCACGGTAGTCCCCATAGGCCCGCTCCGGCTCGATCCCCAACGCGGCCGCTGAACTTGCCGCCCGGGCAGCGTCTGATGAGAGTGCCCCCGCCACGAACGTATAGTGGTCGTCCATGCGCGCGGCCAAGCGGTGGACGGCGCCGATAAACGCCCCTTCCCCGCCGCCGACCATGCCGAGCCTTATTTTCATTGTTGCGTGCCTTCCATATTCAACCGTCGACGGCCCACCGCTCCCGCGCCTGATCTGACCGCGACATCACCCCTGTCGCCGGATCGCGCCCTAAGCGACTTCCTCCGCTCCGGTCACCTTAAGGCGTTCGGTCTTGCCATCGAGGGTGGAGACGGTGGCGTGGCCGCCGCCCTCCTCCGCCAGAATGCGGCGCGCTGCTTCCACCGCCTCTTCGCGAGTCTCAAAAACCGGACTAGAGCGCCCTTTGAGGGGATCATTCACCACAAAGCCCTCAAAGATCTCCACCACATCGACCCGTCGATCCGCCCCATCCCCGCCGTCGGTCTGCACCTTGGATCGGGCGAGATCCGGCGGTGTCGCCTCCGACTTCAGCATCGCCACGGCCTCGTCCAGCGGCAGCACCTCATTGTCGCGCGAGCCGAGCCGACGCACGGCCACCGTGCCGTTCTGCGCTTCGCGCCCGCCCACCACCAGGATCACCGGGACCTTTGCCGCCGAGTGCTCGCGAACTTTGTAGTTGATTTTCTCGTTGCGAAGATCCGCGGCCGCGGAGAGGCCGGCCGCCCGGAGCGCTGCCATAACCTCGGCAGCGTAGGCGTCGGCGTCCGACACAATGGTGGCTACCACCGCCTGCACCGGCGAGAGCCAAAGCGGCAGATGACCCGCGTGGTTCTCGATCAGGATGCCAAAAAAGCGCTCCAACGACCCAAACAGTGCCCGGTGCAGCATGACGGGCGTGTGTTTTTCCCCGTCGGCGCCGATGTAGAACGCACCGAGACGGCCAGGCATATTAAAGTCCACCTGGAGAGTACCGCACTGCCAGTGCCGGCCGATCGCATCGGTGAGTACGTACTCCAATTTCGGCCCGTAGAACGCGCCCTCCCCTTCATTGAGCGTCCACGGCCGTCCGGTTTGGACAAGGACGTCACGAAGGGCCTCCTCGGACCGATCCCAGGCGGCGTCGTCACCCACCCGCTTTTCCGGTCGATCGGAAAACTTGATCTCCACATCGTCGAAGCCGAAGTCGCTGTAGATGGACAAGATCCGATTGTTGATTTCCAAGCATTGGGACGCGATCTGGTCTTCGGCAATGAAGATGTGCGCATCGTCCTCGAGCCGCGCAATCGCTCAGTGGATGCAGACCTGTTGATGGCGTCACTCTTCAAGCTCACCGATCTTGAATCGCGCTTGTCGCTGAACATGAATGTTCTGAGCCATGGCAAGGTGCCCAATGTGTTGGGGCTGCGCGATGTTTTACGCCAATGGCTTGATCATCAGCGCGATGTGCTGCTGCGGCGAACCGCCCACCGGCTTGAGAAGATCGCCCATCGCTTGGAGGTGCTCGGTGGATATCTGATCGCCTATCTCAATCTCGATGAGGTGATCCGCATCATCCGCGAGGAGGATGAGCCGAAAAAGGTGATGATGGCGCAGTTCAGCCTGACCGACGTTCAGGCCGAAGCCATTCTGAATATGCGACTGCGTTCTTTGCGGAAACTCGAAGAGATGGAAATCCGCAAAGAATTTGATGCGCTGACCAAGGAACAGTCCG
>JBCCYN010000154.1:0-10740 GCA_039189655.1 Pseudomonadota bacterium | reverse complement strand
GAAGAACGGGATGCCGATGAGCGACGTAATCATGCCGATCGGGTAGATGATGCCTGGATTGATGGTTTTGGTGGCGATGGAGGCGAGCGATAAGATGAGGGCGCTCGCAAGGGCCGCCACGGGCAGGAAGGTGCGCTGGTCTTCGCCCACCGTCATGCGGGCAATGTGGGGGCCCACCAATCCCACGAATGCGATGGTGCCCACGAAGGAAACGGCGACCGCGGCCAGAAGCGACACGCCAAAGAGCACTTCGATGCGCAGCCGGCGCACGTTGACGCCCAGGCTCGCGGCCTTGTCGTCGCCCATGCGAAGGGCGGTGAGCGCCCAGCACTTCGTCATGAAGTACGGCATCACCACCGCCAGCACGATCGCGCAGATCGTCACCTTTTCCCAGTTCGCCCTCACCAGCGAGCCGAGCATCCAAAAGACGATCTGGGCAAGCTCGATCTCTGAAGCGCCGTATTGGAGGAGGGCGAGGAGCGCGTTGAAAGAAAAAAGGAGTGCAATCCCAACGAGCACCATCGTCTCTGAGGACACTCCGCGCATTTCGGAGAACGCGTAGAGAATGAAGGCCGTGCCCAGTGCCATGGCGAACGCGTTGGCCGGGATGAGGTAGCTTCCGACCACCGGAAAGAGGCCGACACCGGTAACGATGGCCAGCGCCGCCCCAAAACTTGCCGCCGAAGAAATCCCCAGGGTGAAAGGATCGGCGAGGGGGTTGTTGAGGATGGTCTGCATTTCCGCGCCCGCGACCCCCAGCATGGCGCCCACAATGACCGCCATCAGCGCCACGGGAAGGCGAAGATCCATCACGATGAGCCGGGTTTGTGGGGTCGCTTCGCTCGGCGCAAACAGCGTCTCGAGCACCGTCATGAAAGTCAGGTTGCTCGGCCCCGTCATGATGTCGACGACGAAAACGATGAGGAGCGCTGCGGCAATGAGGCTCACAAACAGCGCTTTGCGGACAGCACGACGGCGATAGCCGTGTCCTGCCCGCGCGCGCTGCTCGATGGTGACGTCAGCGCTCACCATGCGGTCCCCGGTTTGAACCGGCGCGCAGCGTCACTGTTTGAGCGTTGCCCAAAAGTGCCCACCCGATTCGAAGGGCAGGAAGCGTTCATGCAGCTCCACGAAGGTGGCCTGCGGATCAAGGTCCTCGAAGTCTTCCGGGTGGAGCCACTTGGCAAGCGCCTGGATGGCGATGAAGTGGTAGGGCCCGTTGTAGAACTGGTGGTAGATGGAGTGGAACCGCCCGTTCTTGATGGCATCAAGGTCCTTAAATCCCTCCCGGTCAGCCAGGGCGGAGAGCTTTTCTTGGACTGCGTCTTCCTGCGCGTCATAGCCCAGGAGCACCGCACCCACCTCAGGGCGTGCCTCGGCCCAGTTGGCGCCGGTGCCGACGATCACGTCCGGATTGTCGGTGACCACAGCTTCAAGGCTGACGTTGTTGCGGTAGCCCGAAAACTGCTCAGAGCCCCAGTTGCGTCCGCCCGCAAGCTCGACGAAACGGCCGAAATTATAGCTGCCGAATGTATTGCAGCAGAACTCCGGATCCCAGCCAGCGGCATTTTCCACGAAGACCAGCGGCTTTTCATCGACGGGCAGATCTTGCACGATGTTCTGCACGCGGCGCATCTGCTGCATGTAAAAGTCGATGAATTCGGCGGCATTCTTTTCTTCGCCGAAGAGACGTCCCAGCAGAAGAAGACTTGGAATGGTGTTTTGGGTCGGGTCGATGCGGAAGTCTATGAAGACGACGGGAACACCCACCTTTGCCAGATTGTCGATGACCCCTGATTCCTGCGCCTTATAGAGGTTGCCAAGGTCCAGCAGGAGAAGGTCAGCACCGTTCGCCACGGCGCTTTCGACGCTGAAATCGCCGCTATAGGGGTTGCCGAAGTCGATGAGTTCTTTCGTCTCGTTCGGGAAGGCTGCCTCAAAGCGCCGGAATGCATCGGGGTCGTAGAGGATAAGGTCATCCTTCCAGCCCAAGATCCCATCGAACGGCTCGTCGCGCTTGAGCACCGACAAGGCGTACATCATACGACCCTCGCCGAGGATCACTTTGTTCGGGTTTTCAGGGACTTCCACCGTGCGGCCGGCAATGTCCGTAACCGTGATGGTGTCGGCGAGCGTCGGAGTAGCGACGGTCGCAAACCCCATGACCACCGCAGCCGCGCCCCAACGCGCAGGCATGCTCAATCTCCCAAATCCAAGCATTCTATCTCCCCTTGGTTTTGCTGGGCGGACTATGAGACTCGTGTGCTTGGGAAAACAAGAAAAATATTTGGTAATTGGAAGATGATATTTGATGAACTTGTAGGTTCAACTGCGTCTGTACTAATTACTAGAAAAATTCGAAAGTAATGGCATGTGTTCGATTGCTTCTGCAACCATCGGTCTTTGCGTCTGGGGAGCCGCGCAGTGCAGCGACGTCAAGAATGGCAAGACCCCGTAGCGGTTGTTCGGCACTGGCGGTTGGGTGCCTTCAAATGTTTGGGAGCGTTGTTGCCAAATTTTCCCGATGGCGGGCATGGCTATCAAAACTTGACCGTGTGGGTCGCTGCGCCGGGGCGAAAGTGACGGCTTCGTAACCTGCGTCGACGGGTGCGAGGGGCTAAAACTCCAAAATGCGCTCGCGAACGAGGGAGATTTGCGGCGCGGTCGTGGAGGGGCCAGCCATGCGGCGACTTGATTCCAATGAGGCAAACGACGGTCGAGCCAACCCCCAAGGTGTGACACGGCGAAAGGTCCTCGCCGCCACCGTTCCCGCGGTGGCGGGTCTTGTGGGTGCCTCCGCCCTTAGGCCCGGCGTTGTCCTTGCGGATGGAACGCCCGGCGCGCGAATGCTCGACCGGGCTAGCAGATTTCTTGCTGGGTTAGAGCCCGGACAGCGCGAGAGCGCCACTTTCCCCTTCGAAGGGCGCCGTCGAAGGGCTTGGAACTTTATGCTTGGCTCGCGAAAAGCCCCTGGCCTGGCGCTGGAGGACATGAGCGAAGACCAAAAAGTGGCCGCGATGGAGCTTCTGGCCACCGCGCTGGGCGATACCGGGCTCTTAAAGGCCGAGCGCATCATGCTGCAGCAGGACATCCTGCGCGATGAGTGGGGCAAGGGCTCACCGGACCGGAACCGGGAGCGTTTTTCCGTGCAGATTTACGGGACGCCGTCCGCCACCGACCCCTGGGGCTGGCGGTTTGAGGGGCACCACTTGTCGCTAACCTTTACGCTGGTGGGCGATCAGGTGGTGAGCGTTTCGCCCATGTCATTTTCATCCGAGCCGAACCCGGTGCCATCCGGTCCCCACAAGGGAATGGTGGTGCTTGAGGAAGAAAAGTTGGGGCGAGATATCTTTGCTGCCCTTTCCCCCGCCCAGCGCGACGCGGCACTTATCCAAAATGCCTCCTTTGGCAACATTCTCAGCGCGGCGGGGCGCGAGGAGCGGGTGAACGCAGAGCGCCGGGGCATTGCACTTGCCGATCTACCGCGCGAGCGGGTCGATGATGTGATGCACCTCATCGAAGTGTTCTCGGTGGATAATTTGGTGCCTGCGCTGGCGGATATCGAAGCAGTGCGCATCCGCGAAGGGGACCTTATGGGCGCGCGTTTCGGCTGGGCGGGCGATGATCGCAGTCAGGGCTCCATCTACTACCGCATCCACGGGGATGCGTTCCTCATCGAGTTCGCCACGCTGCGCAATCAACCGCTCCATCACCATGCCGTCCGACACGATCTTGCAAAGAATTTTGGTGATCACGTCCTCTGACCGGTGGAACGGTGAGTTGTGACATGTCGGTCGCTCGCCCCGCAATCGGTTCCGCACTAAGTTGTGGGATTGTGGCCGATCCGAGGATGTGTGGTGGCTGAACCGCAAAAAATATCTGACGAAATCGACGCGTGGCTCTTGCACGACGGCTTGAGGCTGGAGCTGCCGGCGATGCTTTCGAGCCTCGCCCACCAGCTAACAGCCCATGGCTTTTCCATCGCGCGAATGTCCATGTCCTTTGGGCTCTTGAACCCGTCGCTGCTGGCCGCCGCATTTATCTGGCGGCCGGAGCGGCCGATCCAGTTCACGCGCTTTGGCTATGAGCGGCGCGACAGCGGCATGTACGAAAGTAGCCCGTTCAAGGTTGCCTATGAAACCAAGCGCTGGGTCCATATCGACCTTGCCAACACCGCAGACGAAGCCTTCGGGATCGTCGCCGAGCTGCGTGCCGAAGGGATCGCCCACTACTATGCCATCCCGCTGCTGGCGGTGTCCGGTGACATCATGTCCATGACGATCGCCACCCAGGACCCGAACAACTTTTCCGATGAGCAGCGGGCTATTATCGAAAAAATCGTCCCCGCCCTCACGGTGGTTGCCGAGCTGAAAATGCTGCGCTCCACCTTTCGTGAGGTGCTGAGCGCCTACGTCGGGCGTGGGCCGGCGGAGCAGATCATCGATGGCACCATCCACCGCGGGGAAGTCACACCGGTGCGCGCCGCGATCCTGGTGGCCGATCTGCGCGGCTTTACCCACCTTTCGACGCAGCTTCCACCGGCCGATACGGCCGACGTCATCAACGCCTACTATGATGTGGTGGTGCCGCAGGTGACAGAACGCGGCGGCGAGGTGCTTAAATTCATCGGCGATGCGGTGCTTGCCGTCTTTCCCGCCCACGACATGGGTGACGAACCGGCGGTTCTGGCTGCCCTTGAAGCGGCCCGGGCCGCCCTCGACACCAAGGTGGAGCCCTATGCCCGGGACGGCCGCAAGTTTGCCATCAAGTTCGGCATCGCCATTCACTTTGGCGAGGCGGTCTACGGCAATGTGGGTTCGGGCGACCGGTTGGACTTCACGGTCATCGGGCGGGACGTGAACATTGCGGCCCGGATCGCCGCCCTGTGCAGCCGGCTCGGCAGGGATTATTTGGTTTCAGACCAGGTGGCGCAGATAGGCATTCGCGCTGGCCGCACCATGACCGCCGCGGGCACCCACGAGGTGCGCGGGTTGGCAGAGCCCCTGCGCATTTACGTGCCCGACGAAACGGACATCGGGCCCGAGGTGGACGACGGCATTTCCCAGGGTCTCACGCTGTCCACAACGAACTGACCGATCTCGGATGGATGTGGGCGCGGGGAAAGTCGTTGGCGTGGACTTTTCCGCTGCTCAGCCGATGGCCGTGGACAAGAACGGTTTGCCGGCGAGCGCTTCCACGAAGGCGCCTACCGTGGCGGCGGTATAAAGCACGGAGGCGGCGGCCACCCAGGCCCTTGGCCGCCGGATTCCTGCGACAACCACAAGGAGCGCGGCAGCGGGCACCGCTTGCATGGCATGGGTGGCGAGAAAGTGTGCTGGCCGCAGATCGCCCACGGTAAGGGACCAGCCAAAGACCGGCCAACTGGGATCGTCGGGCCCAGCGATGCCTACGTGGTGGCTACCGTTGCCGCCCATGTAACCGGCGGTGATGACGGTGAGAACGAACGTCAATATCAGCCCGAGCCCCAAACCGAGCCGCAATGCCGGGTCCATGTGCCGGCCCAACAAAATGGCGATGCCGAAAACGGCCGCAGCGCTGGTGAGGATGACGGCGAGCACACCGGCCATGGAATAGAACGTGTTCCAGGGCGGGACTTCATTGAAGTGGGAGGCGACACCCAACGCGGCGGCTGCGATCAGCCAGATCATTTCAAGGCCGATGGCGCTAAGCACCACCCAGACGTACGCGGCGAAGAGCTTGCTCACTTTGAGCCGCTCAGGGAGCCAATGGGCGAAGAGCGCAAGGGTCGCCGTATAGACTGCAAGGGAGACGGCAAACTTTTGCGGCTTCAGCCATATGCTGTGCCCACCGAATGACCGCGGGTCGGCCATCAGGGGCCAAATCAAGAGGACGGCCAAAACCGAAAGGATGACCGCAGCAGCGCTAAAACGGGGATCGAGCGACAGCCTCCGATGGGCGCTCCGTGGCAGTGCGATGGCAGTCATTGCACGGCGCGTCGCGCCATGGCACGGCGGATCGCGCGCAGCGCAAGGAACATCAACAAGCCCACCGGCCCCAGCAGGAAGGTGAACACTAGGCAGGGGATGACGAGGAGGAAGGGGATCGCCTCGGCGCGGGCGGTGCGCGCTTCCCAGGCGCCGATGAAGAGGTCGAACGCCAGAAAGTGCACCCAGCCAAGGAGAACCATTTCCGGCTGGGTAAACAGGAGTGCCACGTTCTGGAGCGTATCGAAGCCGCCCTCCGCGCCGCCGAAGTAGGCGATGGCAATCCCCGTGTAAATCGCTGAAAGCGCGAGCGGAATCGCGTAGCCGGAAACGATGTTTGCAATCCGCGGCAAGAACGGTGTGGCGAGCAGCACAATCCAGCCTGCAAGCGCAGCGCCGTTGGCGATGGAAAAGAGAAGGTTGAGCGACACGGGGACCTCAATCTTGACGCTGACAAGATTGCATATGAAGTGGATCTTGCCAACGTCAAGATCCATGAGCACAAGGTTACCCATGGCCCACGAAACCACCCGGCCCTACCACCACGGGAAGCTGCGCGAAGAGCTTTTGGCAGCCGCAGAGGCGGAGCTTGAAGCGGGCGGCCTTGAGGGCTTTTCCCTACGCCGGGTCGCCAAGCGCGCCGGGGTTAGTCACGCTGCGCCGACCCATCATTTCGGTGACACCAGCGGGCTTTTGACGGCTTTGGCGGCGGTGGGGTTCGCGCGCTTCCTTGATGCTATGGAAACCGAAGCGCGTCAGGTTGATGGGTGCGCCCGCGCAAAACTCATCGCCTCTGGCCGCGGGTACATCCGTTTTGCCCTTAAACATCCGGCGCTTTTTCGGCTCATGTTCTCCTCCGGCCGCCCCGACCCATCGAACGAGACACTCCGCAAGGCGTCGCGCCGGGCGTTTGATCATCTTGTGGGGTCGGTCGGCGCGATGGTGCCGGGCGCGCAACCTGCCCGGGTGGGGGTGATCGCTGCCTGGGCGGCGGCCCACGGCGTTGCGGATCTGGCATCCACGGCAAAGTTCCAAACGCTCGCAGATGCCATGGCCCAAGAGCACACGGACGCGGCAACGGCTGTGCTGGAACTCCTGATCCCCCAGCAATTTCCCGCCGTTGGCGACGCCGAATAGCTGCCCCCTTGCGTTTTCGCGCGGAAGAAGGGCATCTGGGGACCGGCGTGGGCCTGTAGCTCAATTGGTCAGAGCCAACCGCTCATAACGGTTTGGTTGGGGGTTCGAATCCCTCCGGGCCCACCAGTAATTTCAGTATCTTGCGGGAGTTTATCCTGGATTTGCGGTTTGCTCGGGGGTTCATTTGAACCCGACCCCAGGAAATCCATCTCCAAAGCCTTCGTTGCGTCCACCATGTGTTCGGGTGCGAACCGGGCATAAACCCGTGCTGTAGTCCGGCTGTCAGAGTGGCCGAGATACTGCCCGATGAACGCGGCGCAGCCTTGGTCACGTATTGGCCTTGATAGGAAGCGATCGCTCGGGGCAATCCGCGAATGCTTTTCCAATCGGTCAGCGCGGCCATGGGCTTGGCCGGCGGCGAGGCGATCGCACCATGCAGGGCGAATGTGGGATCTGTCTCGTCACGGTCCGTTGCAACAGCATGGCGGAACACACGGGACACCGATGACCGCATCCGTCTCGCGGTCTCGAAATTCCCCTTCGCCTCCAGCCGTTTCAGGGGGACCAAGATCTCCCGGGCCGAAATTTGTGAGATCGGCTGGCCGCCAAAATCCGCATTTGTGATCCCGACAAACTACTCAAACTTCGAAAGCGTCGTAGGAGCACGGCCTTACTTGCGAATCACTCCGAGGTATTTTTCCGCAAGAGTGCTGAAGGTGTTGGCCGTCGCGTCCGCCGCAAGAGCTTTCGTACGCTTGCGCTGTGCCATCGGATCAACGACGGCACCGATCAACTGTCGGGCATTCTCACGGGCGGTTCGCACTGCTTTCAGGCCGACTTCAGGGTATCTGCCGATCGAGATAGTCTTCTCACGCCCATCGACGCGATACTTCATCCGCCAAAGCCGCCCGCCCTTTGGTCTGACGAGCAGATAGAGGCCGCCACCATCGAACACTTTACGCCGCTTGTCGGCGGGTTTGAGGTTGCGGACGTCAACGTCCGAAGGGGCATTCTGGGGGTATCCAGTTCAGGGCAACATCAAGATACCCGCAAATACCCGGGATGCACCCGGTCAACATCGGACGAGCTCAAACAAAGTCATCTCCACTTCACCAGGATTTCTGGGAAATTTGTGATGTTTTAGGTAATGGTTGGATGGGTTGGTGGTGCGCACGCCGGACTCGAAAGAATATGATATGTTTTTATTTTAATTGGTATCTAAAAGAGCGGCTTCAACAAAATACCCCCAAATGTACCCCCGAACTTGAAGGCTAGGATTGTTAATCTCCACGCAGGGGATGAGGCTAGTTGGAACGCGCCTCACAGCCATGACCTTCAATCAATCATATAATCAATTAATTCACGCTCGAACCACCGCCTACTTAAAACGATCGCATCCCAAGAATACCTTTGCGAATGGCAAGAGGGCACGGCTGTAGTTGGGTCCCGCAGGATTATGGCATTTGCTGAGCTTGTTCTTCGTCGGTTTTTGTCACGATGCGGAAGGCACGACTGTCTGGGAGATTCCGCCAGAATGCGAGCTTGGCGTAGCGCTCGAAGAGGTCTGGCGGCAAGATGGTGGTGCGGGGGCGCGGCGCTACTTCGCGGTGCACACGGTGCAGCCCGTCAAGCCCAAGTTGAGCGTCGAACTCAGGCGCGTCGTACACGACATTGGAAAAATCATGCTCGTACGCGTCTTCTTCTAAGAACTCGTACAGGAGCTTGAACACTTCCGCTGGGCGGTTCGCGATGAGATCGTACTCGACGATCACGATCCGGCCAGCATAGTCGGAGTAGCAGGCCTCGCGCAGGGCGTGCCACGGATAGCCTACCAGCCGGTTCGCCCCCGCTAAGGCCTCTACGCGCGTATAAACCGTCGAGCGCTCGGCGGGATTGTTGAACAGGCGTGTGTGTTCAAACGCGTTCTGGCGGAACTGGCGTTCCATGGAGTCCATGATCCACGACACATCGCGCACGAGGCAGATCACCTTGGCGTCCGGGAACACCTCCATCAGCGCGGGAAGTTTTGCCGTCCAAGCGCGGTTGGTATCGAAAATCACCGGTTCGTCCTCGTCGGCGTAATAGCTTTGGAAGAGCCCGCGCAGGAGTCGCGCACGCTGGGCATGCGTCACCGTGGTCGACAGCTCTGTCCCGGCCGAGACCTGTGCGATCATCCCGTCGAATAGCCCCGCAATGGGGCTCGACATCCCAGCATGAAAGCGCGGGTTCTGCCGCAACAGCGCAGCCGTCAGTGTGGAGCCGGACCGAGGCAGTCCGGAGATGAAGTGGTACCGGCGCTCACTCATGGTCCGGTCGCCCGTTTTGAACGTCGCAACGCAACGAGGCGTGCATCCTCTGCGAAGGCAGCCTTTCGTCAGACAAAGTCAGGATCGGGAACAACGGTGAAGATCGTGATGTCGCGCAGCGTGAACTCGGTGTCCCCGCTTGCGGCCGACACGTGGATCTCGTCAAAGATCGTGGTGCCGTCGAAGCCATCCAGTTCATCAAGCGAAAGCGATCGAAGCGAACCGGACGCATTCGGGTCATGGGTGAAGAACGTTTGGAAGACTTTCTCGCTGTCCAGGAAGAGTTCAACCTCAATCATCTCGCCAGGATCAAGATCCCCGTCGCGATAAAAGCCGTTGGGGTTGCCGAACTGTAGCTTGGCGCCGTTGGCTTCGTCTTCGATGAGCAAGATGCTCAGTATATCGTCGTCATCGATGATGCGATCGCGGCCAATGCCGATGCCCTCGGGTTTGTGAACCCGGACCGCCTCGGTATGACTAATGGGACCGAGGCTGTCGAATTTGAACAGCGACAGACCGTTACCGCCCCGATTGTCGAGGATGCCTTCGCCGAGGACCTCTGCGCCGGGGTCGACGTCCACGAAGCTGAGCCCATTGTCGCGCCCATCCTCGTTAACCTTCTCATTGAGGATTTTTCGGTTGTTGCGGAAGTCGAGCTTCAGTGCCCGCCCTTCCACCAGCGGCACCGGATCAACGCTCACGGTGACGGTGGCCTCGTCAGAGCCACCGTTCCCGTCGCGCACCTCGTAGGTGAACTCTTCTTCGCCGGTGAAGTCATCGTCGGGCGTGTAGATGAATTCGCCGAGACGGTTGATCTGAAGCGTGCCGTCTTCAAGAGCGACTTCGGTAGGCGCGAGGCCCGGCGCAAGCACAACGCGCTCCACGATGATGCTGCGCAGCGCATCGCCGTCCGCATCGCTGTCATTCAACAGGATGTTGCCGGACACGGGTGTGTCCTGCGTGGTTGAGAAGAGGTCGTCGACAGCCACTGGTGCATCCTGCACCGGGTTGACGGTGATGGTGACGGTCGCGTCATCGCTTTGGGTGCTACCGTCCCGGGCTGTATAGTTGAAGGTTTCGACGCCAAAAAAGTCTGTATTGGGCGTATAGACAAAATCGCCGAGACGGTTGATCGCCAGTGTGCCGTTTGCGAGTGCAATCTCAGTCAAAGCTTGGCCTTGCGGCAGTATCTCGCCGTTTACGAGCACGCTGCGGAGCGCGCTCGGGTCAGCGGCCGTGTCATTGGCAATGACATTGCCCTGGAGGGTCATGTCTTCATCGATTGTGAAGACGTCGTCGACAGCATCGAGTGTACTCTCAACGTCATCGCT
>JBCCYN010000153.1:0-11074 GCA_039189655.1 Pseudomonadota bacterium | reverse complement strand
GACGGCGCCGAGGATGCTGCCGGCCGCGCCGCCGCGCCCTCCGGCCAGCGAGGTACCGCCGAGAACAAGAGCGGTAATCGCCTGCAACGTCAGTGTATTACCCTGGGTTGGGTCACCTGATCCAATGAGCCCCGTCAGGCACACGGCGGCGAGACCAGCGAATACTCCCGCAACCATGTGCGCCGCAAACCGAACAACGTTTATGTTGAGACCCACTGTGTAAGCCGTGCGCTCATCGGCACCCATCAAGCGGATGTGTTGGAACATCGCTGTGCGCGAAATGAGGGCCCACAAAACCACCGCGCCAATGAGGACATAAAGGACAGGCCCCACCAGCTCGGTGCCATAACCCCAGTCAGCGAGCCAGTCCGGCGCAAACCCTCCAGGCCGGGGCAAAATAACGAGATTGAGACCTTGCAATATCATGAACCCAGCAAGGGACACGATGATGGGCGAGACACGCACGAAGATGATCATGGCCGCAATCAATGCCTGCCAGACGCACCCCGCGAGAATGGCGTAGATGAAGACTGAAAACGGGTCGGTGAGGCCGATGGGAGCAAGCCACTCGACGATGGTGACGTTTATGAAGCCCACCGCCGGGCCAATGGAAAGGTCCACCCCACCCCGCCCCGCAATTGCGATGGGTGTGATGGCCATCGAGGCCAATATCAACGGCGCCGCGACGAGAATCGCGCCGGCCATTCCGACCGTGGTGAAGAGCTGCGGCGCGCGAAAGGCGCAGATGATCAGCAAGATTACTACGAGGCCGAGTGGCACCAGCAGGTGATTTGAACCGTGTCGGACGCGGCTGGCCAGGGTCGACATCAGGCGACTTCCTTGCCGAGCGGTTGGCCATCGTCATCAAGATCGAATTCCACATGGCCGGTACGGCCGAACATTGCTGAAAGCATGTTCTCTTCGTTGATCGCCTCGCCTTCGAAACTTGCAAAGAGACCGCCATCAACGAAGACGTCAGCGCGATCGGCAAAGTCGAAGAATTCTTCGATCTCCGATGAAAGGTAGATTACGGCTCCACCGTTCGCCGCAAAATCTCGCAGATGCTTGTATAGATCCTGCTTTGTCCCAATGTCCACGCCGCGGGCGGGATCGTTGAGGACGATCACACGTGGAGACCGCGCAAATGCTCGGGCGATCAACACCTTTTGCTGGTTCCCGCCTGATAGAGTTCCGATCTTATCGCCAACTTTGCCGAATTTTATTCCGAGCCGTTTTGTTTCACTTGCATAGGCGGTGGCGATACTGGCGCGATCGATGATGCCGCCGCGCCCCGAAACGCGATCCATCAGCGCAACACCAAAGTTCTCCAAGATAGAAAGGTTCGCAAAAATTCCTTCGCGTTTGCGGTCTCCGGATACGTAGGTGATGCCTGCGTCTTCTGCCTCTTTCAGCGACGCGATGGCTCTGGTGTCGCGCGCATTGTCGGTCACAGAAACCTCGCCGGACGCAGGCTTATCGATGCAAGCCAGAACGCGCACGAACTCGCTTTGACCGGAGCCGTCCAAGCCGGCAATTCCCACAACCTCGCCGGCGTTGACATGAAAATCGATGGCGGACGACTGAGGCGTCAGACGGACGCCCTTTGCCGCAAGGACCGGCTTTTGTGCCGTCGATACGACGCGTTTTTCTCGTGTCCGAGAACTTGCCGTCTGATCCGCCCCAGACATTAATGAAATGATGTTATCTTCGGTTATTTCGCCGCGTGACAACCGTCCTACAGTCTTACCGTCGCGCAATACTGTCGCGGTGTCGGCAATATTCACGAGCTCGGCAATGCGATGAGTCACCAGCATAACGCACGACCCCGCATCGCGAAGTCGGCGCATCTCCCCGTGCAATCGGTTGGTGGCATCAAGGTCGAGGGCGGCCGAGCTTTCGTCGAAGACGAGCACCTTAGGCTCGCGCAAAATCGCCCTTGCGATGACGACCCACTGCTTGACGCTGAGCGGGAGAGTTGCCACCCGCGCATCGACGTCCACTGAGGATTTTGTAAGGCGCGCCAACAAATCCGCGGAACGTCGCCGCTTTTCTTTATTGGAAAGGTGCTTTCGCCACAGCCCATCGCTTCCCGCAAAGACGTTTTCCCAGACCGCCAAATCTTCGGCAACCATGATTTCTTGGAAGATGGTCGTGATGCCGTGGGCAATGGCTTCGGCCGGGTTCTTTGGGTGGATGCCGAGAACGTTCACGTGGCCCCCGTCGGGGACGATCACCCCAGCCACCACTTTGGCGAGCGTTGACTTGCCGCTTCCATTCTCACCGACGATCGCGTGAATTTCGCCAAGAGACGCTGAAAGCGATGCACCGGCGAGCGCATGGGTTTCGCCAAACCGCTTTTCAACGTTTTCAATGACGATGTCGCTCACGGCATTCCTCGTGTAACAGGCCAGAGCGTTCTAGAAACCGATCGTTCTTTAGCGGCTGTTGGCGATGGGCCGCCGAAACCGCGAGCCGGCGAACCCAATAAAAAATCCCAGCCCCGACCTTGTTGTTTCGCAAGGCCGGACCGCGGTGCACAGGGACCGCCACGCGGTTGGCAAATCCGGAGCGCACCCATCAGCGCGTCTAGCCACCGGCCCGCGAAGTCCAACGCGGGCCGGGCAGGGGTTGAATCATCACCCTTCGGGCTTCCACTTCAGCGGGTCGGAAGGGTTGAGGAAATAGCCGGCAGCACGGTCGTTGTTGAACCACACGTCAATGCCCGGCTGGATGTAATCCGTACTGTCGATGGAGCAATCCTCGGGAAGACCTTTCACGTAATCTTCCGCGCTCACGCGATATACGGGACGCAGGATCGATTGAACTTTGGGCCCCTGACCCTGTAGCGTGCGAACAACGGAGTTGAAGCCGAGCTCCATCTCGTCACCGGGCGGCCAGATTTGGAATGCATGGCTGATCCAGCCTGGGTTTTGCCGCAGATAGCAAGCCGCCCCGGCCGAACCAGCCAGGGAGATCGGCATCACGTCACGTCCGGACTGAAGCACGGCCTTGAGGATGCCGGTCTCTTGGCTTCCCTGGGCTACTATGCCGTCAATCTGCGCCGGGTTCGTGGCGAGGAACTTTTGAACTTCCGTCTGCGCCACCTGATCGGTCCAGTTGCCCCAGACCTGGCCGGCTAGTTTCGCTTCCGGGAATTCTTCGAACGCCCGCTTTGCGCCAGTATCGAAGCTCTCCGATGAGGCAGCACCCGGAATACCGGACACGAGCAAGAAGTTCCCCTTGCCACCAGCCTCTTCGATGAGCGCTTTTGCAATCTGATAGCCGCCGTCGGTGTAGTTGGACGACGCGTTGAGGGCGTAGGGTGACGTCAGGTAGCCAGAGTAGGAAAAGACCACCACTCCATTGTTGTATGCGAATTCTACGGCTTTGTTGAGCGCGACCGGATTGGAACAACAGACGATGATCGCGTCCACACCCTGATTGACGAGTTGCCGCATCTGCTGGATTTGACGCGCGTCATTAAGATCAGACTGGGTGACGATGATTTCGGAAACGAGCCCGGCGTCTTGGTAGGCTGGCAGAAGTTCATCCATCAGACGCGTCATTCCTTCGGCGCGCCATGTATTGCCTGCGTAAGAACTCGCATAACCGATTTTCCAGGGTGGACCGGAACGCGGCGTCCATTCGCGATAGGCGGAGGGCTCTATCGGCTGGCCCTCATCGACGCCCTCGTACGCTGCGCTCAATTCTGGCGGCAACTCACTCAGGCCCTCGGCAAAGGCTGCCGCGCTGATGCCCGCCGCAAGGGGCGCTGCGAGCAAGGCGCTGGCAAATCTTGCGAACATGTCGTCTCCTCCGTCGTCGCTGAATGCGCAATTCGTGTGATTGCTTGGGGTAGGAGTTGGTGCACACCCTGCACGTCGTCCATCCTCGCCATTCATTCAGGCTTCGCGCCGGACCGGAATTGGCTTTGGAGGGATAGAGGTCATAGGCATAACCTATCGCCGTGTCTTCAAGGAAAATACCACTGGGCGGCAGCCATAAAGCTATTGATTATTCTAATTCCAGGCAGGACTTGTGTTCGCGAGACAGTATTGCCGCATGGTGCTTCGCTATTCGATGGCAACGCTTTTTCGCGCAGCGCCTCGCTAAAGCCGCTCCATGGTGATGGGTTGCGCAGTGCCGACTTTCTGTTTCGCCTCCAGCGACCATAGGGCTAGCCTATTGCATGCCCACGAGGGCGAGCGAACCTGATTTCTCCATACGCCAGAAGAGGTCGGCATTGCTCAGGTAAAGGGTGCTATTCCCCGCCGCCCGGCGCGTCCGATGCGTTTTCACCCACGGTTGCCATCAAAGGGAGAGTCGCAGCGATCCACGCCGCCGCCGGCTTGTCGTAGTCGACATCGCAATCCACCCGCGCCACCAGTCGGCGAGCGCCTAATTCTTCGAGGCGCTCGTCGAGAAGCCGACCAGCGTTGCAGAACTCGTCGTGGTCCGTATCGCCGAGCGCCAAAACACCGTAGGTGAGTTTTTCTAGCCGGGGCGCCGATTCAGCGGTGAGATCTTCCCAGAACAACTGCGCATTGTCCGGCATTTCGCCGTCTCCGAACGTGGACACAACGAAGATGGCGCGATCCATCTGCGCCAGGCTCTCCATGGAAACATCGTCGAGCGCTTGCACCGTCGGGGCGAACCGTTTTGCGCTCGCAGCATCCGCCACATCCTGCGCAAGGTTACCCGCGTTGCCCGTTTGCGTGCCGAAGAGCACCTCCAGCGCAACGAGCGGCGCAGCGCCTTCAGAGTCGTCCGGTACGGCATCACCGCTGGTATCGCGCGAACGCTTGCCGCCAAACATCCGCCCGAATAAAGACCGCCCGTCATTGCCCGAAGCATCGGGGTTCGTTCGTTTCATTACGCCATAGTCCCGTTGGGGTCTCCTCAATAGAGCGAGCTTCGGCCGGTCTTCAAGGGCCTGCGCCGCAACTGCGCACCGCAGAACTGACTTGGGATGCTCCATTCTATCAAGAGCCGGAAACCGCGGGGCGCGCGATCGCCTGCAAGATCAGAACGCAGCCCGAGCATACATTGGAGCCGCTCCGCAACTGAGACCTTGCCAATGCCCAGTGTTTCGCTGGAATGTTGCGACAAAGTGCCCAACGCAACAGAGTTTATTTGGCTCAAGTAAAATCAGTTCCTCAACGCCGAGCCGGTGCGTTATCGAAAGCTTGGCGCTTCAGCGCACGACCACCCGACCTGACACCGAACGACGCCAAGCTTCCATGAAAATCACAAAGATCCAGAGCCACCTTCTGCAATACGATCTGGAGGAAGAGCTTGGATACTCCCAGCAGTTTTATCGCAAACGCTCTGCCCATTTGGTGGAAGTGAGCACGGACGAGGGGGTTACAGGTTGGGGAGAGTGCTTCGGGCCAGGCACTGTTGCCATCGCCAACAAGGTCATCGTTGAGCGCGTGATTGAACCCATCGTCTTGGGGGATGATCCGCTCGACCGGGATGTCATCTGGCACAAGGTGTACAATCTCTTGCGCGACCACGGCCAGAAGGGAATGCCCCTGGAGGCGCTTTCAGGCGTCGACATCGCCCTTTGGGATATTGCTGGGAAGGTGGCCGGGCTTCCACTCCACAAGCTGTTGGGCGGCGCGCATCGAACCCGGGTCAAGGCCTACGGCTACGGCATGATGCTTAAGCGCGAGAGCGTCGCTGATCATTTGGCACGGTTCACCGATGAGGCCGCCTCGATCAAAGAATCGGGCTTCGCCGCCACGAAGATGAAAGTGGGGCTTGGCGCCCGGGACGACGTCAAACTTTGCAAAGCTGTGCGCCAGGGCGTGGGCGATGCGTTTGATTTCATGGTCGACGCGAACCATTGCTACACCACTGCCGATGCGTTCTTCGTGGGCCGCGCCCTTGAGGAGCTGGGGGCCTACTGGTTCGAGGAGCCGGTGGCACCGGAGGATCTGGACGGCTATCGAGAGCTGCGGTCCGGCCTCAAGGTGAACATCGCCGGCGGCGAAGCGGAGTATAGCCGGTGGGGCTGGCGGAGCCTGTTGGAGAGCCGGGGCCTCGATATCGCGCAACCGGAGGTCTGCGCCCTCGGCGGCGTCAGCGAATACTTAAAGGTGCTTGCACTTTGCCACACCCACTTCACTCCTGTGGTCAACCACGTATGGGGTTCGGCGGTGGCGGTCGCCACGAACCTTCATCTCCTGGCAGCAATGCCGCCGCTCCCCGGCGGCCTCAACCCCTCAGAGCCGCTGCTTGAATGCGACACGACGCACAACACCTTCCGCGACGAACTATTGACTGAACCCCTCGCCATCCAAGACCAAGTGCACGCCAGCGGCGGCTACGTTGGAATTCCTCAGAGGCCAGGCCTTGGCGTGGAACCCGACCGCGAGTTCATGCGCCGCTTCGCCGTCAGCTAAGCGCCAGAAGGTCGGTCCGTAAAAGCCACAAACACTGGCGGGCAAGCATCGGCGCGCCTCTGGCAGTGAAGTGCAGGCGATAACCCACTTATCTGTCGGATGTTTCCCATCGCGGATTGATCCAAGGCTCTGAATTTACCGCCGGAAGCGGCGGCTTTCCGAGGATTGCGTCTGCCGCCTTTTCGCCCACCATGATCGACGGTGCGTTGAGGTTGCCGTTGGTGATCCGCGGAAAGATCGATGAATCGGCAAGCCGAAGCCCATCGACCCCGATCACACGGCACTGGGGGTCCACCACCGCCAGCGGATCGCTCGCCGCGCCCATGCGGCAGGTGCCGCTGGGGTGATAGGCGCTCTCAGCATGGTCACGGATAAAGCCGTCGATCTCATCGTCCGTGCGCACGTCGGCACCGGGCTGGATCTCGTTGCCCCGGAACGGCGCGAAGGCGTCCTGCGCAAACACCGTGCGCGCAAGGCGGATCGCGTGGCGGAAATCGATCCAATCCTCCTCACAGGACATGTAGTTGAAGCAAATCACAGGCGGCTCCAACGGGTCGGCGTTCTTGAGGCGGATTGTTCCGCGGGACCTCGAGCGCATGGGCCCCACATGGGCTTGGAAGCCGTGGCCCTCTGCCGGCGCTTTGCCGTCATAGCGCACCGCGATGGGCAGAAAGTGGAATTGGATGTCCGGGTAGGGAACGCCCGCACGGGAGCGCACGAAGGCGCCGCTCTCGAACTGGTTGGACGCACCCAGCCCGGACTTAAAGAAGAGCCACTGCGCCCCCGCCCGGGCTTTGCCGAACAAGTTCCAATCCTTGTAGAGCGTAATGGGCTGGGTGGCCGCCTGTTGAATATAGACCTCCAGGTGGTCTTGAAGGTTGGCACCCACTCCGGGGCGGTCCGCAATCACATCGATCCCGTGTTCAGCCAGGTGATCGGCGGGCCCGATGCCAGATAGCATCAAGAGTTTTGGGGAGTTGATGGACGAGGCAGCAAGCACCACTTCGCGGCGCGCGCGGACGAACTCCACCTTGCCGCGCGCCTCCACCTCAACGCCTTCGGCACGACCATCGCTTACCACCACCCGGCGGGCGAGACAGCGTTTGAGGCTCACGTTGGAGCGTTGGAGTGCGGGCTTCAGGTAAGCGCTCGCTGCGGACCAGCGCCGTCCTTGCCAGACCGTTCGCTCCAGCGCGCCAAAACCCTCCTGCTTCTCACCGTTATAGTCGGTCGTGACCTCAAACCCCGCCTGCCGCCCGGCCTCCACGAAGGCGTGAAACAGCGGGTTGTCCCGTTTGCCACGGGTGACGTGCAGCGGACCGGACGAGCCCCGCCAGGAGGGGTCGCCGCCGTGCCCCCCATCGTGCCAGTGCTCCATGCGCTTGTAGTAAGGCAGAACGTCCGCGTAGGCCCAGCCGGCTGCGCCCATCTCTGCCCAGTGGTCGAAATCCATGGCATGGCCGCGCACATAAACCATGCCGTTGATGGATGAGGAGCCGCCGATCACCTTGCCCCTTGGCGTCACGACACGGCGGCCTCCCAAATGGGGTTCCGGCTCTGAGGAAAACCCCCAGTCATAGCGCGCCATGTTCATGGGAAAGGAGAGCGCACCGGGCATTTGAATAAAAACGCTGCCGTCGCTGCCGCCGTATTCCAGCACCAGAACGCTGTGCTTGCCGTCTTCAGATAGACGCGCCGCGAGCGCTGAGCCCGCCGATCCAGAGCCGACGATGACGTAGTCAGCCTCCGCTGCCGCTTGACCCATGGGGGCCATCAGTACGGACTGTCGACGGGGTTTAGACCCACGTAGACGGTACGAAGCTCGCTATAGTGGTCGAGCGCCGCACGCCCATTTTCCCGCCCGAACCCGGATTGTTTGATGCCGCCAAAGGGCGCTTCCACCGGGGTCAAGTTGTAGGCATTGATCCAGGTGATCCCAGCGTCGAGCCGGCCAGCCACGCGGTGCGCGCGGGCAAGGTCAGCGGTGAAGATGCCGGCGGCGAGCCCGAAGGGCGTCGCGTTCGCCCGGGCCACCACCTCATCCTCATCTTCGAAGGTGAGGAGCGCCAGCACCGGCCCAAAAATCTCCTCGCGGGCGATGGACATGTCATCCTTCACACCGTCAAACACCGTGGGCTCCACGTAGGCACCTTTGGCAAATTGCTCGCCTTGGGGAACGCTGCCGCCGGTGGCAATGCGTGCCCCCTCTCGCCGACCAGATTCGATGTGGGTGAGCACCTTATCCCGGTGCGCGGCCGACACGAGCGGCCCCATTTGCGTGCCCGGATCGGCTGGATCGCCGAGGGAAATGGCCCGCGTGCGTTCCACCAGGCGATCGAGAAATCGATCTTTGACGCCCGACTGAACGAACACTCGCGTGCCATTGGAGCAAATTTGGCCCGCCGAATAAAAGTTTCCGAGCATTGCGCCGCCCACAGCGTCCTCCAGCGACGCGTCGTCGAACACGATCAACGGCGATTTGCCGCCGAGCTCCATGGTGACGTGGCGCAAACCCTGCGCCGCGGAGGCATAGACCTTTGCACCGGTGGGGACGGACCCGGTGAGCGAAACCTTCGCCGTCGCCGGGTGGGTGGAGAGCGCGGCGCCCACATCGCCCCGTCCCTGGACCACGTTGAAAAGGCCCGCAGGTGCTCCGGCTTCCATGAAAATTTCTGCGATCTTGAGCGCGCAAAGTGGCGTCATCTCGGAGGGTTTGAACACCATGGCGTTGCCACAGGCGAGCGCCGGTGCCGCCTTCCAGCACGCGATCTGGGTAGGATAGTTCCATGCCCCGATCCCGACGCAAACCCCCAATGGCGCCCGCACGGTATAGGCAAGATCGCCCTCCAGCGGGATCGCCTCTCCGTGCAAGCCAGGTGCGAGCGTGCCGAACCATTCCAGCGCATCGGCGCCCGAGGCTGCGTCGGCGACAAGAGTCTCCTGGATTGGTTTACCCGTGTCGAGGGTTTCAAGCGCTGAAAGCGCCTCGTTGCGCGCGCGGATGAGATCGGCTGCGCGGCGTAGGACACGACCCCGCTCGGCCGGAGAGGTTGTCGCCCAAACGGCCTGGGCACGGACGGCGGCAGCCATCGCCTCCTCGATAATCGCCGACGTTGCACCGTGGACCCGGGCGATGACCTCGCCATTCGCGGGATAAAGGCAGTCGATGGCCTCTCCTGCGGTATCGTCCACATATGTGCCATTGATGAAATGGCTATTTGTTGGTTGCGCGCGCACTACGCCAATGCCCCATCTTGCCGCCCACTAAAACTCACAGCCACCCGCGCTGCGGGGCTCGCCGATGCCATCACGCCAGTTCCTTCTCCAGGCAAAGGTCGAGATACTCTGTCACCATCGCTATGGCGTAGGTGCGATCGGGCGCCCCTTCTTGCAGGGCTGCGCGGATATAAAAGCCGTCGATCATCGACGCGAGGCCCTGCGCGATGCGCCTTGCGCTCGAGAGCGGCACCAGCGATCGCAAAGCGTGGACAAGGTTGGAATCGAGCCGGCGAGCGTAGATGGACAACAGGCGTGACGCTTCGGCGGAGTGGTGGGCCTGCACGTAAAATGTCAGCCACGCTCCGATCACGGCCCGGTCGAACTGCCCTTCGCAAAACGACGAGCGGATGACCGCATCTATCCGCGCACGCGGGTCCTTTGCCGTTCGATAAGCCTCCCGTACCGCTTCGCCATAGTCCGTCAAAATCCGCCGCATCGCTGCCTGCAAGATGTCGTCCTTGGACCCGAGATAGTGGTGGGCAAGGGCGGAAGAGACGCCTGCTCGCCGGGCGATCCGACTCACAGTCACGTCCACGAGGCCCACGGTCCCCACCTCCTCGATGGCCGCCTTGATGAGCGCTTCGCGGCGCGCCGGCTGCACACTCGCCCTCGGCATTTTTCGGCTGATCTCGTACTGCTGCTGCTGCGACTGTTTACATACCCGGGCTAGTGAATTCTAATTGACTGGTCAATCAAGATTATCAGCGATGAGGCTACAGGAGTTCCCATGATCCGCACCGTCGCGCTTTGCGCCGCCGCCGTCCTTGCCACCGGCGCTTTTGCCGCGCCTGCCAGCGCCCAGGCCCAATGCGAAGAGGTGACGTTCTCCGATGTCGGCTGGACCGACATCACCGCGACCACCGCCCTCACCCAGACCGTGCTGGAGGGGTTGGGCTACGAAGTGGATGTGAAAGTTCTTTCGGTCCCAGTCACCTATGCGTCCCTGGAAGGTGGCGACGTCGACATCTTCTTGGGCAACTGGATGCCTACGATGGAGGGCGATATCGCGCCCTACCGCGAGCGCGGGACAGTCGAAACGGTTCGTGCCAATCTGGAAGGCGCAAAATATACGCTTGCCACCAACGCCGCCGGTGCCGCGCTCGGCATTAAGAGTTTTGAAGACATCGCCAAAAACGCGGATGCCCTAGACAGCGAAATCTATGGCATCGAGCCCGGCAACGATGGCAATCGGCTGATCCTCGATATGATCGAGAAGGATGCCTTCGGCCTATCGGACTTCGAAGTGCGCGAATCCTCCGAGCAGGGAATGCTTGCCCAGGTGGCCAGGAAATCCCGCCGGGATGAACCCATTGTGGTCCTGGGCTGGGAGCCCCATCCCATGAACGCCAACTTCGAACTCACCTATCTCACCGGTGGCGACGACTTTT
>JBCCYN010000152.1:0-11204 GCA_039189655.1 Pseudomonadota bacterium | reverse complement strand
GGCGTCGGCGAAGACATCGGGGCCTGGGCCTCCTACGCTGCCGCCCGGCGCACGTCGCGCGAACGCGATGAATTCGGTAAAGGCTCTGTGGAAGGTCTCACCGCGGCCGAAACCGGTAACAGCGCCGTCGTTCCTGGCGCGCTCATCCCGGCCCTTACCCTTGCCGTCCCTGGTTCGGCGCCGGCCGCGGTCCTCATTGCAGCGCTCTTCATCCACGGCGTCCGGCCCGGCCCGATGATCATGATCGAGCAGCCCCAGTTCGTTTATCTCGTCGTCGCGATGATGCTCCTTGCCACCATTGCCGTCACCGTTTTCGGCCTTCTCCTCGCCCGGCCGCTCCTCCTCGTCCTGCGCATCCCGCGGGAAAAACTGATGCCGGTGGTGTTCGTCCTTTGCGTCATCGGTCCGTTCGCCATCACCCAGCGCATGTTCGATGTTTATGTGATGCTCTTCTTCGGCATCGCGGGCTTTTTACTTAGGCGGATGGACTATCCCATGGCCCCGCTCGTCTTGGGGATTATCTTGGGCGACCTGCTCGATAAAAATTTGCGGCGCGGCCTGACGCTCTCCGATGGAGATCTTTCGCCCTTCTTTACCCGGCCCATCAGCGCCCTTTTTGCGGTCCTCATCGTGCTGTCGATTGTCGCGAGCATCCCCACGGTGCGCCGGGGCGTCCGCAGCCTCATGGGCGGGAAAACGGAGACCCAATCCCCATGACGCTTTCCATCAACCTTGCCACCATTCGCAAGCAGTGCGACATGCGCGAGGCGGTAGAAGTCTGTTTGCGCCAGGGCATCACCGCCATCGCGCCGTGGCGGGATCAGGTGGCGCACATCGGGCTCGAGGAGGCGGCCCGGCTGGTGCGCGACCACGATCTCACCGTTACCGGGCTTTGCCGTGGCGGCATGTTTCCAGCGCCCGATGCCGCCGGCCGCAAAGCCGCCCTGGAGGACAATTTTCGCGCGGTGGATGAAGCTGTAGCACTTAGCGCGGATTGCCTCGTTCTGGTGGTCGGCGGCCTTGCGGACGGATCCAAAGACATCGCGGGCGCGCGCCAGATGGTGCTCGACGGGATTTCGGCCCTCTCAGAGTATTCGCGGACCGCGCGAATGCCCCTCGCCATCGAACCCCTTCACCCCATGTACGCCGCCGACCGGGCCTGCGTGAATACGCTCTGCCAAGCCCTCGACCTGTGCGACGCGGTGGGTGAAGGCGTCGGCGTTGCGGTGGATGTCTACCACGTCTGGTGGGACCCTGATCTCGATGCCCAGATTGCCCGGGCGGGGGAGCGTATCCTCGCCCACCACATCTGCGACTGGCTGGTTCCCACCAAAGACCTTTTACTTGACCGGGGCATGATGGGCGACGGGGTCATCGACCTAAAGAAAATCCGCCGGGCCATCGAGGCCGCCGGCTTTCGGGGTCCCCAGGAAGTCGAAATTTTTTCCGCCGGCGACTGGTGGACCCGCCCCGCGGACGAGGTGGTGAGGACGTGTCTGGAACGCTACGAGACGGTGTGCCGCGTGTAGCGGCACGGGCGATCCATTGGCGGGCCAGCCATCGGCGCGAATAAAAGAACCGTGTGTTTGTGCTAACCCGCCGCAAAGAAAAACAGGAGGAAGCATGTCCGCCCCGCGCACCATCACCATCATCGGCTCCTTCGCCATTCGCCCGGGGAACGCAGACAAACTTCGCGAAAACTGCAAAGCGATGGTGGCGCTTTGCGAAGACCGGCCCGGCCACCTCAGCGCCGCCTATAGCTTTGACGGCGACACCGCGGCCACGTCGCGCGAAGACTATGAGAACGCCGAGGCGGTTCTCCTCCACATGAAGATCGGCCATCGCCTATACGAAAGCACGAGCGAGCTGGTGGACATCAAGAGCGTCGAAATCCATGGCCCCGCCGATGAGCTCGAAAAGCTTCGCGCGCTGTTCGGCGATCATGCGCCGCGCTTCTTCGCGACAGAGTTCGGCTTTGGTTAAAGTGGGTTTTTTATCCGGCGCACCCTCTATAGCCAGGTATCGGCAAAGTATTTTAGAAATTTAAATACTTTGCCGATGGGTGACCGCTGCGGCCTGCGGTTCACTGCCCGCCGCTGGCGCGCGCCACATACTCGGCAACCGCGGCGATCTCCTCGGGGCTCAGCGCCTCGCCATAGGAGGGCATGATGCCCACCCCTTGGCTGACGGCCACTCGCACCCGCGCCGCATCGGGTTTCAGATCATCAAGGACGGGACCGATGGCGCCGGCCGTCCCGGCGGCAGCCAGGGTGTGGCAGATCCCGCACGGCGGCACAGCCTCGGCGGCGAATAGGCGCTCGCCAAGGAGTGGGTCTGCATGCCCGGCGCAGGGCGCCGCGCATGCGATGGCTATGGCGAAAAAACGCATCAGCTCACAGTGAGTTCTATGGCGTGATCGCGCCAGCCGTTGTGACCGTAGCCCCGGTGATTCGGCTCAAAAAGTTCCGGCTGCTCCTCACCCGCATCGTTACGCGCTCGGCTGGCAATGAGGTGCGTGCCTGCTTCAAGATTGACCAGGTAAGAAAACGGACGCCAGGCGAAGCGGCCGAGGTTGGGGCCTGAGAGGTTGGCAGCATTCCAGGTCGCGCCGCCATCCACCGAAACCTCCACGGACGAGACCGGTGAGTCGCCCCCCATGGCAACGCCCTGGACGAGCACCTGGCCGGTGGACACATCCCGCATGGGCTCGGTCACCCAAGATTTGACGACCATCTTATACATGGACGGCTGGCTCGGCCCGCCGCTGTCGCCCACCGCCCGCAACCGATAGCCGGACTGCTGAATTTTCGAACCGCTTTCGTTTTCCGTGAGCGCCACCTTGCGCACGTACTTGACGTTGTTGACGCCAAAATAGCCCGGCACCACGAAGCGCACCGGCCCGCCGTGGGCCACCTTCAGCGGCTCACCATTCATCTCGTAGGCGAGGAGTGCATTTTCCAGCGCCTCCACAGGCACTGAGCGCTCCACCATAATCGTCAACGGATCAATCCCGGGCGGCAGCTCCTCGCCACCGGTTGCGGTAACAAAACCGGACTGCTGCAACGTGCCGCCCATGGCCGTGAGTATCCGTCGCAGCGGCACCCCCGTCCAAAACACATTGCCCGCAGCGCCAACGGCCCATTGGGTACCGCTCGTCTCGTGGTCAAAGAAGGCCCGGCCGTTGCCCGAACACTGGAGCACGGCCGCCACGCTTTCAACGCCGAGCTTCTTCATCTCGCCAAGGGTCATGGAGCCGGGCTCGGCGACCCCCTCGAACTCGACGCTCCAAATGTCAGGATCGGCGACAATCTCCTCGCTGGGGGCGGGCAGGTTGTTGCGTACAAACAACTCGTTCAGCGGCGTGATAGGCGGCGCGCCCATCACCTCGCGGTCAGTCTCCATCGTATTTGCGGAATGAACGATCATCGCCTCGGGTGACTTGAACGAGGCGAAAGGCGGCAGCGGCTTGTCCTGGGCCAATAAAGTGGCGGGGACGAACTGCGCACTCGTGGCAGCCGCCGCCACACCACCGCTGGCGAGAAGGAACTTGCGCCGGTTGACGCGCACCGGTTCAACCATGGTTTCCTCCGACGTTATCCTGGATGCTTGCGCACCCGCGTCGGAGACTAGCAGTGGCCTCCTCTGAGCCCAACCGCCCGGCCGCTGGAACGTCGCTGCCGGCCCAGGGAGACCCCCAGGGTCCAACCGTGTTCGCCAGCGCCATCGTGCGATTCGGCCGCCGAGCCGCGACAAGACCGCTCATCAGCCTTCCGCGCAGGACCCGCGTCCGGCGAGCTCGCGAGCGGCACATTATCTTGAACGAGAGGCACAGTATTACGGCGCGAATACCGCGCTCCAAACCATCGGAAAGTTGTGATCGCAAGAAGAACGGCGTGCAAACCATAGACGGGAAGCAAATCAACCATCACCCCATAGACAATGAAAAGGGCGTTTGCGGCCACGGCGCCCGCCTGTAGCCACGATTCTGATTTGACGAATACCGTTGCAATGACGATTGCGCCGGCGAAGAAGCCAAGTATATCAAGCATGACAGCCACACAATTGACATGAGTTCTAAAACTTCGGCAAAATCTTTGAAGAATGTGTCCCGAATACGGCGCTTGCGTTAGTGCAGCATCTTCAAATCGTGAATTTTAGTGCGTGTCCTGTGCTGCGCCTTCATTTGCGGTAGCTGATCGCCCCCTTGCATCACTGCGCCGATCCGACGATCCTGTTTAACAACACAGAAAAATGGCCGGCCCGCTCGCGCGTGTGTTCCGGATGCGGAGGGACGCGCATGGCAATGCGACGGGATATCGGCCTCGTCGGTCTGACCTTCGTGGCGGTGGGGGGAATGCTCGGCTCGGGCTGGCTGTTCGCGCCGCTTCTGTCGGGCCAGCTCGCAGGCCCAGCGGCCCTCATCAGTTGGATCATCGGTGCTAGCGCCATCCTCGTCCTGGCACTCACCTATGCGGAAATTTCTGCCATGTTTCCGGTGGCCGGCGCCATTGCCCGACTGCCCCAGCTCAGCCACGGGCGCATGTTTGCGATGGTGGTGGGCTGGAGTGCCTGGGCGGGCTACTGCACCGCAGCACCCATCGAGGTGGAAGCCTCGCTGCGCTACGCGAGCGTCTACATCCCGGCGCTCCACACCGGCGAACAAGGCGAGATGAATTGGGTGACCTATGTGGTCGCCGCCGTCCTCCTCTTCGGCTTCACCATCATCAACGCTCTCGGCGTGGCCTTGTTCGCCAAGATCAACTCGGCCCTCACCTGGGCGAAAATCATCGCCATCGCCATGGTGGTGGGGGCCCTGGTGAGCACCCGTTTCGAGGTGGATAATTTTCTGGGGCCGGAGGGTTTTGCGCCCTTCGGCATGGAAGGGGTTTTTGCGGCGGTGGGCTCCGGCGGCGTCGCCATGGCGTTCATCGGCTTTCGCCATGCCATCGACATGGCCGGCGAAACCCAAAACCCCCAACGCAACGTCCCGCTGGCGCTGATCTTTTCGATCCTGATCTGCTTTGCGGCCTACGCCAGTCTTCAGTTCGCCTTCACCGGAGCGGTCACCGTCGCGGGCACGGCGGACGGTTGGTCGTCCCTCACGGCGTCGGCTTCCGGAGGCCCGTTGATGCACCTTTCCACCACCCTCGGCATTCTTTGGCTGGTGGCGATCCTCAAGGTGGCCTCGGTGATTTCGCCCTTTGGCGGCGCGTTGGTTTCGGTGGGGTCGAACGGACGCCTTTCCATGGCGATTGCCGAAAACGGCCTCTTTCCAAAGCTGTTCGCGGCGCTCAACTCGAAGGGCGTCCCGGTGGCGGCGCTGGCGCTCAACTATGTCATCGGGCTGATCCTCTTCTTCACGTTGCCCTTTACGGAGTTGATCGCCCTTAATAGCTCGGCGATCGTGTTGTCCTTCGTGGCCGGTCCCTTGGGCGTCATCGCCTTCCGCCGCCTTGCCCCGCACATGCCGCGCCCGTTTCGCCTCCCCGCAGCCCAGGTGATCTGCCCGGCCGCCTTCATCGTGGCAACGCTCATCGTCTACTGGTCGGGATGGGAAACGGTGTGGCGGCTCATCGTCCTCATCGGTCTGGGGTTTGGCCTTTTCTTCGTGCGCGCCGCTTCGGGGATCTGGAATAACCTCGACGCCCGATGCGCCCTGTGGCTGGCGCCGTACTTGATCGCCATCGTGCTTTTGTCGGTGCTGGGCAGTTTTGGCGGCGGCCTTGGGGTCATCGCGCAGCCCTACGATTCAGTGCTTGCCGCGCTTATCGGCGTTGCCACCTTTTACGGGGCGAGCCGGTCGCATCTGCCGGTGGAGCGGTTCGACGACCTTCTCCAGCGCGAACACCAGACCGAAATGGAGGAATACCAGGGAACCGACGATCCCACCGAGAAGAGCGTGGAGGCTGCCATCGCCGACGAACGCCGGTCGCGGCAGGCCGACCCATCAAGAAAGGATGGTGATGTCCTCAGGCGGGACGGCGAACGCCTTTAGGACCGCAAAACACGGCTGACCCGCGCCAAGGCCAAGGCCTCGGACGGACCGGCGGGTGAGGCGGGCAAGGATCCGATCCTCGCCGCAGCGCAGGCAAAGGAGCGCGCCAGGGCCTTCCCCCTCCACCACCTCCTCCACCACGGCAGGCAGCACGTTGCGGGTGGAAAGCCCCTCGGGCAGCGCCACCGATACGATCACGTCGCTCGCCCGGAGCCGAACCCGGACTCTGGCTCCTTCCGGCGCATCGATGCGGGGAAGTATGAGGCGCCCGGTGGACAGCGCCAGTTCCGTCAGCCCGTCCCCAAAATCCTGACCGGCAACCACGCCGTCTATGAGCGCCCCCGCATCGCGAAACCCCATCACGGCGGCTGCCTCAGCATCGGCAAAGACCGTCGTCACGGGACCGGTGCTGAGGGTGCGGCCATGGCGCATGAGGACAACGCGGTCGGCGAGGCGGCCCACCTCGCTGAGGCTATGGCTGACGTAGAGCATCGGCGTTTTCGCCTCCTGGCGCAGCCGCTCCAGGTAGGGAAAAATCTCCGCTTTGCGGGCCGCATCAAGGGCGGCGAGGGGCTCGTCCAACAACAGCGCATCGGGCCGGGACAGGAGGGCGCGGGCGATGGCCACCCGCTGCTTTTCACCCCCCGACAGGGCCGCCGGTCGCCGCTTCAACAGGGGTTCCAGACCAAGGAGCCCCACCAGGTGGGCCGTGTCGCAGGGTCTTCGGGCAAAGCGCTCCGCAAAGCGCAGATTGGCGCGCACCGAAAGGTGCGGAAAAAGACGGCCATCCTGGAACACGACACCGATGCGCCTGCGGTGGGGCGCCACATCAATACCCGCCTCACTGTCGAACACGACCTTTCCGCCCACCTCAATGCGGCCGGCGTCGGGGCGCAGCAGGCCGGATATGGCCGCCAGGACGGTGGATTTTCCCGCCCCGGAGCGGCCGAAAAGCGCCGTCACCCCCTCGGGCGCATCAAAGCTTGCCTCAAGATGAAAGTCGCCGAAGCGATGCCGCAGGGACGCCTTGATCATCGCCCCGCCACCCACCGAGCCGCCCGCTGGCCGGCAAACTCGGATATTGCGAGCGCCCCCACCGACACGCCCAGCGACAAAAGGACGAGGCGGATGGCAGCCCCTTCGCCCCCCGGAATTTGCAGCGCCGTATAAATGGCAAGGGGGAGGGTTTGGGTTTCGCCGGGAATATTGGACACGAAGGTGATGGTGGCGCCGAACTCCCCGAGGGCCTTGGCGAAGGCGAGGATGGCACCCATCAAGATGCCCGGGAGCGCGAGGGGGAGCGTCACCAGCACCACCCTTGCAAAACGCCCCGCCCCAAGGCTCGCCGCCGCTCCCTCGAGCCCCGGATCCACGGCCTCGATGGAAAGCCTGATGGCCCGCACCATGAGGGGAAACCCCATGATCCCCGCCGTCAGCGCAGCGCCGGTCCAATCAAAGGCGAAGACGATGCCCAACTCGGCGAGGTAGCCCCCCAACATCCCGTTGCGCCCGAAGAGGATCAGGAGGAGGTAGCCGGTGACCACAGGCGGCAGGATGAGTGGCAGGTGGACCACGACGTTGAGCGCGGATCGGCCGGGAAACCGCCAGCGGGCCAGGGCGTAGGCGGCAAGGATGCCAAAAGGGAGCGCCACCAGCGTTGCCCACACCGCCACCTTTAGGGAAAGGACGATGACCGTCCATTCCGCCTCGCTCACGGCGCAAAGCCGGGGCTTTGCCGGTTCCAAACGGCGGCCAGCGCCGGGGGAGATGGGGTCCGCATCAAAAGGTTTTGCGCCAGGCGGGCGACGATCTCAATCGCGAAGCGGGGCCGAAGGTGCGGTCAATTCAAAGGGACGAAACCGGCATCGGCGAAAATTTTTGCCGCCTCCGCCCCACTCAAAAATGTAAGCAGCGCCCGGGCGGCGTCGTGCTCGGCCCCCGCCGCAACGACAGCCGCCGGGTAGACGATGGAACCGTGGCTCTCCGGCGCAAAGACACCGCGCACCGATAGTTCTGGAGCGAACCGCGCATCGGTGGCGTAGACCAAGCCGAACGGCGCTTCGGACCGCGAAACCAGCGCAAGGGCGCTGCGCACATTGTCCGTCTCGACAATCTGACCGGCGACCTCGTCCCATATGCCGAGGGAACTGAGCGCCGCCTTGGCGTAGATGCCCGCCGGTACGGCGTCCACCAGCGCCGTCGCCACCCGGGCCGGCCCCACAATGGCGAGCACATCGTTCCCGGTGAGCGGTTCTATGGGACCGGCGCTATCGCCAGAGGGACCCACGAGCACCAGCCGATTTCCCAAAAAATCGCGCCGGGTGTCGTCGAGGATCAGCCCCGCCCGCTCCACCTCGTCCATCCACGCAACGCTGGCGCTCACAAAGAGGTCAGCCGGCGCCCCGACCATGATCTGACGGGCGAGGGCAGAACTTCCGGCATAGGAAACCCTCGCCTCCCCGCCCCAGGCCTCCAGTGCGTCGTCGAGGGGGCCGCGCAGACTTGCGGCGGCAAACACCGTCACCGGTTCTGCTTTCGCCGCACAGCCGAAAAAAAATACGGCGGCCCAAAGGACCGCCGCAAATTTCAGCAAATCTTTTTTGTTTTTCAGCGGCGTACCGCCTTATCCGACGAAAACCGCGCTCTCGTGATCGCGCAGCAGCGCGGACCGCAGTTTTTGGAGCGCGCGGTTTTCAATCTGACGAACACGTTCCTTAGAAATGCCCAGCTTCTCGCCGAGCGACTCCAGGGTCGCGCCTTCTTCGCTCAAGCGGCGCTCGCGCACGATGCGCAGCTCCCGCTCGTTCAATTCCTTAAGGGCCAGCTCCAGCCAGCGGGAACGGCGGGCGGTGTCGATGGATTCCGACACCGTCTGATCCTGGAGCGGCTGGGCGCAGGGGATGAAGTCCTGGCGGTCAGCGGCGGTGGAATCGCTCTCGATCACTGGCGCGTTCAGCGAGGTATCCGGCGCAGAAAGGCGCGAGTTCATCAGCTCCACATCCGCCTTGGACACCCCCACCGCCGCGGCAATCTCTTCGTACATGGCCGCATCGGGGAAGCTGCTCCCATTGCGGGCCATTTTGGCGCGCAGGCGGCGCAAATTGAAGAAAAGCGCTTTTTGAGTGGAAGATGTACCACCGCGAACGATGGACCAGTTGCGAAGGATGTAGTCCTGAATGGAGGCCCTGATCCACCAGGTGGCGTAGGTGGAAAAGCGCACCTGCCGCTCCGGCTCGAACCGAGCCGCCGCCTCCAGCAGCCCCACATGCCCTTCCTGGATCAGGTCGCCCATGGGAAGGCCGAAGTGACGGAAGCGCGAAGCAATGGAAATCACGAGGCGCATGTGCGCGGCGGTTAGCTTGGATAGGGCTTTTTCGTCCTTGTCGTCGCGCCAGCGTAGCGCCAGTTGGTGCTCCTCTTCCCGTTCCAGGTAAGGCGCGTTCATGGCGGCCTTCACGAAATGGCGCGGGGACGCGGTGTCTCCTGACATAGGTCGACCTCGGTTCTGGCGCGGGTAGCCATGCGGTACCCAAATGCATTCGGAAAACGCGCCATAGCACCAGTTGGTTCCACAATCTTTCGCGGAGCTTGCATGACAATTTTGACGCAGGTTTCCGGCACCCCAGTTTTCACCAAGAAAACCTCGCGCTTAGGTTGACGATATTTGCTTGAATCGAAAGGCTAATTGCCTGGGTTGGTCTCTTTGAGAACCGACGACAATCCCACGAGGTCTACGAAAAATCCGATAATATTCAGCCACTCCCCCCGCTGTTCTAAAAAATTGTCATCCAGCACTGTCAACTTTTCTAGATGTGCCCGAGCATCTTCAACTGATGGTGGCGGTCCCAATCGACCCAGCTTTCAACGATGTGCTCGTAGCGGAAGAGGTCGATCTCGATACCGGTCCAGGTCACATGGATGCCTGTGGGCGCGTGTCCGAGGTAGGGTCCGGTGTTGGTTCCGTTGAACCGCCAGCGGGTGGCGACGGCGTGGCCCTCGGCGATCTGCATCAGGATTTCCACCCGGCAATCGGGAAACGCGGTGTGGTTGGATTTAACGAGCGCCAACCAGGCTTCGCGGCCCAGGATGTGCGATCCGTCGGGCATGGCCGGCTCCTGGCGGTTCACATAGTCCTCGGCGATGATCTCGTGGGGATCATCGGTGTTGTGGGCGGCCCAAAGTTCGAGCATGCGGCGCGAAACCGCTTTGTTGGCCTCAAGGTTCATGGCGGCGTTCCCCTTTGTCCTGCGCCGATCGCTCCGGCTGTGTTCGGCGCCGGCTGCTCACGCCAAAAAAGAAGGGCCGCTCGGTGGAGCGACCCCCAATCTTACAAAAAGTTCGACGCCCCTGGCGAGGAGCGCCGGAACCGCTATTCCTGCTCGTTGCGCGCCCGCAGAGCAGCACCCAGAATATCGCCCAGGGAAGCACCGGCATCGGTCGAGCCATACTGCTCCACCGCTTCCTTCTCCTCGGCGATTTCCAACGCCTTGATGGAGACGGCTACCCGGCGTGCCTTGCGGTCGAACTGGGTAACGCGGGCGTCGAACTTGTCGCCAACGCTGAAGCGATCGGGCCGCTGGTCGTTGCGGTCGCGGGCAAGCTCCGAACGACGGATGAAGGCGGTCAGCTCGGTGCCGACGATGGCGACCTCGAGACCGGCCTCCTTCACTTCGACGACCTCGCAGGTGACGATGGCACCGCGTTTCACCTCTGAACCGCTCGCACCCTCGGCCGCATCGGTGAACGGATCGGACTGAAGCTGCTTGATGCCCAGAGAAATGCGTTCCTTCTCCGGATCCACCTCAAGGACAACGGCCTTGACCGTCTCGCCCTTGTTGTAGTCGTCGATGACTTCTTCACCCTGACGGTTCCAATCAAGGTCCGACAGGTGGACCATCCCGTCGATGTCGTTCTCAAGGCCCACAAAAAGGCCGAACTCGGTCTTGTTCTTGACCTCGCCTTCCACGGTGGTGCCGGGCGGGTACTGCTCTAGGAACGCTTCCCACGGGTTGTCCATCACCTGCTTGAGGCCGAGCGAGATGCGCCGCTTGGAGGCGTCCACCTCAAGGTTGCCGTCACCAACATGGCCAACGATCGGCGCGGGAATCGGTGAGGTGGAGCAATCCTCCTGAGTCGCGGCGATGCATTCGGCCAGCCGGCTGATAGGCACGCAGGCATCCGTGGTCAGCCCGCGCGAGCCCGGTCGCAG
>JBCCYN010000151.1:0-11380 GCA_039189655.1 Pseudomonadota bacterium | reverse complement strand
CGATGGCTTGGGCGTAGGAGTTCGGGCGATTGCCCGGCGTCACGTTGGTCGCGACATACGCGTCCCAGGTTTTGCGCTCCGATTGCGCGCGCGCAGTCCAGTCAGGCGGCGTGCTGTAGCCGTCCATGCTCTGGGCGAGGGCGTGTAGTCCAAGCTTGGCATCTCCCACCACAGGAAGCGCACGGTGCTTGCCCGCGTCGTGGCGCCCGGCATTGAGTGCTACAAAGCGCGCCTCGTGGGAAAACGCGGTCCAGGACCCGGTGGTGAAGTCCTGCAACCGCGTGCCCACGGCCAGGATCACGTCAGCCTCGGCCGCGATGGCATTGGCGCTGTCCGATCCGGTCACGCCAATGGGGCCAATATTGAGCGGATGCGTCGCCAGCATATTGGCGCGCCCGGCGATGGTCTCCACCACAGGGATGCCGTGCCGCTCGGCAAACGCAGTGAGTTCCGGCACAGCTTTGGCGTATTGGACGCCGCCCCCCGCAATGATGAGCGGGCGCACAGCGTTCTTTAGCAGTTCTGCGGCATCTTGAACCTCTGCGGGATCGGGTCCGACGCGCCGAATTCGATGGATACGCCGTTCAAATAGTTCGACGGGATAGTCGAACGCCCAGCCTTGCACATCTTGGGGAAGACCAAAGAAGGCCGGCCCGCAGTCTCCCGGGTCGAGCATCGCCGATAGCGCCGCCGGCAGCGATTGGATCACCTGCGCGGGATGTGTGATGCGGTCCCAGTAGCGGGTGACGGCGCGGAAGGCATCGTTGAGGCCATAGGCCGGATTGCCAAAGTGTTCCAATTGCTGGAGCACCGGGTCGGGAAGGCGCGTGGTGTAGGTGTCGCCGCAAAGCATCAGCATGGGCAACCGGTTCGCGTGGGCAAGCGCCGATGCCGTCAGAAGGTTGGCCGTCCCAGGTCCCGCCGAGGCCGTGCAGAATGCAAAGCGCTGGCGCAGGTGGTATTTGGCGTAGGCGGCCGCCGCAAAACCCATGCCCTGCTCGTTCTGACCGCGATAAAGCGGCAATTCTTCACGCACCCCGTAGAGCGCTTCGCCCAGGCAAGGGACATTGCCATGACCGAAGATACCGAAGCCGACGCCGCAGATCCGCGTTTCAACCCCGTCGATTTCCATGAACTGGTTCATGAGGTAGCGAACGATCGCCTGGGCGGTTGTCAAACGAACCGTTCGCGAAGAGGTGGACATACGCGGCTTCCAAAAATTTGCTGTCGGTGTGCACCGTCTATCGACTTTTGCGCCCGACGTCTTCTTGCTTGCGGTCGAAACAGGGCCACGATACAACGATTGCAACCGGTTGCAATCGTATTATTTCATAGAGGGCCCCGTGCCGGACATCGGAATTGGTATCGTCGGCGGTGGCTACATGGGAAAGGCCCATGCGGTTGCCATGCGCGCTGTCGCTGCGGTGTTCGATACGCCGTTGCGCCCCAAACTCGAGTGCGTATGCGCAACGACTCCCGCGTCCGCGGAGCGCTATCGCGCCGCCTACGGTTTCGAGCGGGCGACCGACGACTGGCGTGCGCTGGTAAATGACCCAGGCGTGGAGGCGGTGGTGATCGCTTCGCCCCAATCCACCCACAGCGAGATTGCGTTAGCAGCGTTGGCGAGGCGCAAGCCGGTGTTTTGCGAAAAGCCGCTGGGCATGTCGCTTGCCGACAGCGAGGCGATGGTGGCGGCCGCTGAGGCCGCGGGCGTTGCCAACATGGTGGGCTTCAATTACGTGCGCACCCCGGCGACCCAGTTCGCCCGCGCGCTTGTGAGCGACGGCACCATCGGCGACGTGACGAGCTTCCGGGCCGAGCACACCGAGGACTTTTCCGCGGACCCCGAAGAGCCGGCCAATTGGCGGACCCGGGGGATTTCCAACGGCGCCATGGGGGACTTGTCGCCCCACATCATCAACGCATCCCTTGCGCTGTTAGGTCCCATTTCGGAACTCGTCGCGGAGGTGGAGACCGTCCACAAAACACGCCCTGGCGCCAAGGGTCCCGAAGAGGTGACCAACGACGATCAAGCACAAATCATCTGCCGATTTGAACGGGGTGTGGTGGGCAACCTTTTCATCAGTCGCGTCGCAACGGGGCGGAAAATGGGTTACGCCTACGATATCTATGGAACGAAAGGCGCGATCCGGTTCGACAACGAGGACCAAAACGCACTGTGGCTTTACCGATCGGAGGGCCCGGAGGCGATCCGAGGATTTACCAAGATACTGACGGGTCCCGCGCACCCTGACTACGAGCCGTTCTGCCAGGGCCCCGGCCATGGGACAGGCTATCAAGATGGCATCACCATTGAGGCGCGCGATTTCCTCAAAGCCATTCACAGCGGTGCGGCGGTGTGGCCGACCTTCCGCGATGGCATGGAGGTCAACCGCATCATCGCAGCGGCGCACTTGTCCTCGCGCGAACGCCGCTGGGTCGATGTGGCCTCCATCGACTAGCTCGATCCCAAGAAACTTTTTAGGTCAGAAGCGCCAGCAACAGGCGTATCCGCCAGGTGCGGCGCTCACCATTGAAGACCTCGCAGCAGGAGTAGTCGATCGATGCCAAGGCTCAAGTGGGGATTGATCGGAGGCGGAGAGGGTAGTCAGATCGGGCCAGCGCACCGCCTGGGGGCCGGCATCGATGGAGCCTTCGAGTTTGTGGCCGGGGCGCTCGACCACCGGCCGCAGGAGGGGCGTGCCTACGGTCAGGCGCTTGGCCTTGCCGCCGACCGCGCCTATGGCGACTGGCGCGAGATGCTGGAAAAGGAACGGGCGCGGCAGACCGATCGGCTCGACCTTGTGACCGTCGCAACCCCCAACGCCACCCACTACGAGATCACTCGGGCGTTTTTGGAAGCGGGTTTCCACGTCATGTGCGAAAAGCCGCTGACCCTCACCGTGGCGGAGGCGGAAGACATCGTCCGCCTTGCTGAGGCGCAGCGCCTGATCTGCGCCGTCAACTACGGCTACTCCGGCTATGCCTTGGTGCGGGAAATGCGAGCGATCGTTGCCCGGGGAGAGCTGGGTCGCGTGAGGGTCGTGGTTGCCGAATTCTCCCACGGCCACCATGCCGATGCCGCTGATGCCGACAACCCGCGGGTGCGTTGGCGCTACGACCCGCAGCAGGCCGGTGTCTCGGCCCAGTTCGCCGATTGCGGCATCCACGCCATGCACCTGGCCTCGTTCGTCACCGGGCAGAACGTGGAGCGCCTTTCCGCCGATACGGTGTCCTGCGTGCCCGGCCGTGAGCTTGAAGACGATGCGATGGTGAATTTTCGGATGTCGAACGGCGCGGTTGGCCGTCTTTGGACGTCATCTGTGGCCATTGGCCGGCAACATGGCCTGACGCTGCAAGTGTTCGGGGAAAATGGCGGGCTGCGCTGGGCGCAGGAGCGACCGGACCAGCTCTTCCACATGGCCCTCGGCTCGCGCTTGCAAGTGGTGGAGCGTGGGGAGTCGGCGCTTTCCTTTGAGGCTGAGCGAGCATCGCGCGTTGCCATCGGTCATCCCGAAGGTATGCCGCTCGCCTTCGCAAATCTTTATCGAGACCTTGCTGATCTTGTCGTTGCCCGCAAGGATGGCGTAGCGCCCCATCCCGCTGCCGCTCTTGTGCCCAGCGCGCATGATGGGTTGCGCTCCATGGCCGCGATCTATGCCGTTGCCGAGTCCGGCACGAGCCAGGGCGCTTGGGTCGATGCGCGCCCCCCCATGTTCCGGTAGCGCGCTCCCAAATACACCCAAAGAGGTTGGCGATTTAGAGTGGGTCGTAGGTCACACGATCATACGATCTCATGACCTGCTCGAAGTCCTTGTCTTTCCGTGCGGTTCGAATCGCAACGTGATTCCATGGTGCGGAATCTGGCTCTAGGCGTACCGCAGAGAACGCCTGTGGATCTGAATGAATCTGATCGGCGCTCTCTCCATTTGGCATTGCCGGACCGCCTTGCCGACCGTCCTTCGTTTCGGCGGGATGATGTTTTAGGGAAGCGGACGAAGCGTGCCGCGCTCAATGATCCTACAAGGATAAATCCGCGCTTCCGGCTTAACCGCCGGCTCGGCGACCGACTCCGCGATCAAGTCGACGGACGCATCTATGATTTCGGGAACCGGCTGACGGATGGTTGACAGGTTGATGTTCTGCCACCGGGCCATTTCCATATCGTTGAGGCCCAGAAGACCGACGTCTTGGGGGACCGAGAAGCCCGCTTCGGTCAACGCGCTCAGAGCGCCGATGGACAGGACATCGTCCCCGCAAAAATAAGCCTCCGCCGGCTCTCCAGCGGCAAGAATGCTCTTCATCTCTTTGCGGCCGGCGTCGAAGGTGTATGCGGACGCAAATCTTGTGGAAACGCGCAGACCAGAGGACCGGTTCGCCTCGTCCAAAAAACCTTTGAGCCGGTCGATGGTAGACGTGGCGTTGCGGGGGCCGCCGAGGAAGGCAATCGAAGTGTAACCGCGCGCCACGAGCGTGCGGGCCGCGATCTTGCCGCAGTCCTCGTTGTCGACACCGACCACATGGACATTAGGTGTGCATCCGACGCGCCCGAAAGAATGCACGGTCGGAATATCGGCCTCACGAAAGTGCGCCGCAAAGCTTGGAGGCAACGTAGACGAAGCCACGATCACGCCATCGACGGAGTATTGCCGAAGCATTCGCACCGAATTCATCGGATCGGTTTCATCGCTCAGATTGACGAGTAGGGGTCGCAGGCCCCTATCTTGCAATTCCCTGGTGAATAAATCGAAGATTTCCAGGAAGATCGGGTTATGAAAATTGTTCGAGACGAGCCCGATGAGTTTGGTGCGACCGGTGCTGAGGCCGGTGGCAAGGGCACTCGGAGCGTACCCTAATTCTGCTGCGGCGCGCTCGATCCGGCGCCGTTTTTCCGCCGAGACCGAAGCCCCTTCCGTGAAGGTACGCGAGACAGCTGAACGCGATACGCCGGCTCGCGCCGCCACATCCTTTAGCGTCACTCTCATGGGAAGCGATTGCAGTCCATGGTCGCTCCAATCATAGCGCCGCCGGGGGACAAGCGCCACACCTGCAATCTCGCATAGCCCTTCGGTTGGTCAGAACGAACAACGCCACCGCACGAATGCGGTGGCGCTTTGGATGCAACCAAGTTTGGGACGTGATTACTGGCAAACGGCCGGCGCATTCTCCGTGACACCGGCGCACACGCGCTCTTTCGTGGCCCAACCGATATCGATCGTGCGGTCAAGATTGGTGTTGTCGATGCGGTCCACCGGAAGCAGCATTGCGTCAAGCTCTACGCCTTGGGGCCCGCCGGAGAATTTAGACTTGTTGGGTACTTCTTCGCCCTTTGCAAGATGAAGTGCCACGGTGGCCGCGGTTTCGCCGAGCTGGAACGCGTTCTTCCAGATGGTGAAGGTCTGCTGCCCGCGGGCGATGCGGTTGAGCGCGCCCGGTGCGCCGTCTTGTCCCGACATGGGCACCTCGAGCCCTTGTTCTTCCAGCGCCTGGGCGACACCGCTCGCCATGCCATCGTTCATCACCATCACCGCGTCGACCTTGTTGTCGTTCGCAGTGAGAATTTGCTCGATGGTATTTTTTGCAGTTTCCGGCCGCCAGTCATCGATGAACTGCTCACCAACAACTTTAATCGTACCAGCATCATACTTTGCCTGCATCACATCTTGATAGGCAGCGAACATTTGATGGGTATTGGGATCGCCGTCGTCACCCTTGATGATGGCGTAGTTTCCCTCCGGCGCGACCGCGAGCATGCCGTTGGCCAGTTCCTTGCCTACCGAGCGTGCGTCGAAGGAGACATAGAATGTGCCGGGCACTTCGATGAGCTGGTCGTACGCGACCACCGGGATGCCCTCGTCGAGGGCGCGCTGCACCACCGGCCCCACCGCGTCGGCAACGCCTGACATGATGATGAGCACATCAGCGCCGCGGGTCATAAGGTTTTCGATATCGGCCACTGATTTTTCAGGCGAGAAGTTCGCATCCGCAGAAATATACTCGGCGCCCGCGGCCTCAACCACGGATTTGATGCCTGCCTCGTCAATCTTCCAACGCTCGTCCGCGAACTTGAACCAGCTCACGCCGACGACGGGTGAGTCTGCCGATGCCGGCGCAACCGCAAACGCGCCCGCGGCGAGTACAGCGCCCGCTATAAGTCCTGTAAACCTGGTCCGTGAAGTTGTCATGCTAAGTCTTCCTCCCCTGAGTGCTGTCGTTTATCTTGACGCGCTGGACACTGGCCGACGAAACGCGACTGTTGAGATAAGTTGACACAGTATGCAACCGGTTGCAACATTGGCCTAACAAAGCGACGAACAATCCAAAGCTGTCGCTGGGAGGACAAATTGGCCGAAACCACCAGCCGCAACGGCACGAGCCGTCTGCCGTTCTGGCAACATGCCGCGGGCACGCTCCAGATGGACACGCGGTTGATCGCGATGATCGGCGCTGTCATCGCCATCTGGTTATTCTTCGATATCATGTCCGGCGGCATCTTTCTTTCGCCCCGAAACCTTTGGAACCTTTCAGTCCAGACGAGCGTCACAGCTTTGCTCGCGACGGGGATGGTGCTTATCATCGTGTCGCGCAACATCGATTTGTCTGTGGGCTCGCTCCTTGCTTTCCTCGGCATCTTGGGCGGCTACATGCAGGCCGAAGTGCTTCCCCTGGAGGGGCCCAACACGTGGTGGATCTCGATCCTCATCATGGTTGTGGCCGGTGCCGCAGCGGGCGCCTTTCAGGGTTGGCTTATCGCCAAGTTCACCGTTCCGGCGTTCGTCGTCACGCTCGGGGGGTTGATGTTCTGGCGCGGCGCAGGCTGGCTTTTCACCCAAGGACGGACCGTCACGCCCCTTGATACCACCTACAGTATTTTTGGTGGTGGATCCATCGGCGAAACCTATAGTTGGGTCGTGGGAGCCTTCGGGTTTCTTCTGTTTTTGGCGATCACCTTATGGAAGCGCAGTAAGCGAGCCTCGTTGGGTTTTGTTGTGCGTCCAATGTCGGTCGAAATCAGCACCGTCGTTTTGGTCGGCGCGCTCATCGCGGCATTTGTGTGGACCATGAACGCTTACAACTTCCCGCGCAGCGAGGACGGTCGAGGCATCCCGATCCCAGTTCTTGTTCTCATTGTTGTGGCCTGCGCGATGATTTACATCGCCAACATGACCCGCTTCGGCAGGTATATCTACGGCTATGGCGGTAATCCGGAGGCGGCACAACTTGCCGGCGTGAATACCCGCAAAGTCGTTATGATGAGTTTTGCACTGATCGGTGCGCTTACCGCCATCGGCGCAGTCATTTCCACGGCAAGGCTCAATGCCGCACCGCTCTCTATTGGTCAGCTTCTAGAACTCCAAGTCATTGCGGCGGCGGTAATTGGCGGAACGTCGCTTTCAGGGGGAACGGGCACTATCATCGGCGCGCTGATCGGTGCGTTGCTGATGCAGAGCCTTCAAAATGGGATGGTGCTTGTGGGCGTTCAAAGCGCGCCCCAGCAAATGATCATGGCAGGTGTTCTGATCTTCGCCGTCTGGTTTGACGTGATCTACCAGCGCAGGCGCCGATGATGGGGGCTCGGTTCCAATGGCTGTCGAACGCTGCATCAACGGGAGGGTCCTTTGAAGCCAGTCGTTGAGATGAAGGGGGTGCACAAACGCTTTGGCGGTGTCCATGCGGTGGAGGACATGAGCATCGAGCTTTACCCCGGCGAAGTGCTCGGCCTTCTCGGCCACAACGGTGCAGGCAAGTCCACGCTCATAAAAATGCTGTCCGGCGCCTTTGTGATGGACGGCGGCGAAATCCTCATCGAAGGCAAGCCTGCATCGATCAGCACGCCCATCGATGCAAAGAACCTTGGCATCGAAACCATCTACCAGACACTCGCGCTCGCCGATAATCTGGACACCGCTGCCAACATCTTCTTTGGCCGCGAAATGTTGACGGCCTGGGGGGCCCTCGATGACGCAGCCATGGAGCACGCCTCCATCAAGGTCATGAAGCGCCTCAACCCGCAGTTCAAGAATTTCCACGACCCGGTGAGCAACCTTTCCGGCGGTCAGCGTCAGTCCGTTGCCATCGCCCGAGCGCTCCAGTTCAACGCGCGGATCATCATTATGGATGAACCCACCGCAGCGCTCGGCCCCCAGGAAACGCAGATGGTGGCGGACCTCATCCGGGCGCTGAAGCAAGAGGGGATCGCGCTCGTCATGATCTCCCACGACCTGCACGACGTATTCGACCTGTCAGATCGCATCGCGGTCATGAAGAACGGCCGCCACGTGTGGACCGGCCGCACCGAAGACACCGACAAGGACGAGGTCCTGCAAATGATTATCCTGGGCAAGCGGCCGGACGGAACCTACGCGCCGGGGATCATCGCCGCCGAGAATGCGTAGGGCATTCCTCGCCGCGCTGATCAGCGCCATTGTTGCTCAGAGCGCGGATGCGGGTCCGCGCTTTCGCGATCTTTCCCAAACCTTGCCAGTTCCCCACATCTACGGCGGGGACTGGGAGCATTTTGTGGGCGGCGGCGTTGCGGTCTTTGATTGCAACGCGGATGGCTTTCCGGACGTCTTTGCTGCGGGCGGTGAAAACCCCGCAAGACTATTCGTCAACACCGCCAAAGTCCCCGGCGAAACGATAAATTTTACCCTCGCCGAAGCGCCCGCCAAAGATCTCACCGGCGTAATCGGCGCCTACCCGCTCGATATCGATGGCGACGGGCATTTGGATCTCTTCGTGTTGCGGGTCGGCGAAAATCGTGTGCTGCGCGGAGAGGGCGACTGTTCCTTTTCGCGCGTAGATGACACCTGGGGAATTGCGCCCGGCAACGATTGGTCCACAGCCTTTGCCGCGATTTGGGAGCCCGGCGCCGAGTGGCCAACGTTTGCTGTGGGAAACTACGTCGATCGGGAGCGACCCGACGGGCCCTTCGGTGCCTGCGACATCCATCAGCTCTTTCGCCCTAGCGAAGGGAGCTACCGGCCACCCGAAATCATCGCTCCCGGCTACTGCGCATTGTCTATGCTGTTCGTGGATTGGAGTGGAACCGGAGCCTCTGATCTTTGGATCAGCAATGATCGTCACTACTATGTTCACGAGGGCCAAGAACAACTCTTTCGCATTTCGCCGGCCTTGAAAGAATTTGGTGCGGACGATGGATGGCCCGAGCACAAGCTTTGGGGGATGGGGATTGCCGCCCGCGACATCACCGGCGACGGCCGCCCCGAAATCGCGGTCACCAGCATGGCCGACCAAAAACTTTTCACCCTGAAAGACCCGGCCCACCGGCCAGCCTTTTCATCCATCGCCTATGAGCGCGGAACGACGGCCCATGTGCCGCACATCGGCGATGAAGGTCGGCCCAGCGCCGGCTGGCACGTGGCGTTCGGCGACGTGGACAATGATGGCCTTGACGACCTTTACTTTGCCAAGGGCAACGTCAATCAAATGCCTAGTCTTGCCATGCGCGACCCGGATAATTTGCTGATGCAGGGTGCCGACGGTCGTTTCACCGAAGCGGCGGCGGATGCCGGTGTTGCGTCCATGGAGCGAGGGCGTGGCGCAGCGCTCGTGGATCTCAACCGCGACGGTCTTCTCGACCTTGTGGTGGTTCAGCGCCGGGCGCCTATGGCGGTCTACCAGAACGAAACGTCGCAACCGGGCCACTGGCTCGCTGTGCGCCTGCTGCAGGACAGTGGGAACCGAAACGCCGTTGGTGCGCGCATCGAACTTGTCGCCGGTGGCCGCAGCCAGACACGTGAAGTACATGTGGGCGGGGGACACGCCGGCGGCCATGCGGGGTTTGAGCATTTCGGTCTGGGCGATGCGGCCGAGGGACGGCTGCGGGTGATTTGGCCCGATGGTGATGTGAGCCCTTGGTCTGACGTGTCCGCAAACCACCATCTCGTCATCACCAGGAACAGCGAGAGCCTATCCATCTCCCGCGACGAGGCGCTTCGCGCCGCGAATGGAAACGGCAAGACCGGACAAAAGAATTAGTGGGAGCGCTTGCGCCCGTTTTGCTCAACCATCGCGTCGGCAAGGTGGCTCGCGGTCCAGTTCTCTGCGAGCGCCTGGCGTACGAGGTCTTGCTGGCTCGGGGGCGCCATGCCGCCGATGGGCGGGTCAAGATCAAGGTTGGTGGGGAAGGGATAGGCCTCGGCGCTTGCCGCCACCACATTGTCCACTTCGCGCCGCGACAACACCCCATCCGCCAGCAGGTTTAAAAGGTGCGGGTAAACGGCATTGGTGATCCGCGTACGGTCCAAAAGCTCGGTGGTGCGCCCATAGATGGAACCAATCTGCATGAGATTTGCGACCCGCTGGACGTCGCTCGTGCGGTTTTCACCGGCGGCATGGAAAGTGGCGGGGTTGAAAAACAGCATATCGCCTGTTTCCAAAGGAAGCTGGACGAAGTGTTGTTCGAAGTATTCCGCAAATTCAGGAAGTAATACAGCCAGGTAGCCAGCCAGGAATGTCTGGGAGTAGGGCAGGAGCTTCGTCGGTCCCGATTCGATGGGCATTTTGGTGTGGGCCACCGCTCCTTGCAGGGTTAGCATGGCTGACAAAGCATGCTGCGCGCTCGGATACTCGGTGAGGGTTTCAAAGCTCTGAAAACCCATGTGGTAGTCCCGGTGGGGGGATTGGGCTTTGCCACCGGGTCGCACCACGTTCACCTGCGCGGTGATCTGGTAGCCGCTGCCAAGCCACGCCTCGCACAACCGGCGCAGGATCTCGTTGGCGTTGTAACGCGCGAAAAGGACCGGATCGCGCATGCATAACTTCTCGTGTGCGTTCCAAACGCGGCTGTTGGCCCCGGCGGCGGCAAAGTGATCGCCCCTGCCAGTCCCCGCCGCTTCCTCCTCCGCAATCAATGCGTTGATAAGGTCGGTAACGTCGTTTACTAGGGCTATGTCGCGATAACCGCCCCGCACCGCCACAATTCCTGGACCGTCGCGAAACACGTGGTGGAACTCCGCCATGATTGCGCGCGCCGTGGCCTCATCGGTGAACTCGCGATCAAGGGCCTCGCCGTCATAAATGGGAATATTGCCTTCCACTGCGACCGCGTTCGGATAGTCGCTGCGCAAGGTCTCGCGCGATACTTGGTTGCGAAACGCTTCGATGTCGCAGTCTTCGCGGTCGAGCCAGACCCCTTCGCGCCGCTTCACTTTGTCTAACATCGATATGCCTCCCCAGCATTCCGGCCCCGTTTTCGCGCGCCGAACGATCCCATCTCCGCATTGGCACACGCCCATGGCCGAGATGGGATCGTTCGGCGCGCGAAAACGGGGCCGGAATGCTGGGGAGGCATATCGATGTTAGACAAAGTGAAGCGGCGCGAAGGGGTCTGGCTCGACCGCGAAGACTGCGACAT
>JBCCYN010000150.1:0-11388 GCA_039189655.1 Pseudomonadota bacterium | reverse complement strand
AGAAGCACGTTCCACAGGTGATGGGATCGCACCTGAGCGTCCGGCGATGCCGGGCTGGACGATCGAAGGCCACATCCCGGCCGCGTCTGGAACCGGATCCAGGATAATGTTCGGCGGGCCACTGTGGACCACTACAATCACCGCCGAGCGAACGAGAGCCTCGGCAACGTTACACCGGCAGACGCCTACTTCCGTCGAGCCTCAGCTATCCACGAAGAACGATGGAAAATCAAAGAACGCACCAGCCGCCAGTGCCGCTTACTCAAACTGCGACAGGCCGCGCAACCTAAAACAGAAAGAGCCAAACCCTCCTGAGCGTCATGCCCTCCGATGTCCCAAATTATCTGACGACGGAGAGATGCGACCGTACCGTCATCGAGATGAGGTACGGCCTTGCTGCCGAGGCAAGTATAGTGGCACTTAGTCTGCGTCTGCGACACCCTCAGCGCGCGCGCGTGCGCGGCGCTGGCGATAGCTCGGCAAGACAACCAAAACGGCGGCGAGGACAAGCAAACCCAACGTCATCGGACGCTCCCAAATGAAGCTGATACCATCATAAAGTTGCATGGCACGAGAAAAGTTATTCTCCAGAAGCGGCCCGAGGATAAAGCCAATAAGTAGTGGCGCTAACGGATAGTCCGCAAAACGCATAAGTGTTGCGCATACTCCAAAACCGACAAGGATCAAAAGTTCGGTGGCGTTGTTTTGCCCGATATACGCGCCCATCAGCGTGAAAAATAGGATAAATGGAATCAAGTAATTTCGCGGCACTGCAAGTACCTTGGCAATATAGGGGATCAGAGGGAGGTTTAGGATCAGGAGAACCACGTTCCCTAGATACATAGAAATGATAACTGCCCAGAAAATCTGAGGCTCATCCAGCATGAGTCTGGGGCCTGGGCTAACGTTGAGGGCGATCAGCGCGCCGAGTAGGATCGCCGTAGTGCCTGATCCTGGAATGCCCAACGTCAACAAGGGCACGAATGACCCGGTACACGCCGCGTTGTTTGCGCTTTCGGGCGCGGCGATCCCTTTTACGGAACCCTTGCCGAACTGCTCCTGCTCCTCCTTCGAAGCGATGTTGCGCTCAACTGCGTAGCCGAGGAAGGAAGCGATGGTGGCGCCGGCGCCCGGCAGCACACCGATGAAAAAACCCTGGAGCGACTGGCGCCCGATCACCGGGGTGATGCGTCGTGCCTCACTGTGGGTGATGCGCAGATCTTTAATCTTGCCGCTGCTACCACCATCACCTGTCTTTGACCGGTTAGGGTCGAGTACGAGGAAGATAGCTTCAGGTAAAGCGAACATTGCCATCGCAAGGGTGATAAAGCCGAACCCGGATTGAAGGTCCATGATGCCCATAGTAAATCGTGGCGAGTTGAAAAGGACACCCTCACCAACCGTTGCCATGATCAGGCCCAGAAATGTCATCAGCAGCGCTTTAGCGATCTGACCCGTTCCCGCGAAGGCCGCGATGGCGGACAGGCCAACGACCATGAGCGCAAAGTATTCCGACGAGTGGAACAACAATGCCACCGACGCCAAAGCAGGGGCGAAGATCATCAACAAAATAGCGCCGATCGTACCGCCCGCGAACGACGAGATCGCGGCAACGGTCAGGGCCTTACCGGCCTTGCCTTGGCGCGCCAGCGGGTAGCCGTCGAAGCTGGTGGCAACGGTGGAGGCGACACCTGGAGCGTTGATTAAGATCGAGGAGGTCGATCCGCCAAAGACCGCTCCGTAGTAGACGCCAGCAAGAAGAATGAGCGCTGCAGAAGGATCGCCAATGGTGATCGCGATGGGGATCATGATAGCGATAATGGACATGGGACCAAGACCGGGAAGCATTCCGATGAATGTTCCGATCAGGCAGCCTCCCACTACCATCACGATGTTTTGGAACGTGAAGGCTGTTGCCAGCCCCGCCATTAGTCCTTCTAGCATCTCAACTGCCGCTCATGAATAGAGGGAGAGGACTGAGGAAAATCCCCAGCACAGAATCAACCAGATACCAGACGCTTCCCGCCGCGATTGTAGAGATAAGGATCATCATGAGGAAGCGTCGCTCTCCGAGAATGAAACTTCCGCAGAACAGAAAGAGGAATGTCGCACCTAGGAAGCCAAACGGTCGCAACAGAAGGGCGTACGCTACCATGAGTCCCAAAAGTAGGAGGGCCTGACCAACTTTGTATTCACCGAGGCGAGACAGGTTGATGTCTGCTGCATCTTTCTTGTTCGGCACTTTTTCGAACCCGAGTAATACGATGAGCGACAGTATGACAGCGCCGATAGCGAGAACTTTGGGAAAGCTCGATGGCCAGACAGGGCTTCGCCGCATGATCGGCGGGAGAAGATCGTCCATGGTAAAATAGGCCGCGTAGCCATAGGCCAGACAGATCAGCAAAATGACCAATGCCAGCCAGCGATCGAGCGCCATGGGCTCCCCCGATTGTTATGTCTTGTGGGTGGCCCAGGCTCGCCGGGCCACCGGTCACGCATAGTGCGTGCTTTAGCGGCTTAAAGGAAACCCAGCTTACGCATGAGGTCGCCGATGGTTTCTTCCTGGGCGACAAGGAATGTCATGAAGTCATCGCCGGGGTTGTGGATGTTCACCCAACCGTTGCGCGAGCGGACCGCTTCCCACTCGTCGGTATCGTACATTTTTGCCAGTGCGTCCTGATACTGGGTCAGTTTGTCGTCCGGAAGGCCAGGCGCTGCGAAGAAACCGCGCCAATTGACGAACGTGGTGTCGTTCCCTTGCTCAACCATGGTGGGTGCGTCGGCGTAGGCATCCACACGTTCCGGCGCGGTAACGCCGATGATGCGCACTTCGCCGGCCTTGGCGAGTTCCACCGCCTCGGAGAAGCCGGTCGACACCGCCTGCACTTCGCCGGAAAGGAGCCCGGCCATGGTGGCGCCGCCGCCGTCGTACGGCACATACTTCATTGCTATGGGGTCCGCACCGGCTGCCTGGAACACCATGGCCGCGACCAAGTGGTCCATTCCACCTGGCACCGAGCCGCCACCCACTGCAACAGCATTCGAGTCAGCATTGAAGGCTTCGATCAGGCCATTGAGGTCTTGGATCGACCCGTCGGCGGGAACGACAAGGGCTGCGTAATCGCCGATGGTGCCGGCAACAAGCGTGAGGTCGCGGAAGTTCTGCGGGAATACGCCTGTGAGTGAACGGATCACGATAGGCGTCGAGTTCACCATCAGCGTGCCGTGATTAGACGCTGCGTTCTCGATTAGGTAGCCGATCGCTTTGCCGCCGCCGCCGCCGGACATGTTTTCGTAGGTTGCCGTACCCACAAGACCAGACTTGGTAAGCGCTTCACCCGTGCCGCGGGCCGTGCCGTCCCAACCGCCACCGGCGCCGCCAGGGATCAGGAAGTGGATCTTGTCCATCACCTCATCTTGCGCGATCGCTGGCGTGCTCAGCGACAGTGCCGCAACTGCGACAGCCGTGAATGCGCGGCGTGTCAGCCCAGAGTTAGCCATAAGTTAGTTCCTCCCTCTTTTTCACTTCTGATGCTCAGATCTTGAGCGGTTCGTCTGCGACGAGAATACCGTCATCATCGCAGTAGATGCATTTTCCAGTTTCGAAAAGTACCGAGCCGAATGCAACCGGTACGTCCAAGGCTCCGGTCCCCGCTTTTCCCGACCGCGCCGGCGTCGTTCCGAGCGCTTTCACGCCAAGGGGAAGGAGGGCAAGTCTCCCACTGTCACGGACAGCACCGTTGATGACGATCCCCGACCATCCATTCGAAATCAGGCGTTCGGCCATGCGATCGCCGAGCATGGCGGTCCGCACTGATCCACCAGCGTCCACCACGATCACATCTCCGTTCCCCGATGTTTGGAACAGCACGTCTTGGATGAGCTTGCTGTCCTCCACCATCACCGCGGTGCGAATACGGCCGGAAAAGGTCCGCGTTCCGCCGTAGTCTTGAAAGGGTAGGGTCACTTGACGCACCATATCGGGATAGGCATCGGATAGGTCGGTTGTGGGGAAGAAGGGGACGGCATCGCTCACTCAGCATTCTCCAGAAAGGCGGAGGGATAAAGGACGGCTCCCTCCATCATCCGGCGTTGCGTCCGGAATGTACCGGCTGAGACCGCTTCAGGTCCGGAAGGGAGCATCCGCACGTCTGCGGTTGTTGGCAGAACACCGGAAGGATTAGCGATCCGCAGCTCCTGCCCTTGCGGTTTGGCGATACGATTGACCAGAGAGTCTGGGATTTGTGCCGCGACGGCGGTGCACATACCGCCTGTCAATGTGATCGCGCGATGAAAATTCCCCATGGAGACGAGCCGCACGCTAATGTCGTGCGAGCCAGGCGCGTATCGGCTTCCATCCAGTGCCGCAAAGTCCTGTGGGGAGGCCAGCATCGCGACTTTTGGGTTCGAGCGCGTGACGTTTTCGGGCGTGTCCGCCATCCCCATCGCGATTGCACCCGCGCGTCTAATCTGTTCGATACGGTCCATGAAGGCGGGATCGTTGTCGAGATCCTGGGGGCGTTCGGTGGCTGTCCGGTTGAGGTTGGCAGCGTTGACGTAGACGACCGGGTTTGCTGCGTCGACGAGTGACATCTCTACAGCACCGATTCCCTTTACCTCAACAACGTCCACCGCGTTGCCGGTTGGCAGGAGCGCGCCGGTTGCTGCGCCGCCAGGTGCAACGAAGTTGAGCGTCACGCGTGCGCCGGTCCCCGAAACGCCGGGGATCGAAAAGTCCCCTTCTTCGACCGCGCGGCCATTTCTGAGGGGAAATCGCGCGTGGTAGTGGCGCTCGGTATTGGTGTCGAAGATCCGCACGAGCGCCTCGGTTTGGCCGGCGTCAACCGCGACCATCCCTTCATCGACCGCGAACGGTCCGACGCAGGACGACATGTTACCACAGGCCGAGCCATAGTCGGCGATCGGTTCGTCTACAGCGATCTGGACGAAGGTGTAGTCGACGTCGGCATCGTCGCGCGCGGAGGGCTTTACAATGACGACCTTCGACAACGAGGAGAGGCCCCCGCCCATCCCATTCAGTTGGCGCCCATAGGCGTCCGGGCTGCCCAAGATGTGGAGGAAAATCCGATCCCGCAAGGCGCGGCCGGCAGGCAAGTCCCGGTCGTTGAACACCACAGCCTTCGATGTGCCGCCACGATAGAAGGCGGCGCGCAACCGTTCCGGCACTACGCGGCCTCCTTTATGAAGCCGCGGAAAGCGCGCGCCAGCAGTCCGCCCTGCGCGAAGGTGGCGCGCTCGCCATCGTTGTAGAGCCGCAATTTCAGCGGGGTTGTGTGCGTGCTGCCGTCGCAGTGGTTAATCGTGAGCGTTGCTTCACTCAGATCATCGCTGAGGTCGATGTCGTAGGTCTCGGTGCCATCAAGGTTCAGCGTCTTGCGGGTAACGCCGGGTGGAAAGCAAAGTGGGGCGATGCCCATATTGACGAGGTTGGACCTGTGGATGCGCTCAAAGCTCTCCGCAATCACCGCTCGAATGCCGGCAAGCCAGGGTGCTTTTGCCGCCGTGTCACGTGATGAGCCGCAACCATACTCCTTACCGCCGATCACCACCAGCTTCTGGCCCCGCGCCTGGTAGGTCTCGATGGCATTGAAAATGGTTGTGATCTCACCCTCCGGTTCTACGCGTGTCCACGAACCTTCCTTGTCGGGCGTCATCTCGTTTTGCAGGCGATAGTTGGCGTAGGCGGAGCGGATCACGACCTCCGAACAACCGCGACGCGTACCGAATGAGTTGAAGTCGCGGGGCTCGATCCCATTCGCAATCAGGTACTGCCCGGCTTCCGACTCTGGCGTTATGATACCTGATGGCGAGATATGGTCCGTGGTGATGCTGTCACCGAGGATAACCAGCGGTCGAAGCCCCTTGAGCGGTTCATTGTGGTCGCTCTCCGGTTCGATACATTTCACAAACGGCGGGAACGAGACATACGTCGACGGAACCCAGTCGTAGGTTCCACTCCCAACCTCCAAAGCTGTCCAGCTGTCATTCACATCGTCGATTTGCGCGTAATTGGTGCGGAACTCATCTGGTGTCACATGCGCTTCGACGATGCGCGTCACCTCTTCCGCAGATGGCCACAGGTCAGACAAAAACACCGGAGAACCGTTTCGATCCGAGCCCAGTGGTTCAGACGTGATGTCTTTCAGGATTGTGCCCAACAGCGCATACGCCACCACCACTGGTGGAGAGGCAATCATGTTGCGCGAGGCGAGCGGATGAATCCGTCCGGCGAAGTTGCGGTTGCCTGAAAGCACCGCAATTCCTTGTACTTCGTTTGCTTTGATGGCCGCCTCATGGGCGGGATGAAGGGGACCCGACATTCCGTTGCAGGTTGAACAGGAGAACGCTGCAACCTCAAATCCCAATGCATCAAGAGCGCTCTGAAGACCGCTTTGCGCTAGATAACGTGCCACCACCCGGGACCCGGGTGCTAGCGAGGTTTTCACGTGCGGCTTCACGGTGAGGCCCCGTGCCACTGCGTTGCGCGCAACGAGACCTGCCGTAACCATGTTGCGCGGATTTGCGGTGTTGGTGCAGCTGGTGATCGCTGCGATGATGACGTCGCCGTCGCCAATATCGTAGTCCATGCCTTCCACCGGCACGCGGCGCTCGGTCTCATCCTTCAGTTTAAGTTGGTTGGTTGCTTGGGCAAGGTCGATCCGCTGTTCGGGCCGGGCAGGACCCGACACAGAGCGCCCCACTTGCGCCAGGTTGATTTCAACAACCTCGTCGTACTCCACCGACGGATCGACACCTTCGGCCCACAGGTTCTGAGCCCGGCAGTAGGCTTCTGTACGGTCGACGAACTCGCCTCTGCCGGTGAGACGCAGATAGTCTATGGTGCGCGCATCAACCGGACAGAACACCATCGTTGAACCGTATTCGGGTGCCATATTGGCGATGGTTGCACGGTCTGGAACGCTGAGCGTTTCATAACCACTGCCGAATAGTTCTACGAACGTGTCCACCACGCCGATTGCCCGCAACCGCTCCGCGATGACCAGCGCTATATCGGTCGCAGTGATGCGGTCGGAAGGTGTACCGGTGACTTCGAGGCCGATGACACGGGGCACATTGACTGGCGTGGTTTCGCCGAAGAGCAATCCCTCTGCCTCAAGGCCGCCGATGCCCCAGCCGGCTATCCCCAACGCGTTGATCATGGGCGTATGGCTGTCTGTGCCTAGGCAAGAGTCCGGGATCAGGACCCCAGGTTCGTCCTCCGATGGTAAAACGGTTTTGCCCAAATACTCCAGGTTCACCTGGTGGCAGATCCCGCCGCCGGGTGGGATGACACGCAGCCGCGGGAACCGTGCTGCGCACGCCTTCAGAAACGCAAAGCGTTCCCGATTAACCTCAAACTCGCGATCCATGTTCTTGGTCAGCGCGAACTTGTCGGCCCAATGGTTGATCGACATGGAATGGTCGATGACGAGGTCCACCGGCAGGCTCATGTCGAGTTTGCTCGGATCGGCACCATACCGATCAAGCTGATTGCGCATGGCCATGATGTCGACGAGGGCCGGGATACCGAGCATGTCGTGAAGTAGCAGACGTGCGGGGCGAAACGGAACCGCTGCACCTTCACGGGCCAGCACGGCCAACGCCGCCGCACCGCCATCTGAGTGGCGGTTGGAGTTTTCGGCGAGCACCCTCAGTGAAAAGGGGAGGGATTTGTATCCCTCACCAAGGATGCTGCAGTAATCAACGCCGCGATAACCTGATCCTGCGATGTCGAAATAGCGCACAGAAAGCCTCCTCAACTGCGTCTAGGCTAGACAGCAGATGGAGCTTAGGACAAGTTGGGTGGAGAGCCGTTTCGTCAGGTAGAACGCAGATGGCCACCAACCGCACCGAGTCCGTGGAACGCGCGATGGCGATCCTGAGCGCGTTCTCGACGCAAAAACCAGCCATGTCCCTGGCTGAATTGGCCGAGGAAACGGGCCTCCACAAGAGTACAATTCTGCGCCTCACCAATTCGATGGCGATCTACGGCTTCATCCAACGCGATGAGGATGGGCGATTTTCCGTCGGTCCCAGCGTTTGGCGTCTCGGATTGATCTTCCGGCGCGGCTTCACGCGGCGGGAACAAGTGGCACCCTCGCTAAAAATCCTTGCAGAGGCTACTGGGGAAACGGCGTCCTTTTATGTCCGTGCAGGTCAAGAGCGCGTCTGTTTATACAGGGAAAATTCTCCCAACCTTCTTCGCTTCCACGTGGATGAAGGAATGCGCCTTCGGTTGTCCACCGGAGCTTCGGGGCTCGTCCTGCGGCGTTTCTCAGGTGAAGACGTCGGTGACCTCACCGCGTTTAACAACAACGGAACGGCAAGTTCGGTGGGGCAGACCAACCCCAACATTTCGTCTATCTCGACACCGGTGTTTGATCGTGCCGGAGAGCTTGTGGGGGCGCTGACCGTCTCCGGCTTAGCGATGCGATTTGACGAGGATGCACGCGCCAACGCCATCCCGCTGCTCGAACGTCTCGCGCGGAGTATGACTACGGAGTAGTGCCGCGAATTTCATCAGATAGAACGACATGGCGTTTCGCTTGCCAGCCTTCGCTGTCGTCAATAGGTGCAAATTCTTGGCGACGAGATATGAGGGACGCACCGATGATGAACCACGAGATCAACAAGGCGTTTCGCGCACGTCTGGCTAACGGCGGTGCGGTCCTGATGCCGGGTGCTGCCAATGCATTGGCAGCTCGCGTGATCGATCAGCTGGGGTTCGAAGCGGTCTACATCTCAGGTGCTGGCCTCACCAATACCTATCTGGGGATGCCCGATCTCGGGTTCGTCTCGCTTCCGGAGATCGCCCAGCACACGGCCACCATTCGCAATGTCACCGACCTTCCCATCGTCGTCGATGCCGATACCGGGTTCGGCAACGCGCTCAACGTGCACCACACGGTGCGTATGCTGGAAGGCGCCGGCGCCAGTGCCATCCAACTGGAAGATCAAGTAAACCCCAAGCGGTGCGGGCACTTTTCTGGAAAGGACGTCGTCGATCTCGTGGAGGCGCGCAGTCGGATCAAGGCGGCCGCCGACGCGCGTCAGGACCCGAACTTCCTGATCGTTGCCCGCACCGATGCGTGTGCCACACAAGGGTTTGATGCTGCTATCGAGCGCGCCCACGCATTTATCGAAGACGGAGCCGACGTTACCTTCGTCGAGGCGCCGCAGACGCTGGACCAGATCCGCGCCATTCCGCAGCGGCTTGTGGACACGCCCCAACTCATCAATCTGGTCGTCGGCGGCAAGACCCCAATCATCGATTTCGATGACCTGAACGCGATGGGATTTGGCTTGGTTCTCTACGCCAATGTCGCCCTCCAAGGTGCTCTGAAAGGAATGCACGACGCGCTTTCGATGTTGAAGGTCGACGGTCGAATGGACGAAAATGGTCCGGTTGCCGGCTTCGAAGTCCGGCAAGGCGTGGTGGACAAAGCGTACTATGACGCTATGGAGCGACGCTACGCCTAGCGTCGAGAGCGCCCTGCAAACGGCATGTTTGGCGCTATCGGTGTCGCCCAAGTTGAATTTTGCCGCACAACTGGTAAAAGCTCAGTAAATCAATTACTTAGGCGCAGAATTGGAGCTTCAATGGTGCCTCTTGACCGCTTCGCGTCATAGAACCTCCGCGAATTCCCGATCACTATCTTGGCCCCTTGGAATGAGCCGATGGTCTCTTCGTTGAGCAACTCGTCCATGGACCGAGTGTTCATGCGCCCGCATCCGCCGTCTTCCGGCGGCACGTGACCGAAGATGTGGTTTCGGGAAGCGGCCGTTCGCCGCCATGAAGCGAACCTTCGCCATGGCCGGCCAAATGACGAATTTGGGCGGAAAGTATGAATTCGTTGCGGACTGCACGAAGGACCGCAGTGCGGACGAAGCGCCATTTTGATGCGACGAAATCAGTGGCCGCTCTCCGAGAGAATTATTTCATCACCCCGGATGAAAATGACTGTTCCAAGACGCGTAGCGCTTCTCATCGCGCTCCTCATAGACTGTAATCGCATGGCCAAGGTCGGAGGCCACTAGCGGGGGCTCTCCGTTGGCAATCCTTGTGATTTGCATCGTGAACCACGCAGTAACGCCACCTTCCGGCGGATCGTTAAGACGGGGAAATTGCGGATTTTCATCGTTGCTCGATACCCACTTTTTGGGAAGGTCAGGATCAATAACAAGCGTGCGGGCAAGACCGATGACATCAGCTTTGCCATCTCGGACGGCACTTTCAGCCTGCTGCAGCGTTTTAAACCCGCCGGTGACCATCAGGGGTTTGGTCGTTTTTGCCCTCGCACGTTCTGCAAAGTCTAAGAAATATGGTCCTGAGCCTGATCGATCAGAGGAAGACGTAGCGCCAGGAAAATACGTGCCGCCGCTGATGTCGATCAGATCGATACCTGTTCCGTCGAGAGCGGCGATAACATCCAGCGCCTCGTCTTGTTGGAAACCACCCTCCAATTGGTCGGTTGCGTTTAGTTTTATGCCTACTGGGAATTCTGGTCCGACAGCTTCCCGCACGCATGCGACGACATCGAACAACAGACGTGTTCGGTTTCCCAAGGAGCCGCCGTACGCATCGGTTCGTTTGTTGAACAAAGGTGATAGAAATTGGCTGAGCAGGAACCCGTGCGCGGCATGAATTTCGACACCTCCAAATCCGACTTTCTGCGCGAGCGCAGCAGTTTGCGCAAACTCGGCCGGCAGATCTTGCACTTCGACTAGTGACATCTCTCGACATTTTAATCCTGGGATGTCGATCGCACTTGGCCCCTTGGGTGTGCTGATTGGAAGATCCGCCATAGCACCCGCATGACCTAGTTGCAGCCACAACTTTGCATTGCTGGTTGCCCCTGCACGGGCCAGAGCTACGAACCGTTTCAGATCGGAGTCTGAACGCAAAACGAGGTTTCCGGGCTTTTCAGCGAAGTTTGGCGTCCCATGCACCTCACCAATGATAGACAGCGCCAACCCACCCTCCGCCCACCGTTCATACAATCGAACCTGAGCATCTGTCGGATTTCCGCGTCCGTCGCCGAGTGAGTCGGACATGGCGGACTTTGCGATGCGGTTCTTAAGAACAACCCCGCATGGCAATTCTAACGGCTGAGCTAATGGCGGTATATCGCGACTGTTCATAAACCGATCAATAGCCGTTTCCACAGCAAGTGTCAGCTAAGCCGACATTCGGGCACTGCACCACACGCAGTACTTTGGGCTCGGCCCAACCGCACATTCCGCTGGTGCCGAAGAGGACTGCAGAGCAACAGGATATTCAGGCGCTCCGCCGCGCGCGGCAACGGTTGGTGAGACATCGCACCGCAACGGTCTGTCAGATCAGGGGCCTTCTCCTCGACCGCGGTT
>JBCCYN010000149.1:0-11414 GCA_039189655.1 Pseudomonadota bacterium | reverse complement strand
TGACATCGCGTGGTGGGCGTAGCGCAGCGCCGCCTCGGTGAGCGCTAGGTCGAACGCCGCATCCGGCAGATCGCCGCGCTGCACGGCATAGTCGGCCGGGTCAAATCCATCGAGATCCGCCTCTGCGAGCCGCGACCGCAGGGCCTTGGCACGCCGCTCGGTCCAGATGGGCTCAAATCCGCGACCTTCGTAAAGCCGCGCCACCGCAAGGCTCACGTCGACCGTCGCCTCACGCCGAATCGCTTCCCGGGGCGTCAGGACGGGCAGGTCCACCATGCGTTGTGCCGAGAGGCCCGCGAGGATCGTCCCGCGCTCGGGCGCAAGGCGCGGCAACGGAACCTCCGCGAAGGCTTGTCCGCACCCCACACACGCGGCAAGAAGCGCAACAATTATTGGCGTTGGTGTCATTGCTAAGCCCGTATGGTGGACGCATGTAATTCGGCAGCATGGCCGAGCGCCAAACTACCACCGACCCCGGGCGCAGTGGGCCGAGAGCGGCGCATCTCCCCAGAAGTTGAAAGAGATTCATGGCTAGACGCGCAATTGTGCCACACGACACGGCCGAAAAACCCGGCGCCGCCACACCCCTTGGCCCCCTACCCGAATGGGACCTTTCAGACCTCTTTGCAGCGCCCGACGACCCGGCGCTGGCGGCGACATTGACCCAGCTTGGCAACGATGTTCGCGCCTTTGAGGCCGATTATAAGGGGACCCTCGCCGAGCGCCTGATGGCAGATGGCGGCGGCGCGCAGCTTGCCGAAGCGCTCACTCGCTTTGAGGCACTTCAGGACACCATGGGCGCCATCGCCTCCTTCGGCGGGCTTTTGTACGCCACAGACACGGCAAACCCCGACTACGCCAAGACCTATGGCGACCTGAACGACACCCTGACGCGGCTCTCCTCGTACATCTTGTTCTTTCCACTGGAGCTCAACCGCATCGATGACGCCGCCATCGACCGCGCGCTAGAGTTCCCAGCGGCAGCCCACTTCCGCCCCTTCCTGGATGACCTGCGAAAGGAGCGCCCGCACCAGCTGTCGGACGATCTGGAACAGCTCTTCCTGGACAAGTCCACCTCTTCGCGGGTGGGCTGGTCGCGCCTCTTCGACGAAACCATTGCGGCCATGCGCGTTGATCTGGGCGGCAGCCAACCAGTGACGCTGGAGGAAGCGCTTAACAACCTCCTCGACGCCAACCCGAAGGAGCGAAAACGCGCATCGGACGCCATCGCCAAGTCGCTGAAGGCCAACGAGCGAACCTTCACGCTCATCACCAACACGCTTGCCAAAGACAAAGAGATTTCGGACCGCTGGCGCGACTTTAAGGACGTGGCCGATTCGCGGCACCTGGCAAACCGGGTCGAGGCCGAGGTGGTCGATGCGCTGGTGAGTGCTGTGCGCGAGGCCTACCCTCGCCTTTCGCACCGCTATTATGCGCTCAAAGCGCGCTGGTTCGGCAAAGACAAGCTCGACACCTGGGACCGGAACGCACCGCTTCCCGATGCCGATGACCGCACCGTTCCCTGGGATGCGGCCCAATCCACGGTTCTGGAAGCCTATGGCGGCTTTTCGCCGAGACTTGCCGATCTCGCCAAACGCTTCTTTGACAATCCGTGGATCGATGCACCGGTTCGGCCGGGCAAGGCACCTGGTGCCTTCTCCCACCCGACCGTCCCGTCGGCGCACCCCTATGTGCTTCTCAACTACCAGGGCCGGCCGCGCGATGTGATGACCCTCGCCCACGAGTTGGGGCATGGCGTCCACCAGATCCTTGCTGGACCCAATGGCGCGCTCATGGCGCCAACCCCTCTGACGCTGGCTGAAACAGCGTCGGTTTTCGGGGAGATGCTCACCTTCCGGAAAATGCTGAGCGAAGCGCCGGACGCCAAGACCCGCAGGACGATGCTCGCCTCCAAAGTGGAGGATATGATCAACACGGTGGTGCGCCAGATCGCCTTCTACAGCTTCGAGCGCCGCGTCCACATCGAGCGCCGCGAGGGCGAGCTCACCGCGCAACGGCTCGGCGAGATCTGGCTGGACGTCCAGACCGAAAGCCTTGGCCCGGCCATCCGGCTCAACGACGGGTATGAGGTTTTTTGGACCTACATTCCCCACTTCATCAACGCACCTTTTTACGTCTACGCCTACGCCTTCGGCGACTGTCTCGTGAACTCCCTCTTCGGCGTCTACACCGCCGAGCCCGAAGGATTTGCCGACAAGTATTTTGCGTTACTGGCGGCCGGTGGCACCAAACATCACAGCGAGCTTTTACAGCCATTCGGTCTTGATGCCCGTGAGCCGGCCTTCTGGCAGACCGGCCTTTCGGTAATTGAGGGGCTGATCAACGAACTGGAGGCGGCGGACGCCCAGGTTTAGCGTGCTTTCAGTCTAGAGCGCGTTTCAGCAACATGGGTTCATGTTGCGGCTCGAACCCCGCGGAAAGACAAGAACTTAGACGAGGTCATGCGCTCCCATGATCGTGTGACCTCGTCTAATTCTGCCCGTTCGCAGAGCACCGGACGTGGATCACCGCCGTTATCCCCATCATGCGGTCGGATAGATTGTTATAGGCGGTGGAGAGGGCGAGGTCGTCCTTCACGCACCACCCCTGCCCGGTGTGATCGGGCACCGGCCAGCCCTCCGGTTCAATCTGGACGAGGGTCTGCGGCGCGGCTCCAGCGAGCCGATCACCATAGACGTGGGTTTGCCGGCCATGGCGCTCCAGCGCGATGGTCATATTCGCAGCAAGGTCGCTGGAGGTGGAGCGCACCTCCACCGCGCCCGGAGGCGCTAAGGTGGTGAGGGGCGCCGCCAAGGCCTCGTATGGCCGGGCAAATCGGTGCTTGTCGAACGCAACCATGCCGACGACGCCCGCCGGCACCGCAACCATGGTCGCGAGACCGGCCGCCACCACCACTGTCCGCCAGGGCACGTTCGCCAGGTGGAGCCCTGCAAGGAGGGGAAGGGCCATCAGGAGTGGTGTGAGGTAGCGCTCATGGACCGCGCTGATGTCGGCGACAATCACAAAGAGCGCAAAGCCGAAAAGGCCGATGACAATGGTTCGCCTCAAGATGCGCGCTGCCACCGGGGCTGCCGGCGGACTGCCGCGCCAAGCAATGGCGATCAGCGCGAGGGAAATGCCGCCCCAGGTGAGGACGGCGATCGCCAGAGACAGCGCTCCATCAACACCAAGCAATGGCACATCGAACCCGGCAAAGGGCCCCTCGCGATAGAGCTTTGACATCCGCCCCGTGGCCTCCCCGGGGGCTCGGAGGACGCCTAGGACGGCCGTCCCAGCCAAAACAGCAAAAACCGGGATCGCCAGGGGAAGCTCGCCGCGCCTTCGAGCGAGTTCGGCGCGGACGCCAGGCTCCGCGAGGAGTGCCACCGCAAGGGGGGCAAGGAGAAGGCCGATATTGTATTTGGCAAGCAAACCTGCGCCCGCCCAAAAGGCCATGGCCACAAGTCCGCCCCTTGCACCCGTCAAAAGCAGCGCCACGCCGTGAAGAACGCCGGCCGCGGCAGCCATGACCAGAAGCGAATGGGCAAGGGTGTGCGCCGACATCCAGCTCACCTGCGGCGACAAAAGCGCACAACAAAGGGCAAGGATACCGGCGACGGTGCCGCCCAGCCGCCGGCCCGCATCAAGGACGAAGAAGAGCGTGAGCCCCAAGAGCGCGGCACGCAGGAGTGCAACCGCCAATGCCCAGCGCCAGCCCGTGGCCTCCAGCAATCCACGCACCAGCCAGTTGTAGAGGGGCGGATGGGAGTTCCCGTAGACGAGCCGGAGATCGACGTTTCCGACGAACTGGGCTTCATCGATTTCAAGAAAGGGCGAGGCAAACAGCCTGATGGCGGTGATCACCAGGATGTAGGCGGCGATGGCCCAAAGGGCGGTGCGGGTTGCGTCCGACCGATCGAGCCGGCGCGTGAGGGCCTTCAGCGGGCCGATCACGAACGGGTGCTGGCAGACGGTGCGGCCATCGGCGCCGCGACAGGGGACGGGGCGTTTGCTTCCATGCGCGCCCCCATAACCTGAAAGTATCCCATGGCGACACCACCCCGCATCGCCCTTGTTACCGGCGCCGCCCATCGCATTGGCGCGGGCATTGCCAGCGACCTTGCCGAACACGGCTACGATGTGGTGCTCCACGCCCACCGCTCGCGCGATGCAGCGGGACGTCTTGCAAAGGATCTCGCCGAGCGCCACGGCGTGCGCACAGCAGTGGTCACCGGGGATCTGTCGTCCACTGATGCGGTGGACGCCATTGTTCCCAAAGCCCTCGCAGCACTGGGCGGTCTCACCGTCCTCATTAACAATGCCGCCCTCTTTGAGGCCGACGATCCAGGCAACTTCGCAAGCTCACGCTGGCGCACGCAAATGGCCGTCAACGCAGAGGCGCCCGCAAGACTTATTTCCGCGTTTGCCGATCAAGCTCCCCTTGCGCAGGGCTCAAGGCTGGCGGTCAATATGATCGATCAGCGGGTTTTTAAACCGACACCGCGCCACTTCAGCTACAGTGCATCCAAAGCGACGCTCTACTTCATCACCCGCACCATGGCGCAGGCGTTCGCACCGCATGTGCGCGTCAACGCCCTGGGTCCCGGGCCAGTGCTCAAAGCGGCCGCCCAGAACGAAAGCGATTTTGCTGCGCAGGTGGCGGCTTTGCCACTGCAACGCTCACCCAAGCCTGCAGAGTTTGGCCAGGCGATAAGGTTCCTGGACAACGCGCCCTCAATTACCGGCCAGATGATCGCGCTGGACGGCGGCCAGCACATCGCCTGGCAGACCCCGGACGCCCTTGTGAACGAGTAGGTTGTCGAGCTGAGCGGCGGCCAAGCATTCGGCCGGCGATGAGGTACTACAACCTATAGTCGATCAATGGTAGGCTATGGCAACCGGGGAGCCGCGGCTCGGCCCTGCTCACCGCCAGTCAGAGGGAGAACTGTTCCCGGTCGGCCGGCCGTTGAAAGCTCTCGCGGGTGCGATCGAGCACCACCTGAAGGTGATCGAACATCCGCGCGATTTCATCTTCGGTGTAGGCGTAGGTCGTGGGGTTGGAGAGATTGCGCACGCGGCGGAGAGTTGTCTCAACATTGCGAACGCGCCGCATCGCGGCATTGCGAAATTTATCCGCTTTCTCGTGGGGATCGAGTTTCATGAGAGCCACCTGTTTTTCCCAAGGCACTATGCACAAAAACGCAAAATCCCCAGGAATGTCAACTAAAGATTGATGTTAGATCTGCTGAATGAGTACTATTTTTCACGAACCACTATCGCCAAACTGACTGAATTCACTAACTTTTCCCCAAGTTTGAAAACGGAAAATAAGCCTAACCCTTTGTAAGGTTGGGATTAATATTCAGCCTGTGGATGCAACCTTTGGCTTAGAGTGAAAAGTTGCCGCACTTGGCAATGGAGTTCAAAATTTTTGGCGGAAAATCCACCCAATGCCGGCCTCAAGGTAGGTAAATCTGCCTAAAATTCGACGCTGGGGCGAACCCCTTGTGCAATGCGTGGGACCGAACCCGGGTGTCGATTGCGGTGGAGGGTGCGACGCGCCATTTTTATGGTCCATGGACAGCCCATCGCGCATCAAGGACGTACCCGACCAGGGTGCCCACCGGGGCGTGGGCGGCGAAGAGGTGCGCTTTCGTCGCTCGCAGACCCACGCCACGGGCTTTGAGCTGATCGCACAAACCGTCAAGCGGCTGCCCAATGCGCCCGGGGTTTACCGCATGCTCGATGAGGCGGGCGATGTTCTTTACGTGGGAAAAGCGCGCAGTCTTAAGAAGCGGGTGGTCAGCTATTCGCGGCCCACCGGCCTCTCGTCGCGGCTGATGAGCATGGTGAACCGCACGGTCGCCATGGAGTTCGTCACCACCAACACCGAATCTGAAGCCTTGCTGTTGGAAGCGAACCTCATCAAGCGCTTCCGGCCGCGCTACAACGTGCTGCTTCGGGACGACAAGTCCTTCCCCTATATCTTGCTCACCGGTGACCACGACGCCCCGCAGATCCTGAAGCATCGCGGTGCCCATTCGCGCAAAGGCGCCTATTTCGGGCCATTCGCCTCAGCGGGCGCGGTGGATCGCACCATCAATGCGTTGCAGAAGGCGTTCTTGATCCGCTCTTGCTCGGACGCTGTCTATGACGCCCGCACCCGTCCGTGCCTGCTGTGGCAGATCAAACGCTGCGCGGCGCCCTGCACCGGAGAGGTCAGTTTGAATGACTACGGCGCGCTGGTGGGCGAGGCCAAAGCGTTTCTCTCCGGCCGTTCCCAAGCGATCCGTAAGAAGCTGGGCGCCGAGATGGAGGCCGCGTCCCAGGCGTTGGAGTTCGAGCGCGCGGCGATTATCCGGGACCGGCTAGCGTCCCTCAGCCATGTGGACAGCCATCAGGGTATCAATGCCTCAGGGATCGAAGAGGCCGATGTGTTTGCCGTCCACCAGGACGGAGGCGAGACCTGCGTCCAGGTGTTTTTCTTCCGCACCGGACAAAACTGGGGCAATCGCGCCTTCTTCCCCCGCGACGAAGGGCTCGACGCGCCGGCGGTCTTGGAAGCCTTTTTGGCGCAGTTTTACGACGACAAACCCGTGCCCCGCGCCCTCTTCTTGTCCCACGACACGCCCGAGCGGCCGCTTCTGGAGGAGGCGTTCTCCCAGCGCGCCGGCCGACGGGTGGAGGTGGCCGTCCCCCAGCGCGGCACGAAGCGGGAGTTGGTGCAGCACGCCCTCGCGAATGCTCGCGAAGCCTTGGGGCGCCGCCTTTCGGATCGCCAAAGCCAATCAAAGCTCCTGTCCGGGCTTGCAGAGGTTCTTGGCCTTTCAGAACCCCCGCGGCGCATCGAGGTCTATGACAACTCTCACATCATGGGTTCCCAGGCAGTGGGCGGCATGGTGGTTGCGGGCCCCGACGGCTTCTCAAAGCCCCACTACCGCAAGTTCAACATCAAGTCCGAGGACCTCACGCCCGGCGATGATCTCGGAATGATGCGCGAGGTGCTGACCCGCCGTTTCTCGCGGCTCCTGAAGGAGGCCCCGCGCCCGGTGCCCGAAACCACGGCTTCCGGCGACGCGAGCCAGTCGGGCTCCGAGGCCGCCGACGCAGACCAGAGCGAGGGTTTGGGACCGTGGCCGGACCTCGTCCTGATCGACGGTGGCGCGGGCCAGCTTTCCGCGGCCCGGACAGTGCTCAAGACCCTCGGCATCGAGGATGTGCCTCTGGTCGGCATCGCCAAAGGGGTGGATCGAGACGCCGGTCGTGAGGAATTTCACATGGAGGGGCGCAAACCCTTCCGCCTGCCCCCGCGCGATCCGGTGCTTTATTTTGTCCAGAGGCTGCGGGATGAGGCGCACCGGTTTGCCATTGGCGCGCATCGTGCAAGGCGGAAGAAGGCTATGTCCGCCAATCCCTTAGATGACATCACAGGGGTTGGTGCGGCGCGAAAACGAGCCCTCCTGAGGCACTTTGGGACCGCCAAGGCCGTTGCCAAGGCAGGCATTGATGATCTGATAGAGGTGGACGGGATCTCCGAAAGCGTCGCAAAAAGGGTTTACGAACATTTCCATGCTGAGAACGCACCGGCTTCGCGATGACAGATGAAACTGAAGACAAGACCGCAGCCGAGCAAAATCGCCGGCAAAAACCCGACGAGAGCGCGGACAGCGGAGGGCAGGCAGCTGCCGGATCCGGCGACACCGTGACGGCTGCCACCGGGGAGAGCGCGAACGAAGGCGCCCTTACCCCCGCCGGCGTCGCTGAGGACCGCGCGGTGATCATTCCGCCCTCGCCCCACGCCTCATCGGGGACGAAGCGATCTGAGGATTCTGGGCTTTCTCCCGAGCTGATGGCCATATTGACGCTTCCCAACGTTCTGAGCGGCCTTCGTGCGGTGCTCGTTCTCCTGATTGTGATCCTCCTGCTTTGGCCTTGGGGGCCTCAGCTCACCGGCGCGCTCATCTTGTTTGCCATTGCCGCCGGCACCGACTGGCTCGACGGTCGACTGGCGAGAGCGTGGAACCAGGAGAGCGAACTCGGCCGGATGATCGATCACATCGCCGACAAGCTCCTTGTGTGCGTGACCCTCCTCACCCTTTGCGCCATTGGGGTGATCGACGGGGTTAACGCCCTCGCGGCCGCACTGATCCTAGCAAGAGAGCTGGCGATCTCGGGCCTTCGCGAGCACTTGAGCGTGAAGGGGGTCGCGCTGCCGTCATCCATATTTGCGAAGTGGAAGACCACGTTCCAGATGGTGGCCCTTGCCGCGCTCATGGCAGCACCGCTGGCGCCATTCACCGGTGCAGCGCGCTTTTCGGGGCTCCTTATCCTGTGGGTCGCCATGTTCATGACCGTGGTCAGCGGCTTTCAGTACGCCTACCAGACGAGACATATCTGGTACGAGGGGGACAACGACGCGCGGTCATGAAGATCAAGTACTTCGCCTGGGTTCGTGAGCGCATCGGCGTTGCCGAAGAAGACATCACACTCCCCGACGATGTGGAGACCGCGGGCGATTTGATCCGCCACCTGAAAGCCCGCGGCGACGGTTACGCCTGGGCGCTCGCCCAGGACAAGTTCGTACGCGTGGCGGCGGATCAGAAACACGTGACCCACGGCGTTTCCATCCGCGGGGCGAGCGAGGTGGCGATCTTCCCGCCCATGACCGGCGGCTAGACGATGCCTTCTCCGTCCGCGCTCGCAAAGCTGCGCATCGCGGTGCTGCCCGAGCGGCTGGACGCCAATGACTGGCTCGCGACCATGGAGACGGACCCCGACACCGGTGCGGTTGCCTCCTTTCTGGGCATTTGCCGCGCGGACGGCGGGACGCTCCAGGCGCTCGAACTAGAACACTATCCGGGGATGGCCGAAGCCGAGATGAGCCGCATCGCCGAAGAAGCGCGCCGCCGTTGGCCAATCACCTCGATCCTTGCCGTGCACAGAACCGGCATGGTGAACGTCGGCGAGCCCATCGTGCTCGTGGCGGCGACATCCTCCCATCGTGCAGCAGCCTTCGATGCGGTGCGCTTCGTGATGGACTTCCTCAAGACCGATGCGCCGTTTTGGAAGCGCGAGCACCTGGCCAACGGCACCGTTGGTGAATGGGTCGAAGCGAACACGAAAGACGACGCCGCCCGCGACCGTTGGACCGCAGACGGCGGTTGAGCGAGGCTCCGGCAGGTCCAAGCCCTGGAGGGACGTCGAACCGTGGCGCGGGCGGGATCTACCGGGCGTTTTGCGCGTAAACACCCAGACCCTGTTCCTGCGCCTCGGTGTGCAGCTGGCGCCAAAGGTCGGGTGCGGTGTCGGCCGGGCTCGCCCAACCGTTCTCCACCAGCCATTCCGAAAGATCAGTATTCGCCACCCGACACACCGCAGGCCGCTCGGGCGCGTTCGCCGGGATGCTGTCGTCTTTAATGTCAAAGCACTCGATGGCACGGCGGCGGATCAGCCGGCGCAAAGCTGTGCGCGCCCGCCGTCCACAGGGCCATTGCAACCCGTCCGGTCTCTCGCAGCGGTGCTCGGCGTCGGGCGCATCGATGTGGGCCAGGATGATCCTATGGGAGCGCGCGTCGATGACACCTGCGGATTTGATGACCACGAGCTTGTAGCGATCCGGCTCGATGCGCTTGGGCGCCGGTGGATCGACCCGCACCCGGGACGGGGCCCGCTCCAACGGGCCATCCACGCGAACGCCTACGATCCCGTCTTTCTCGACAAAGCGGACATTTGACGGCGGGGAGAGCTGGCGCGGCTCCGGCGCGGGGGCACTTCGCGGCGCTACCACATCAACCACTGACGTGGATGCGCTTTCCAGCTGGTCTTTGGATGGAAGATTGGTGAGAGAGCCCCAGGCCGCCTGCCACAAAAGCCATAACAGGCCGACGGCAGCCCCTAAAAAGCCAAGTGCCAGGAGGCTCCTGGACATTCGTCAGCCGTGCGCCGGCTGTGGCTGACCCCCTGGCTCGCCGGGGGGAGGTAGCGCTTGCGCGCTTGCCGGGTGCGCCAACGGTCGGCCCTTCGCCCGCTACTTGGAGGCAGCGGCGGCTGGGCGCTTTTCCTTCCGCTCGGCGATCCGAGCGGCTTTACCCGTCCGTCCGCGCAGATAGTAGAGCTTGGCCCGACGTACTTTGCCGCGACGAACCACCTCAACGCTCTCCACCATGGGCGAATAGAACGGGAAGACGCGCTCCACCCCTTCACCATAGGACAGCTTGCGCACGGTGAAATTGGCGTGGAGGCCGGATCCGGAGCGGGAAATGCAGACGCCCTCATAAAACTGAACGCGGGTGCGGGTGCCTTCCGTGACGCGCACGCCCACGCGCACCGTATCGCCCGGCTGGAATGAAGGCAGGGTACGCTTTTCGCTAATCGTCGCCATTTGCTCGGCGTCAAGCTCGTCGATGATATTCATGCCGTTAGTCCCGCAGCGCCGCCGAGCGGGCGCGTCCAAGTCTTTTCGTGATCCTGAGAACAGGCCTGGAGGAATAAGGTTTGTCGGGGCGTTTGTCGAGAGGGCCGCTACGTGAACTTCGCGAAATCCTTGGCAGGACTTTGAGGCTTTAACGCATAGCGATAGCGGTCAGCCGGTAGAACCACCTCAAACCGAGGCGCGGAGCTTTTGCAAGGTGGCGCGAAAGGCGCGCTCGATCTGTGAACGCGCCCGATGCTCGCCCTCGCGGACCACGTGGCGGCCGGCAGCCCAGACATCGCTCACGGCTCCATCGTCACCGGCGAAAATGTGCGCGTCGAGGAGGGTATCTCCGTCGAGCCCGTCCAAAGCGAGAGTGCTGCCGTTGAGGGCCACCAGATCGGCGAGGGACCCCACGGCAATTTCGCCGCTGCCCCGATGGAGTGCCCGCGCAGCACCCTTTGCCGCTTCCGACCACAGCCGGCGCCCACTGGACTGGCTCGCACCGCTCAGAGGATTGCGGACACGACCCAATAGGCGCTGGCCGTAGTCGAGGGTGCGCAGCTCCTCCACGAGGGAGATGCGAATGTTTGAGTCGGAGCCAACGCCGAACATGCCGCCAGCGCCCAGGAACGACACGGCATCGAATAGACCATCGCCCAAATTGCTTTCGGTGATCGGACAAAGGCCCACATTGGCCCCCGCATCGGCCATGAGCGCGAATTCGTGCTGATCCGCGTGGGTGGCGTGGATCAGCGTCCAATCGGACGAAAGGCTCAAAGAGGCTGCCAGATGTCGCACGGGCGTGGTGCCGGTGTGGGCGCGTACCTCCTCCACCTCCCTCACCTGCTCCGCCACGTGGATATGTTTCGGGCCGGGTAACTCTGCGACGTCGCGCAACAGCCCGGCTGGGACGGCGCGTAACGAATGGGGCGCCACACCGACCCTCGCGTCATCCCCGAGAACCCGGATGGCATCGCGTGCCCCATCCAAGATGCCGTTG
>JBCCYN010000148.1:0-11496 GCA_039189655.1 Pseudomonadota bacterium | reverse complement strand
TTCAGATCAGGAGCGGTGAAAACCAGAGACCATCAAGGTGACCGTTACGGTTTGAGCGTAACGCAAGCCCGATGAGCTGAATGATCACGTCACTGACCCGAAGGACATCGTTCAAAAGTCATTATGTTAGTCATTCGGGTTTGAGCCGAACACGTTAGAGAAATATTATTGCACATTTCGGTCCGTTTGTCAAGTCACGCTAGCGTCCGCCCGCTGGCTTTTGGGAGCGCCGAAATGGCATGTTTTGCGTACCCAAGCGCCCGCGTACAGGTCATGTCTGCGAACCGTCACCACCGGCACACCACGCTGCCCACGCCTCCATCAGCTCGCGCCGTTTCTCCAGGAGGTCCCCCCGCCGGTAGGCGGCCTCCGCCTTGTTCTTGATAGTGTGCGCCAAGGCCATCTCGCGAACTTCGGCAGAAAAGTCCGTCTGCTCAGAGCACCAATCAGAGAACGCTGACCGGAATCCGTGGGCTGTTGTGTCGCCTCGACGCCCCATCCGATCCAGCAACGCAAGCATGGTCATGTTTGAAAGCGGGCGATGATGATTGCGACCTGGGAAGACGTACTCAGAGACAGCCGCGTCCCGAAGCGACACTAGAAGAGCGATCGCTGCTGAAGAAAGTGGGACCCGGTGCTGGCGCCGCGCCTTCATTCGCTCCGGTGGGATTGTCCAAGTTGCGGATTCAAGGTCGATCTCTTCCCATTTGGCGCCCATCGTTTCCTGTGTTCGACATGCGGTCAGGATGGTGAATTCCAGCAGTCGCGCCGAAAGGGCTTCTTGTTCCCGCAGTTCGGCCATGAACCTTGGCACCTCGGCATAGGGCAATGCCCGGTGGTGTCCACGCGAAAGCTTATCCGGCTTCGGAAGCACCGTATCCAAGGAACCTCGCCACACAGCTGGATTTGGTCCTTCCCGCCATTCGAGGGTCTTTGCGAATGATAGGACACGCTCAATGCGCCCGCGGAGCCTTGACGCCGTTTCGGGCTTGGACTGCCAGATTGGCCTCAGGACGCCTAGCACTTCCTCGGTTCCGATCTGGTCCACCGGTAGGCTCGCGATGGGCTTGCAATAAGTAGCGAGCGTGTTGTGCCACTGCTGACGGTGTTTCGCATTGCGCCAGCTTACTTCCATCTGCTCCAGGAACGCTGCCACCGCGTCTTCAAAGGTTTTCCTTTCAAATTGCTCAAGCTGCCCCTTGGCACGCGCGGCGTTGCGCTCCTGGATTGGGTCAAGGCCAGCCTTCACCGTTGCCCGCGCACGACTAGCCAGCTCGCGGGCGCTTGCCAAGCTGACCCCCGCTTCCTCCGGCGTTGTCTTCCGCCTTGCACTCTTGCGTGGTCGCTCGGCAGCCCCGAGCCCCATCTCGCGGATTTTTCCTGTGACCGGTGAGGTGTAGCGAAAGATCCATCGCCGACCGCTGACGTCCTCCGATTGCGTGATGTGAAGGTATAGCCCACCACCATCGGCATAGCGTCCAGGATCGGAAGCATTGGCCACTTCGCGAGCGGTCAACCGGTTGAATGTACGCGCCGGCAAATATGAACCTCTTTCATCCGCTGCCCTACTTCCTGCCCCATATAATGTGCTGGCTCTAGGCGACCAAGGGCGAACAGCGACAAATATTCTTCCGTAGAAATCATGTGATATCAACGATATGTAGGCGCACAAACGATCAAAAACGGATAAAGGCACACACTACTGGAGCGGACTGTCTCTCCGCCATTTTGTTGCCGCGCACGCTAATCTGCCCTACAATGCTGAAGGATAAGGTAGTTCTCAGGTTTCGAAATCCCTGATTGAAGCCCTGGGCGCATGCATTCTTTGCCCACCGCACTACAGTCCCGACATCAATCCCGCCGAACAGGCCTTTGCAAACCCCTAAGCATTGCTGCGAAAGCCCTAAGCTCGCACGCGCGACGAGGTATGTGACAAAATTCGTGGCGTTCTCGACCGCTTTTCTCTGTCGAGGGTCGCACCTTCAGTCGAAACGTCAGCTACGCGTACGGCAAATCCTCAAGTGCTCCATCCAATGACGGAAAGGGCCAATGAAGCTGAGATTCCACTACAGTATGATAGAGCGCGTTTCTGCAACATAGAATCTTGTTGCGGCTCGAACCGCGCGGTGAAACAGGAAATTAGAGCAAGTCATGCGATCGCATGATCGTATGACCTGCTCTCGAGCAAGTAATCGACACAAACTCAACTTGATCAGTTGAGCGAATTGGGGAGGAACAGCGCGATTTGCGGGAAGGCGATAAGCGCGAAGGCCATCGCGAGCATCACCAAGACGTAGGGTAAGGCACCAAGCATTACTTCGGTTAGAGACCCGGATTTTCGAGCGCCTTGTACGACATATAAGTTTAGCCCGACAGGCGGCGTAATAAGGGCCATTTCGATGAGCACGATCATCAGGATGCCGAACCAGATGACATCGTACCCCTGCGCCAGCACCATCGGAACAATGATCGGAATGGTCACCACCATCAATGACAAGGTTTCGATGAAAAAGCCGAGGATGATGTAAAGAAAAACCACCACAACGATGAAGCCGAGCGGCGAGAGGCCCAAACCTTCTATGAATTCTGTCAACTCGCGCCCAAGCCCAGCGGAAGAGAGCGTGAAGTTCAAGAATGACGCACCTATGATGATCAACATGATCATGGAAGTGATCTTTACGGTACCTAGAAGGCTTTCGCGCAGCATCGCCCAGTTGACGCCGCCAAAGGCGGTGGCGATCAGGAACGCGCCCGCAACGCCAACAGCCGCCGCTTCGGTCGGTGTGGCCCATCCTAGATAAATCGACCCAACTATCAGCCCAAAGAGAATGATGATTGGCACCAGGTCGACTAACGCGCGCAGCATTTGAACGAACGGAAACAGGCGGCGCTGACCACCGAGACCAGGACGCACCGTACAAATAATCGCAGTAACCATCAAAAACGCTATTGCCAGAGCAATACCTGGAACGAGCCCGGCCAGAAATAGTTGCGGGATCGACGATTGGGTGAGGAAACCATATACGATCAGGTTGATCGAAGGCGGGATCATGATGCCTAGCGTACCTCCGGCAGCGATCGCACCGGAGAAGAGTTTTGGGTCGTAGCCCAATTTTTCTGCTTGGGGCATGGCCACTGTGGCCACCGTGGCTGCCGTCGCCACCGAAGACCCAGACGTCGCCGAAAACATCGTGGCTGTCGCAACATTGGCATGAACCAAACCGCCAGGCATCCAAGAAACCCATCGGTCGAGGGCAGCATAGGTACGCGTGGCAACGCCGGACCGCACAAGCACTTCGCCAAGCAACACGAAAAACGGGATCGCAATCAATGTCGCCGAATTGGACGACGACCAAACCATGTTACCAAGCCCGCGAATAAGTGGGAACTTTGAGAAAAACTGGTCGACGCCGAAACCTAGGAGAAAAAGGACAATTCCAACGGGGATAGACAGAGTAAGGAGGGCTAGCAGGCCGGCGGAAACGTAAGTAATCATTTGTAGCCGTCCTGTTCGGACGACAGGCCGACAAATGCTTCGGTCTCCGTTCCGCGCTTGCGCAAGATAAGGCTGAGTGCGGCCAAAGTTACGATGCACGAAGTCAACGCAAACCATATCCAGCCTGCAAACCAAGGCACTTGCACCCAAGCCAGAGGCGTTGCCAGTGGCGTGTTTGCCCTGCTTCCATTTTCGATGGCGCGCTCCACCACCGGCCAGCATTTTGCCGCCACCGTAACGACAACAGCGGTCATGACAACTATTGCGAATAAATCGAAAATGCTTCGCATCTGTGGGCCGGTCCAAGATCTCAGCAACTCGATACGGATGTGACCCAACTCGAGTAACGTATAAGCCATTCCCCAACTTGTGGCCAATGCCATGGCATAGCCCGCAAGCTCTTCGGAACCGCCGAAGGACGCATGGAATTGACGCAAGACTACGTCCAGAACAACGAAAGCTGCCATGCCTAGAAGACCCAGGCCAACAAGCAAGGCAATAGCCCGATTGACGTTCCTCAATCCGGCTATCAACTTCAATTCCATGCGGCTGCTCTTGGTAACAAAGGCGGATCTATTCGATGGTTACACCGACAACTTGCCCTACAGACGCGTTCCAACGGCTTGCCCAGTCGCCACCGGCACGTTCGGCCCAATCCGGCAGAACCTTTGAGATCAGTATATCGCGGGCACGGTCAAAGTCGGCATCTGACACATCAACCAGCGTCATGTTGCGCGCTTCGCCCGCAGGGCACTCACCGTTCCCCGTAAGGCAGGCAATGTCGTCGACGAGAGCGGTCTGTGCGCTTGCCCATGCCGGATCTTCAAAGCCGCTGGAAATTTCAGCTTCTAAGAGGGCCTGTTTTTCCTGACCAAGGGCATTCCAACGATCAAGGTTAATTGCGGTCACAACACTGTCCCAGCCGCCAAGTGGGATGGGGAGCAGATGTGTGGAAACCTCCCACCAGCCGGCGGAGTAGCCCGATCCAGCTCCTGTCACAGCACAATCAACAACCCCATTTTGTAGCGCTCCCGGGACCTCGGAGAATGACACGTTCACACCTTCGGCGCCGAGTGCCTCGAGGAAGATCGCGGTCATGCGACCAGAAGCTCTGACCTTAAGACCTTGAAGATCATCTAGGCTGCCGATCTCTGCATTACAGAAAACGACTTGCGGCGGATAAGGTGCAATAGCCAAGACCTCAGAGTTGAAGCGATCACGGAATATCTCTTTCACCATGGGCCGTGCAGCGTCGACCATGGCACGGGCCTCATCGGCGGTAAGCGCAAGAAGCGGCACGTCAAGACCTTCAAGCTCGGGTGCATCCCCGACCGCATAGTCCGCCACGGTCATTGCCACATCATAGACGCCCTGGCCGAGCAGCGGATATATCTCTGAAAGACCAAGACCCATCTGATTGTGCGTTGTCAGCTCAACAGAAAAGTCGCCCGCCGCGGGAAGCGTCTCCGTCCAGAACGGCGCTTCATAGGTCTTGTGCAAGGGAAGACTTGACCAGCTTCCGACAACGTTAAGGTCTTCCGCCAAGGCAGACGAAGCCAACCCTAATGTTGCTAGCAAAACTGTGAGAGTTCGCTTCATCCTATGTCTCCTTGGGGATTTTCATTGGTAAACTGTGGTTTCCGCATCTTCGGCGACATCAGTGATAAGCATGTGCCCGGGCGAATGCGTAATGCACAGCGGTAGATTTGCAGCGTTCAAGACGTTTTGTGGCGTGACGCCGCAAGCCCAGAATACGGGGACTTCATTTTCTTTGATCTCCACCGGATCACCGTAGTCAGGCTTACTGAGATCAAATATGCCGATGGCGGAAGTGTTGCCGACCGCGATCGGCGCCCCATGCGCATGGGGAAAGCGGGCGCTTATCTCTCTGACTTGCGCGATATGCTCTAGTCGTACCGGTCGCATCGAAACGACCATCTGTCCCAAAAAAGGACCCGCAGGTCGCAGTTCGATATTGGTACGATACATGGACACGTTGCACCCAAGCTCGATGTGGCGCAATGGAATTCCTTCGGCCACAAGAGCATTTTCAAAGGTGAACGAACAGCCCAGCGCCACCGTCACAAGATCATTTTGCCAGATATTGCAAATATCGCTGACCTCTTCAGTCAACTTGCCGTCGCGAAACACACGATAACGCGGTACATCTGTGCGAATATCTATATCGCGCCCGAGGGTCGGTAGCGATGGGTCCCCTGTGTCACCGACCCCGACCAACGGGCAAGGCTTTGGATTGCGTTGGCAAAACCGCAAGAAATCCAACGCGTAGCTTTCTGGCACAATGGCGAGATTGCACTGGAGCTTCCCGGCGGCCAGTCCTGACGTATGCTCTTCCCACGCGCCGCTTCTGATTTTGCGGCGAATCTCCGCACTATCCGTGCAATCGACCATGTCCAGATTTGCGCAGTCAGCCAACCTTTGCCCCCGAAACAATGATGGGATGATTTCACAAAAAGCTCGATCAAATCAAATTGCGAATTTTTATCGATCTCGATAAAAAAAATGAATTAGGTCGGGTGTGAGCTGTGCCATTCCCTTGCAACGTCGCTTGCAATTTCCGCGCTGTTTTCAATGAGAAAGCTGCGCGGTTCGGCCAGATAAGACGCAGTGAACTCCAAAGGCGGTGGTACGAAACCTGGATCAAACTCTAAAACTTCACCTGCGCGGAGATGTTGCTTGGCTAGGACTCGAGGATATGGACCGACGGCGATTCCTGCGGCGATCATTTTTAGGCTTGCCGACAGGGACGCTGAAGAAAACACCCGTGATTTGGGGCCCACCAAGCGCGCGAGTTCTGACGTAAGTTCGCGATAGGGACGTGTCTGGCTGGCATAGGAGATGATCGGTATTTCGGCCAGATTGACAGTTTTTATGTGAGCAGCCTTGTACCAATGTAAGTCGAACGGCGGCAGCTTGATATTTTTTACTGTGTATTCCGATATGGGGCCCATCAGGAAAGCAAGATCGAGGCGTCGTTCCAGGATTGCGGCGCGTAGATTAAGCGAGATATCGACTGTCAGATCCACATTTACTCTGGGGTATTGGGCGCTGAAGGCTTGAATGAACGCTGGTAACCAAGCCTGAGCTATGGTTTCAGACGCACCAAAGCGAAATAGACCTTGCGTTTCCGCCGGGTTGGCAACGCGCTGTTTGATTTCTTCTTCAACAAAAAGCATCTGCTCAGCGTAGCCCAGGAGCTGCTGACCCTTTTTGGTGAGCACAAGATCCCCCGGCCCCCGCTCGAACAGTTTGACTTCGAGTTCTTGCTCCAAATTTGCGATGCGCGTCGAAACTGCGGGTTGAGAAAGAAAGAGGCGTTCTGACGCCCTCCGAAACCCTCCCAGTCTTGCGACCCACAAAAAGGTCCGCAGCTGCTCAAAAGTCATCTTCATCCAGAAATTTTATCATAATTTCTTGTTGGCGATAAGTAAGGGGGCAGTCTGGCCCCGTCTCAGTGCCGGTAGGGGCCGGTGTAGTAGGGCGGTTTGCGGTCCGAGATGGCGTAGCGTTGAGTGTGCGAAGACGGCTTGGACCTGGCTTGCTGACGTGCACCACTCGGCACGCGGGAGTTCGCGGTGGTGCCCCGTTTGAAATGCTCGCATTCTTCGCGTTCCCGAGGTGAACCGGGGAAGATGCCCCAACGGCTCGACGGCTGGGGACGGCTTTTATAGTGGCGGGTGCTTGCCGGAGATCGTGAACAACCAGATACCGCTGGGCGGGCAACTATCACAATGAATACATCGGTCTAGGTGCAAAGAGCACCGTGCTCCGAAATTCCACGATCGTCCATCGAGACGCGTCGAGGTTTGTGTCAAGAGGCAGGCCGTTTGCAGTCAGCGCTTGTGCCATCCAACGAGACAATTTGCGCCAGAACCGCGTTGGTAAAAACCTTGGGCGCCATCAGTGTGCTTGGCGATATCGTTGACGTTGTTGGTTCTGGAAGGATCCTCAACGGCTTTGACACTCCTGACAGAAGGGTGTCAGGAGGGGTGTGCCAGGTTCGCGCTCGTCAATGACCCGAGCGGAGGCCGATATGGGAAACATGCAATCAAATGGCGTGGTTTGGATCGAGATTCCGGTGACCAATATGGACCGGGCGAAGGCGTTTTACGGCAAACTTCTGGACGCACCGCTGACGGACCATGAAGGCGGGCCGAACCCCATGGCGATGCTTCCCAACGGTCCGCAGTCGGCGGTGTCGGGCCACCTTTATCCCGGTACACCGGCCGTGCGGGGGAGGGGGCCCACGGTGCACCTCGCCGTCTCTGCCGATGCAGAATCGGCCATGGACCGCATTGCCGAGGGTGGCGGTGAGGTGATCTCGCCGGTGATCAGCATTCCTTCGGGCAGCTTCTTCTACGCCATCGACACCGAAGGAAATTCCCTAGGCGTCTTCCACGCTTAGACCATGCGCCGGGCCGATCGCCTCTTCCAGATTGTCCAACACTTGCGCGGCGGCCGTTTGGTGACCGCCGCTCGACTTGCTGACCGTTTGGAAGTATCTGAGCGCACCATCTACCGCGATATTGCCGACCTCCAGTCCACGGGTGTCCCCATCGATGGTGAGGCGGGGGTGGGTTACGTGATGCGCGGCGGCTTTGAACTGCCACCTCTCATGTTCTCGCGCGATGAGATCGTCGCGCTGGTGGCGGGTGCGCGCATGGTGCGGGCCTGGGGCGGCGTTGAGATGGCGCGAGCGGCCGAGGAGGCTCTCGTGAAGATCGAGGCGGTGCTTCCGACGTCCGTGCGCAAGGGGGCGCTGGAGCCGAAAATCTTCGCCCCGCCCCATGAGATCAGCGACGGTGTGCGGGTCTTGATCGACGATGTGGAGCGCGCCGTGGAAGCCCGCGATGTGCTTAGCTTTGGCTATCGTGATGAGCGGGGTACGGAGACCGAGCGCGCCGTCCATCCCCTTGGCCTATGGTATTGGGGCAAGACGTGGACGTTGATCGCCTGGTGCGAGCTTCGAGCCGATTTTCGCATGTTTCGCCTTGATCGGATGATGGGCGTGGCGCGGGCCGGGCGGCGTTACGAGCCTTCGCCTGAGCGCTCCCTTGCCACCTGTCTGCGTCGCCTGGAAATGGGTGAGTTTCGACGCGATGTACCGGGTGGTGGGTTTTCGGCTCGGGATTGCGCCGGCGAGGGCTGAGTTCGCAAGCGTTGCGGCTCGCCTTTCACCGGCCTCCTAGAGCGGGTCACACGACCAGGCGATCGCATCGCCTGCTCTCCGTTCCTGGTTCACCACGCGGTTCGAGCCGCATCATGATTACATGATGCTGAAAAGCGCCCTAGGACACCGGTGAAGTGGCTCCTTCGGCGGCTTCGGCGAGGCGTTTGTCGAGGTAGCCCGCGCAGATACCCACAAGCTCGTCCACCTGGCCGTCGAAGAAGTGGTTCGCGCCGGGGACCACCGTGTGGTCGATGATGATGCCCTTTTGGGTCTTGAGCTTATCCACCAGCGTTTGAGTGTCCTTTGGGAGCGCCACGCGGTCGCGGTCGCCATGAATAATAAGCCCGGAGGACGGGCACGGGGCGAGGAAGGAAAAATCATGCAAGTTCGCCGGGGGCGCGATGGACATGAAGCCCTCCACCTCGGGCCGGCGCATTAAGAGCTGCATGCCGATCCACGCTCCGAAGGAAAAGCCGGCAATCCAGCAGCCCCGAGCGTCCGGGTGGACTGATTGCATCCAGTCGAGGGCGGAGGCGGCATCGGCCAGCTCGCCGGCGCCATGGTCGAACTCGCCCTGGCTGCGTCCTACGCCGCGGAAATTGAAGCGCAAAACCGTAAAATTGCGCTCCTTGAACATGTAAAAGAGGTTGTAGATGATTTGATTGTTCATCGTCCCGCCGAAATGCGGGTGCGGGTGGAGCACAATCGCAAGCGGCGCCCGCCGGTCGGTGGACGGCTGGATGCGGCCTTCCAGGCGGCCGGCCGGTCCCGTGAAAATGACCTCAGGCATACGAACCCCATTGAACTGCGTGAGGCGGGGTTATTTATCAACCGATCGCCTTTAATCAAGGAAAACGAGCGCATTGCGCTGATGATCGCCACGGATCGCCTCTATTTGGATTGGAATGCGACCGCGCCGTTGTGGGACGGGGCGCGCGAGGCTGTGTTCGAGGCGCTGAGCACGGTGGGAAATGCGTCCTCGGTGCACGCTGAGGGAAGGGCGGCAAGGGCGATGGTCGAACGCGTCCGGCGGCGCTTGGCCGAGCGGTTCGGCGAACCCCACGACGCGGTGACGTTTACCAGCGGCGGCACGGAAGCCAATGCCACGGCGCTCGCCCCCGGGGTGGGACGAAACGGCTTTGCGGCGGAGCGCCTCATCGTTTCTGCGGTGGAGCACCCGGCGGTGCTATCGGGCGGTCGGTTTGCGCCCTCGCAGGTCATCGTTGTGCCCGTAACGGCTGAGGGCGTTGTGGCGCTTGATGCGCTGGAAGACGCCCTCGCCAAGGATGGTGCGCCGGCCCTCGTTTCGGTCATGGCCGCCAACAATGAGACGGGGGTTGTGCAGCCGGTGGCCGATGTCGTTCGGCTTGCGCACGACGCCGGGGCGACGGTCCACACGGATGCAGTGCAGGCCTTTGGCCGGATCCCCGACGAGGCCCTCGCCGCCGATCTCATCACCATTTCCGGGCACAAGGTTGGGGCGCCGCTGGGGGTGGGGGCGCTGATTCGGCGCGCCGGTGTGACGGTGCCGCCCCTCGTCAAAGGAGGTGCCCAGGAGCGGGGCGCCCGGGCGGGAACGGAAAATATCGCTGCCATAGCCGGTTTTGGAGCGGCCCTGGACGGGCCGGCGGCGGACCCTGGCGCGTGGGACGCGACCCGCAGAGCGCGCGATGGCTTTGAGGAGAGGCTGCTGGCCGAGTTTGAGGACAGTGCCGTGTTCGGCCGCGCTGCATCGCGCCTTCCCAACACCAGCCTCTTTGCCGTGGCGAAGGTACCGGCGGAGCTGTCGCTCATCGGTCTCGACCTGGCGGGGGTGGCGGTATCGTCGGGGGCAGCCTGCTCTTCGGGCCGGGTTTCGGACAGCCACGTGCTCACCGCCATGGGCGTTGAGACAGCGCTCGCGCAGGCCGCAGTCCGTGCTAGCGTGGGGCCGAAAGATGCCGATGTCGCATTCGCGCGTTTTTTGGTAGCTCTTAAGAAGGTGGTTGTGCCAATGGAGGCGAACCCTATACTTTGAACAGGTCCAACCTACGGGCTTTGAACCCGTGCGGAGGGAGAAGAAATGCCTGCAGTGCAAGAGACGATTGATCGCGTCGCCGCGATCGACGTGGATAAATATAAGTACGGGTTCGTCACAGACATCGAATCCGAAAAAGCCCCCAAAGGCCTGTCCGAAGAAGTTATCGCGTTCATTTCGGCCAAGAAGAACGAGCCGGAATGGATGCTGGAATGGCGTCTTGAGGCCTATAAGCGCTGGTTGACCATGAAGGAGCCCACCTGGGCCGCGGTCGACTATCCGCAGATCGACTACAACGACATCTATTACTACGCCGCACCGAAAATGAAGGAGTCGCCAAAGTCCTTGGACGAGGTGGATCCGGAGCTTCTGCGCACCTATGAGAAGCTGGGTATCCCTCTGCAAGAACACGAGATTTTGGCGGGTGTGCTCAAGCAGGGCGAGCCCTCGCAGCTGGACGCCAACGGTGGCGATTCCAACCCCTACGGCCGCGTGGCGGTGGATGCGGTTTTCGATAGCGTCTCGGTGGTGACCACTTTTAAGGAGGAGCTTGCCAAGGCGGGGGTGATTTTCTGCCCCATTTCGGAGGCCGTGCGCGAGCATCCCGAACTTGTGAAGAAATATCTCGGCACCGTTGTTCCGGTGAGCGACAATTTCTTCGCGACGCTTAACTCGGCGGTTTTTACCGACGGTTCGTTCGTCTACATCCCGCCGGGTGTGCGCTGCCCCATGGAGCTGTCCACCTACTTCCGGATTAATGAGCAAAATACCGGACAGTTCGAGCGCACCCTC
>JBCCYN010000147.1:0-11795 GCA_039189655.1 Pseudomonadota bacterium | reverse complement strand
CTTCCCACTTATTCGCGCGCTCGAAATGGGCCGTCTCAAGTTCGACGACGATTTGAAGGATTTCGATCTGATCGACAAAGACGCTGCACTCTCACTTCACTGCGCCGCCATCGACGCTGCGGAGGCGGCCGGCGAAAAACACTATAAACGCTATTTTGGGAGTGACCCTATGCCCGAGGGGCCGGTGGTGAAGCTGGAGACAAGCCTCTTGACCCCGGCCGACCAGGACGCGCTCGCCGCATACGCATCTTGGATGCGAAACCGTCGCCGGCCCGCAGCAAGGGCGTTGCCATGAGCAGCGAAGATGTGGCGGCATACCTCGACGGCCCGTTCAAAGAGATCGGCGGTTGGTGCAATCCGTTCCTGTGGCAGGCCATCGAGCCACTCTACGAAGCCGTCAGCGCCGCCGGCCCGGCAGGACCCGTGGCGGAAATTGGCGTCTTCCACGGTAAGTTCTTCTTCGGCCTCGTGAAGACGGCGGGGGCTGAGAAAGACAATTTTGCCATCGATGTCTTCGACATGCAGGAGTTCAACCTCGACGGGGCCGGCGTCGGCGACAAGCAAGCCTTCATCCGCGCCCGCAACCTTGCCGGTATCGACAAAGACGCGGTTGCTCTCTACCGCACCGATTCCATGGCGATCACCGGGGACGACGTGGCGCGGCTGCGCAAACGCACCGGCGGCTTCGTCCTGTTCAGCGTCGACGGTTGCCATCTGCCCGAGCACACGATCAACGATATCAAGATTGCCATGGAGCTGACGCGCCCCCATGGCCTGATCTTCGTGGACGATTACTACAACCCCAACTGGCCCGGCGTACAGGAAGGTGTGTCGAAGCTTTACCTGACCGATGCGCCGCGGTTTGTGCCGCTGTTGTTCGTCGCAAACAAGCTATTCTTGTGTAATGTCAGCTTTCATCAGAGATATCTGACCGCAGTTAGTTCTTTCGTTGCCAAACATCACCCCGACACGCGCATCAAGCCCGTGAAGCGCTTTGGCTACGACACGATTACCCTAACCCCTCAACCCCGCACCGGGCGGTTTCTTGCCAAGCCCGGCGGCTGACTCCGTAGGTTCAGCGTAGGATGGCCCTAGCGATGTGCTCGGGCGAATGCGGACGTCGGCTTGGGCCGGGGAAAATGGCCGGCGACCAGCTTTCCCGCTGCAATCCCAGGTAGCTCGACAGTCCGATAAAGCAGCAGCGAGAGGGCAACCGAGATGACTGGCACCGCGACGAGAAGCTGAAGCGGGTCCATGACGAGCGCGCAAAGAACCATGATCGGCCCGTGGGTGAGGTAGAGCGAATAGCTCGACTCGCCCAAACGCAGCACGAAGGGGTTGGAGAACAGGCTCACCTCCCGAAGGCGCTGAACTTGGTGAAAGACCAAGAACAACGCCGCCGCCAACAGCCACCCCGCCAAGCCATTGAAGAGCGTGATGTTCGGGTGCTCGAAGTAGCCGAACGAAACCCATTGGGAGATCGCAAGCGCCCCAAGAAACAAAACCGCTGCGCCGCGAAACTGCGTGTTCGTGACGCGGCCCATGTGCGCCATGTAGGCCGCGTAGCCAAAAAGTGCCGCGTTGAGCATGCCTGCGCGACCGAGCGGAAGACGCACATCCGCCACCAGGGAAGTCGCGGCGAGAGCCATGAGCCCCAATGAGCCAAGGATGCACAGGAGCACCACGTACCGGCCCCAAAAAAGGATCATCAAGAAGGCGAATGCCGCGTACCAGATAAACTCGATGGCAAGGGTCCAGGAGACACCCAGAAATGCGGGAAGGCCGAAATAGTCCTGCACAATGAATAGGTTTGCGGCGAGACCGGGGATGCCGCCCAGTTCCAAAGCGTCGCGCCAGGGGGCGACCCCCAGGACGCCCAGCGCGATCACCGCGGCGAGGACCAGCAAGTAGGCCGGAAAGATCCGGAATGCGCGCCGCACCGCAAAATCGCCCAGGGAAAATCCCCTGCGGACGCTGAATGGGATGATGTATCCGCTGATCAGAAAGAACAGAACGACGCCAAAAACCCCAGGCGCCAGGTCAAGAAATGGCTTGAAGAACGCCGGCGCGACCACCTCGAACAGGTGCTGAAACAGCACCGCGCTGGCGGCGATGAAACGCAAGAAATCGACGAAGGAAAGACGCACCGGGACAGAAAACCGCAAAAATGATGGATCATTGCGACCAATGCCACAAAGGCCTCCCGTGGGCCTTGCCCCGGACGGTCTGCCCTACTGGGGTTTCAGCATGAGCGCACGGCACATGGTTTCCAGCCGCCGGCGAGCCAGATCCATCCCGAAGTTTTGCTCCACGAAGGCGCGGCCGTTTTGGCTGAGGCGCTCCCACAGAGGTTTGTCCGGGTAGAGGCGGCAGATCGCTTCCGCGAACGCTTGGGGGTCGCTGGCAGTCAGGGTGTGGGTTCCGTCGGTGAGGCCCATCCCTTCGGCCGCAACCGGGGTGACAACGGCGGGAATGCCAAGGCGCATGGAATTGCCCACCTTCCCCTTCACGCCTGCACCGTAGCGCAGCGGGGCAACGGTGAGGCGAATGGTTTCCAGGTAGGCTTCCAAATCGCCCACGAAACCGGCGACGACCACGTCCTCGCTGGCATATTCGCGCACGCTGCTCGGCATATCGGCGCCGATGATGTGAAGCCGCGCTCCAGCGAGCCGATCGCGCACCCGCGGCCAAATCTCTTCCATCAGGAACGCCACCGCATCGACGTTGGGCGGGTGACGAAAACCGCCAACGAACGCCACGTCTCGCCGCTCTTCAAAACCGTGGCGCGGCACGTAGGGCTCGTAAATCAGGGGCAGATGAAGGTGCGGGAACGGCCCGATTTCGTCGCGAAGATATTGGATCTCATGCTCCGATGTGACGATGGTGAGATCAGCCGCGGCAATGGCGTTGAGCTCGGCTCGCCGGATGCGGTTCGCCTCCTTCGCCATCTCAGGATCACCGGCGAGCTCCGCCTCTCGGTGGGCACGCAGGTGATGAAGGTCGACGGTGTCGAAGACGATCTTTAGGTCGCGGTATCTTCTTCGCAGGTCGCCAATGAACTGGCCGCCGGCGGTGATGCGGGTGAGGATGACGAAATCGAACTCGCCAGCATGGTCGACGGCGAACGTTTTCGCGTCGTCCACGTAGGGCGCATAGAGGACTTCCACGCCCATCCGCTGGAGCTGCCGCGTATACCGGCCCAGGCGTTCGCCGCTGAGAGGCAAAGCCGTCACATGGAAGCCGAGCGCCACCAAGATGCGCAACATGTGGAAGGCGGTGACCGAACCGCTGTCGTGATCGGGGCGGGGCACCTCGGCGTCGAACACCAGAACCCGGCCGCGGACGTTCCGATCGATGTTGGCGCGGGAAAAGTCGTTGAAGACGCCCTGGTTCGGCAGCGCGTCCCTCCACTTTTCGATGAACTTTTCTTTGTTGATGGGAAGGTAGCGCTTCGTCCCTTTGGTGATATCGACGCCTGACGTGACGCCTTCCACGTGCACAACGCACGATGTCGGCTGGAACACCACGCGAAGGCCCGCCTGGCGAAGCTTCATGCCAAGGTCGGTGTCTTCGTAGTAGGCGGGTGCGAACTCTTCTGAAAATCCCCCCACGGCATCCCATGCACTTTTGCGCACGAGGATGGCGGCGCCGGACACATAGTCCACGTCCCGCCGATAGGAGTAGCGGGGCGCTTCCGGGTCGTCGAGCCGGCCGAAATTCGCCGCAGTGCCGTCGGACCAGATAATTCCGCCCGCCTCCTGCAAAAGCCCATTGGGGTAGACGAGCTTAGAGCCCACCAGGCCAATGGTGTCGTCTTCGCGCGCGGTGGCGAGGGCTTCGTCAAGCCAACCATCCACCACCAGCGTGTCGTTGTTGAGGAAGTAGACAAACGGCGTGTGGCAGGACTCTGCGGCGCGATTGCAGGAAAGGAGAAAGCCGAGGTTGGCTTCGTTTTCCATCACCCCCACACCGGCGATACCTTCCAGACGCTCGGCAAGGCGCGGTCCATCGACGCTACCGGGCTCGCTGTCGTCCACCAGAAGGACGCTCAGCGAAGCTTTGTCTGCGGACCGCAGCACCGCCAGCACGGCCCGCAAGGTGTCATAGGTGTTCTGGTAGGTGGGAATGATGACAGTGACGTCGACGTTCTCGGGGGATTCCCGTTGCGATGCTGCCGCGCGGATGAGCGCTGCGAGCTCATCGTCCGAAAGGCCCGCCGTTTCATCAAAGAGCGCCGGCCGGGGCATCGCCGGTTGATCTTCCAGGCTGCCGTTGTGGAGGAAATGGACGAGTGCTTGGTGTTTGACGCGCGGCAGGTGCGGATTACGGGACAGGTAGAAGCGCTGACCAAACCTTGGACTCGGCTCGAAGTAGGGCATGTAGCCGAAGCGGATATAGTGTTGGAGGAGCGTTTCCCCGCGGGTTCGCGTGTGGTCGAACTCCGCCCGATAGGCCTTTGCATCGAAGAAATAGTTGGGATCTGGATCGTCCTCGATGTGGGTGAGGTAGTGCATAGCCGCGTAGACGCTGTTGTTGGGTAGGCCGTTCTTCCAGGTGTAAAAGTCCGGATCGAGCAGCGGATGGATCCAGATGCTGCTGCGGTGGCCTTTGCGCAAAAAGTCGATGGTGGGATGGACCGGCGTTTGGCCCCGGCGCTCGGCATAAAAACCATTGTCGAAGAGCCAATGGGTCTGAATCCGCGCTAGCTCCTCGTTGGGAAAGAAGAGGTTTTCCAGCGCCTCAAGCCCATCCTTATAGGCTCGCGACGGGGTCAAGTTCTCAAACTCGATTAGTGGGTTGGGCGGCGCTCCGCTTGGCATCCCTTCCTCAAAGAGCTGCCTTACTCGGTCGTTGAAGGTGGTCGGTTCGTCTCGCCTGGGAAAAATGTCGAAGAGTTGCAGAGCTTTGCGGCGGTCCTTCGAGGTTTCGAAATCCTCCACCAGCGAACCGGAGCGGGTGAGCGCCACATAAAAACGGTACTTCTTGTGATAGCGGCGCAGATCCACCAAGGGGCTGGGCGTTCGCCACTCCGCTCCGCCGTATTTGAGGTAGTGGACGAGGGGATGGAGGCCCGCTTCCGCCACATCCGGATAGCTCTTGAGATAAAAGGCCGGATTGAAGAAGGGGTGCGGGCGCAGGTTCTGGGCGCTGCCCACGCTCACATAGTGCTCGAATGGATCAAGCCCGCTCTGCGCCACTTCAGGGTAAAGCGCCAGATAGAATTTTGGGCGGAAGACGCGGGTCTCCTGAATGAGGGTGACGTCTTCAGGTGAAAGGGGACTTTGGGGATTAAGCATCGGGCGGCCTTGGAGCTGCGCATCGGCGCCCGCTCCGCTCGCCGGCGCCCTAAGGCCCCCCCGGGCGCTTCGCCGTCAGCCGCGGCCGGCCGTCAATACCGTGTTGGTATATGCCAGCGCCCGGCCGGAAAACACAACCGTAGGCCGATAAAGGGCCCCAAGCTCGGCGCAACCCGCAGCCGTCGCGAGCCCAACCTTGCCGCGCGTCAGAAGGCGTTGGCGTCGAAAACCTTCATAATGTCGCCGTGCCAGGGCCCGTGATAGGCATCCAAAAGCTCGTCGGCAGGACTGCGGCCGGAGTGCACGGCGTCCTCAAGGGGCGCGAGAAAGCCGCGCTCGTCGCCCACGTCACCGCTCGCCCGGGCGCGCCGCTTCAGCCCTTCCGAAGCGAGCTCCACCACATCACGGGCAATGGCAAGCACCGGGCGCCCGCCCAGCGTGCCACTGAGGCCGTCCCGGGGCACATCGCGCCAGAGGGTGTGGCGGTCTTCGGCGGAGAATTCGGCGATGAGGTCGGCGGCCTGATCAAGAACGCCGCCGTCGTAGAGCAGCCCCACCCACAGCGCCGGAAGGGCGCAAATGCGCCGCCAAGGCCCGCCGTCGGCCCCCCGCATCTCCAAAAAGCGTTTGAGCCGCACCTCGGGAAAGACGGTGGAAAGGTGGTTCACCCAATCGCCACGGGTGGCGCGCTCTCCCGGCAGACCATCAAAGCCCCCGTCCATGAACTGACGAAAGGTGGTGGCCGTGGCGTCGATATAGCTGTCGCCGCGCTTGATGAAGTACATGGGCACATCAAGCACCCACTCCACGTAGCGCTCGTAGCCAAACCCGTCCTCGAACACGAAGGGTATCGGGCCAGAGCGCGCCAGATCCACATCGTGCCAACAGGCCGCACGGTTCGATCGCACGCCGTTGGGCGCTCCGTCCTTGAACGGGGAGTTGGCAAAAAGAGCCGTGGCGATGGGCTGCAAGGCAAGGCCCACCCGCATCTTCTTGACCATGTCGGCTTCGCTGGAAAAGTCCAAATTCACCTGGATGGTCGCGGTGCGGTACATCATGTCGAGGCCGCGCGTTCCCACCCTCGGCATGTGGCGCGTCATGATCTGGTAGCGCTGTTTGGGCATGACGGGCATCTGGTCGCGCGACCAGGTGGGAGCCATGCCAATGCCCAAGAATCCCAGGCCGAGCGCATCAGCCAGTTCCCGCACCTGCGCCAGGTGGCCGTTCGCCTCCCGGCAGGTTTCATGGAGGTTTTCGAGCGGCGCCCCCGATAGCTCGAACTGCCCGCCGGGCTCCACACTGATGGCGCCTCCGCCCGCCGGATCGGCAAGGCCAATGACGTTGCCTTTTTCCTCGATGGGCTCCCAGCCGGTGATTTTGCCCATGCCCGAAAGCACCGCGCCAATCCCGGAAGGGCCTTCGTAGGGCACCGGGCTGTGGTCGGAGAGGTGGAAGGCAAATTTCTCGTGTTCGGTGCCGATGCGAAAGGATTCCGCCGGCTTCTCACCGGCCGTCAGATAGGCGGTGAGTTCGGCGCGATCCTCGATCGGCGTTTCGTCCAGGGTATCGCGCGCCATGTCTTCAGCGTCTCTAAGCTAACAAACGGGCGGACCATAGGCGGGCGTCCTGCGCGACGCAATAAAATGTGTCATGCCACGGAAGGGTGGGTCGCCTCCACGAGGCCCAGGAGCGCAACGGCTGCTGTATCGGCTCGCAAGACCCGTGGCCCCAAGGAGACACGAACCGCCCTGCCCGCCAAAAGCGCGCGCTCCCCATCCGCAAAGCCGCCCTCCGGACCGATCAGAACCGTGAGCGGTGGCGGAGCAGCGCGCAGGGCCGCTAGAGTGTCGAGGGGTTCTCCAGCGAGTGCCTCATCGGCCATCACAAGAGTGTTTTCCCCCAACTTGCCCACAAAGTCCGCCAGCGCCATCGGCTCGCTGATTGTCGGTACCGAGAGAATTCCGCATTGCTCGCACGCTTCGATCATGTGCGCACGGACCCGCTCGGCGTTGAGCTTTCGCACCTGGCCGTGCTGGGTCAGCACCGGCACGACGTTTCCGGCGCCCATTTCGGCAGCCTTTTCCATCATATAGTCGAGCCGAGCCTGCTTGAGCGGCGCGAAGGCCAGCGTAAGGCTCGGCCGCGCGGTCTGCGCCCGCACCCGGTCAGACCCGTCAGCCTTGGCGCGCAGCCGCTTTCCTGTCCCTTCCAGGACTGCGGTGAACTCGCCGTCGCGGCCATTGAAGACAAAGAACCTGTCGCCAGGACCCAGACGCATCACCGTTCCCAGGTAGTGCGCTTGTTTTGGCAAAAGCGCGATGGGACCGGGCAGGTCGTCCTCGCAATAGAGGCGTGGAGTTCGGGTAAAGGAGCTCGGCATTCTATTCCGCATGACCGCCAAACCCATTATCTAAGGCAGATGAATGCGCCAATCCCATCTGGCGAAGACGAGCGCCCGGCCGGTGCCAATGCGCCCGAGTATACCGTCTCGGAGCTGTCCCGATCGGTGAAACGCACCGTGGAGGACGGGTACTCGTTCGTTCGCGTGCGCGGCGAGATCGGCAGCTTCCGCGGGCGCCACTCGTCCGGCCACGGCTATTTCTCGCTGAAGGATGCTGACGCGAGCCTTGATGCGGTGGTGTGGCGCAGCGCCTGGACGAAGCTCGCCGTCAAGCCGGAAGAGGGGCTTGAGGTCATCGCCGCCGGCCGGCTCACCACCTTTGCCAAGAAGTCGAGCTACCAGATCGTGGTGGAGCAGCTGGAGCCAGCTGGGCTCGGCGCCCTCATGAAACTCCTGGAGGAGCGTCGCCAAAAGCTCGCCGCCGAAGGACTGTTCGACGAAGCGCGAAAGCGGCCGCTGCCCGCCATGCCTCAGGTGATTGGCGTGGTCACCTCGCCGACCGGGGCGGTGATCCGCGACATCCTCCACCGCGTTCGGGACCGTTTTCCGACGCGCGTGGTGGTGTGGCCGGTGCGTGTCCAAGGGGAAACCTCCGGCGCGGAGGTGGCGGCGGCTGTGGAGGGATTTGCGCACTATTCCGGCCCGAAACCCGACGTCATCATCGTGGCCAGGGGTGGCGGCAGCGTGGAAGACCTCTGGGGCTACAACGACGAAGCACTTGTGCGCGCAGTGGCCGCGTCGCCCATCCCGATCATTTCCGCCGTGGGCCACGAGACCGACTGGACACTGGTCGACTACGCGGCGGACTACCGGGCGCCGACCCCGACGGGTGCGGCGGAGCGGGCAGTTCCGGTTCGCTCGGACTGTATGGCGCGGCTCGGCGACCGGGCGCGTCGGCTCGATATTGCCGTCGCGGCCGCCCAAGACCGCAGACGCGACAGGCTGCGGCTTCTGGCCCGCTCACTGCCAACCGCTGTGCTCATTTTGCAGGCGCCCCGTCAGCGCCTCGATGTGGCCGGCGATCGCCTGGCCGGCGCTCTGGTGCGTTCCGCAGCCGTCGCACGGCAGCGTTTTACCGCCGCCGCCGCCCGCCTCTCGTTCCAAACGGCCACCTACCCCGTCATGCGCGCCAAGGAACGACTGGCTGCCCAAGGGGCACGGCTCGGTCGTGCGGTGGAGGCTCGCATCAGCGGCGAAGGGATCCGCCTAAAGGCTGCGGCAAAACTCCTCTCGGCGGTATCTCATCAGGCGGTGCTGCGGCGAGGATTTGCCCTGGTGCGCCGCACCAACGAGGAGCCGGTGCGCAGGGCCGCCGACATCGCCGCCGGCGAAGCCCTCAGCATCGAGTTCGCAGACGGTCGGGCAAAGGTGGTGGAGGGCGGCGACGGCAAGCCCCGCCGCGCGGCAAAATCGTCCACGCGTTCGGTGCGCAAGTCGAAGAAGGTCGATGGCGCCCAGGGCGTTCTGTTCTGACGGAACGTTTGGAGGGACGGCCCATCCGCCTCGATCTTGCCGGTCAGTTCTCCGCGGGTTCGGTGACGCGTTGGTCTGGGGCGGGGAGCGCCGGTGACACTTCCGGTTCCGTACGCTCGGTGAGCTTCACCTGTCGGGCAAGTTTCGCAATGGGGCTTGCCGCCACCACGAGCCCCTCGCCTAGGAAAGCCTCGTGGTTTTTCTCCACCTCTTCAAGGATATAGCGGTAATTCACCATAAAGCCGTGGGCGCGGTAGAGCCCCTGCTCTGAGCGATCGGCTCCAAAATTAAGCCGCTCTAGCCGCGCACCGTTGCCCAGGTGAAACCGCGCCACCGGGTCAACCACCCGCCCCCGTGCGTCCCGCGCAACGGTGAGGTAGTGGGCAAGGAGTGGTATGAGCGCCGCCGATGCCGCCTTGGCGGTCGCCTCGTCGTCCAGCCAATCCGGGTTTGCCTCGATGATATCGAGGATCGTGGTTACCGATTTGTCGAGCCCGCTCCCCTCGCGAGACGCTTCCTCCTTCAGCCACCGGGCAAACTCCGGCACCGGCGAGAGCGTGACGAAGGTTTTGAGATTGGGCAGCTCCTTCATCAGGTTGCGCGCCACCTGCTTGATGAGGAAGGAGCCGAACGAGATGCCGCGCAGCCCGTCCTGGCAGTTGCTGATGGAATAAAACACCGCGCAGGTGGCCTCGGTGGGCGAAATGGGTTCTCGATCCGGCGCGAGGATCGGGCCAATGGCGCTGGGGATCGCCTGGGTCAGCGCCACCTCCACGAAAATCAGCGGCTCGTCGCCCAATCGCGGATGGAAGAAACCGAACAGCCGGCGGTCGGGCACATCTATGCGCAGACGCAAGTCATCCCACCCGTTGATGGCGTGGACCGCCTCATAGCGGATGATCTTTGCCAAGATTGCCGCAGACGTTTGCCAGTCGATTTCCCGCAAGACCAAAAAGCCGCGATTGAACCAGGCATTGAAAAGCCGGCGCAGGTCATCGTCCACCACCCAGAGATCGGGGTGATTGGGTAGCCGCTCCAGAAGCTCGGTGCGCAGGGCTACGAGCGCCTGGGTGCCGCCCTTCACCTGGTTGAGCCGGCGAAAAACCTCCACGCGGCGGGGCTCGGCAGCGCTTTGCAGCGCCTTTGCCGTCCCTTGGTTCGCGCTCTCCAGATACGCTTTGGCAGCGCGTTTTAGCCCGGCTGTGTCGGGGCCATACTTGGCCGCGAGTTTTCGGAAGACGAAGGTGCGCCCAGCGTAGTCAAGGTCACGGTAGGCCCGCAAAAATTCCGCCGCCCGCTCCGATGACGAGGCCTCGCCACGCCCGCCGAGCACGGCCGCGATCATGGCCAGCAGCACATCGCGGCTGCGCCTCTTCGGCTTTCGCCGATCCCCGAACAGGCTGGTCGGATCGGTGATCGCGTTCAGCAGATCAGTGATGACGCTCGACTGCCGCATGGTTGCATCCAAGGCATGGCGCTAGTTTCAAACCGTCGTTATAGCAGCGGCGTTCGCGCTCTCACACCGGCGACCATCGCATCGTTGAAATTGAGCACCGCGCCAGGGCCATCTTCGGGCAAGGCGTGCCTTACAAACTCAAAAGCGCCTGCGCCGCGCGTTGGGAGAGCACCTTGTCGGATCAGCGTTACGAGGTTCGCCACAACCGCAAAGTTCATACCGGGTTCGTCAACCTCGATATTTTCGACGCGACCATCACCAAGGGACCGCGGCGGGTGGATATTTCGCGGGAGGTGCACGATCACGGGCATGGCGCCTGCGTGTTGCCCTACGATCCGGCCCGCAAGACCGCCCTTCTGGTGCGCCAGTTGCGCGTTCCTGCACATCTGGTGACCGGGGACGGACTCATCCTGGAAGCGGCCGCCGGCGTCCTCGACCCCGAAGATCCGAGCCCGGCCTTTGGCGCCCAGCGTGAGGCACGCGAGGAACTCGGCTATGATGTCCATGATCTGCGCCCGGTGGGTCGGTTTTTCACCATTCCGGGCCTCGTGACCGAGCAGATGTCCTGCTTCCTCGCCACCTACGACCCGTCCGATAAAGTGGATGGGGACACGGGCGCCGATGCCGACGAGGTACTCGACGTGGAGGAATGGACACTTGCCGACCTCTGGACCGCCTACGAGGATGGCGTCCTCACGGACCTCAAAACCGTGGTCTGTCTGCTGACCCTTCGCATGGAAGAACCCTCGCTCTTTACTTGATCAGCTTATTCGCGCGGCTCCTCACCTGCGCGGTAGAAAAAGCTGATCCTTGTGGCCCACCACCAGGCGTTCGGTGCGCTCAAGGCGGCTTTGGAGCCAGCCAGCGACGGTCCTCTCCTCCTGGGGCAAGACTTCCGTTGCCGCGCCCGCCCAGCCCTCAAGTAGTTCGGTGATGAGCGCTCGATCCCGCTCACCGTTGAGCAGCCAGGGCGTATCCCGTTCCTCTACGCGATAGCTAGCGGCGCGAAATGACCGGGCTAAGACGGCTGGCGCATCAGGTCCCGCAGCCGGACCCATCCCTTTGTCGGTGCGTTGATGGGCGTGAAAGGCGTCAACCATTGCGGCATCGAACGGGTGCTCCGGCGCGAGCGACAGGACGCCGTCAAAGGTGAGCATCGCAAGGAGCG
>JBCCYN010000146.1:0-11825 GCA_039189655.1 Pseudomonadota bacterium | reverse complement strand
TGGGGCCTTTCGGCGAGTGATAGCCCGGCGGGATACGCGGTGCATGAGCCGGCGAACGATCTGGGTGTCATCTCACCCACCGCAGCACTCTCTGCATTTCCATTCACCCCTCAGGAATCCATGGATGCGCTGCGTCACTTTTACGTGGACCGCCGTCAAGAGCTCTGGGGCGAGTTTGGTTTCGCCGACGCATTCTCCCCCTCCACCGGTTGGGTTGCCGATGGAAACCTTGCCATCGACCAGGGACCCATAGTGGTGATGATCGAAAATTTCCGGTCTGGCCTCCTGTGGCGCCTATTCATGAGCTGCCCCGAAGTTCAGCGCGGCATCGAAGTATTGCGCCTTAGTCGCACTGCGCAACACTCGTAAAGATCGGTGCTGGCCAACAGGCGAAAGGGCCGCCTTCCGCAAAGGGCGACCGCAAACCGCCTGCGTGCATACCGCGCCTTTCAGTACCCTTCGGGCATCGGGGTCTTTGCGTACGCACGGCCATAGCGAGCCTCCAACCGGCGTTGCACAAGGTCCCATAGGGTTGTGAGGACAAGATAATATATGGCCGCCACCGCAAAGAGCTCCAGCACAAGAAATTTCTCCTGGATCAATATTTGCGTGCGCCGAAGGAGTTCTTCCATAGAAATCACCGAAGTGACGGACGTGGTCTTCAGGAGACCGTTCACGCTGTTCCCGAGCGGGGGGATAATGATCCGGGCCGCTTGGGGCAGCACAATAAGACGCATAATGGGTCCGGAGCGGAAACCGAGGGCGCGGCCAGCATCGGTCTGGCCGGACGGTACAGACAAAATTCCGCTGCGAATGATCTCAGCAAGATAGGCCGCTTCGTTCAGGATAAGCCCTAGGAGCGCGGCTTCAATCACCGAAAAGCGAACACCGATGGCGAGGGGAAGACCCGTGTAGATGATGAGGAGCTGCACCAGGAGGGGGGTGCCGCGAAAAAGCCAGATGTAAAGCTGAGCGACAATGGAAACTGCCCGCAAAGGCGAAAGCCGCATCAGCGCGAGGAGGGCCCCTAGGATCAACCCGCCGGCCATCGCAGCCAGTGTTAGACCGATCGTGGTGACAACACCCCATAGGAGGAACTCGTTCACCAGGTAATCGGTGAACCCACCCCAGTCCCAGACGCTCTTATTCATGGAGAAAACCCTAAAGCGGGCGCCAATGCTATGGCGTCATTCAACCTGGCAATGCCCGAGACCAAGAAATACACAGTTGTGTGTTGCGCTTCGGCGCTGCCGCCTCACGCCAGGGACTAGCCGGGAGGTTATGTGTCGGCGCTCAAAGTGCGGTCGGGCGCCCATCGAAGCGGGGCCCGCGCGGCCTGGGTCCCGGCAACAGTTTGCTGAGGCAGCCGCGCGGGCCCCATTTACTGGGGGAGGACTAGCCGCCAGGCCCGCGGACAGTAAAGGGTTCGGTGTTTTTCAAGATACCGAACTCATCAAGGAGTGCGGCGTAGGATCCGTCCTCCATCATCTCGTTCATGACCTCGACGACCGCTGAGGCGAGCTCTTCGTTGGCCATGGCGAGGGCGACGGGGGTCGCAAAGAGGCCGGAGATTGCTCGGTCGAACTCGCCCCGGTCGGCGTACTCCTTTGCGGTGGAATCGATCGTCACCGTGGCATCGGTCTGGCCCGCGCGCAGCGCCTGGTAGGCCGTGGCGAAGTTGTCGAAGGTGCGCACGTCGATGGTTTCCAGCCCGGCGCCTTCAAGCTCAGCGGCAAGTTCGCGCAGCTTACTTTCTTCGAATCCACCGATCTCCACGCCGACCACTTTCCCGGCGAGATCCTCCGATTTGGAGATGCCGTTAGGATTGCCGGCGGGAACCGAAATGGAGATGGCCTGGCTCTCGTAGGGGATCATCTGCATCATCCCGGCTCGTTCGGGGGTCCAAAAAATCCCGGTGTTGATGACGTCCCATCGCCCGGCCTGGAGCCCCGGGATCATCGCCGAAAACTCGATGCGCACATATTCGGGCTCCAAGCAAAGCCGTTTAGCCACCTCGTCGCCGAGGGTGATGCGCATTCCCTTCAGCTCGCCAGAGGAATCGACGAACTGCATGGGCGGCAAGGTCGGATTGGTGGACATCACCAACGTGCCCGGCTTGATCAAAGCGGCGTCCGAGACTTTAGGCGCGCAGTCCTGGGCGGCGGCGGGAAGCGCGATCATTGTGAGGATCGCGGCAGTGGCTAGTCTTCGTTTCATTTTGGTGCTCCTTCGCCAGTTTATATTTCGGCGCAGCGGACGGAAACCGTGCGCATCTCAGACGCTTTCGGGTGCCAACGTGCCGATGAGGCCGAGGCGTGCAAGATCCTCACCAAGTGCTCGGCCTTCGTCAGCCGGGAGCGGAAGTCGCGGCGGTCGCGGCGGCCCCACCGGTAGCCCCATGGCGGCGAAGCCGGCCTTTGTGGCCGCCACATATCGGTGTCCGCCGACCCAGCGCACGAGGGGCAGCATCTCTCGATAAAGGCCATGGGCTTTGTCGCGATCCGCCCGGTCGACGGCAAGCGTGAAGAGATCGGCCGAACGGCGTGGGATAAGGTTTGAGCACACCGCCACCCAGCCGCAGGCGCCGAGCCAAAAGGATTCGTAGCCCAAGATACCCGCAAAGACGTCGATCTTGTCACCTGCCAGCTCCAGAATGTCGCGGACCCGGGTCACCTCCAGGGTCGATTCCTTGATGGAGGTGATCGCGTCTATCTGCGCGAGCCTTGCAACCGTCTCAGGCACCAAATCCACATTGGCGGTGGCGGGATTGTTGTAGATCATGATCGGAAGGGAGATGGCTTCGGCGATGGTTTTATAGTGGGCAAAGAGTTCGTCTTCGGTGGGCGTTGAGTAAAACGGCGGGATAATCATCACCCCATCTGCGCCCAGGCTCTCGGCCTCCCGCGAAAGTTCGACGACATCGAACGTGGCCTCTGCGCCGGTTCCGATGAGCACCGGGACCCGGCCGCGCGCAGTCTTTACGCAAACGTCGATCACCTCCTGGCGTTCTTCGCGCGAGAGCGACAGGAATTCTCCGGTGCTACCCAGCGGGATAAGGCCGTGGATCCCTTCGGCGATCTGCCAGTCGACGATGCGCGACAGCGCCGCGGCATCCACCTGTGCGCCATAATCGGTGAATGGTGTAATGAGAACTGTGTAGGTGCCTCGGAAGCGCTTCATGGGGTCTCTCATGCAACAATTCCCGATCCTAGCGAATGGAGCGCGCAGCGCTAGGGCTTGTGCCGGTCCTGTGCCGACCAGGGTGCTTTGATGCGCATTGGCCGTCGCGGGCTGAGTGTGCGGGGAGCGACTGTTCGGTTCACCTTCGACGGTGAGCCTGTGGATGCCATCGCGGGGGAAACCGTTGCTGCCGCCATGGCGGCATCGGGGCGGCCTGCGCTGCGGCGGGCGGTTGGCGGCTCGCGGCCCGTCAGTTGGCGTGGCCAGTGGTGCGGCATGGGAAGCTGCTACGATTGCGCGGTCACGATCGATGGGCGGATCGGCCAGCGGGCCTGCCTTGCCAAGGTCCATGGCGGTGAGGTGGTGCGCTCTGATGAGCCCACCGGCAAGCCGACCGATCCGCTGGCACCGCTGGCGCATCGGCCGTCGGAGGATATCGCCGAAATCGGGACTGATGTGCTGGTGATCGGTGCAGGACCGGCTGGTTTGTCGGCAGCCATCGCAGCTCGGCGCTCCGGGGCGCAGGTTCTTGTCCTTGATGAGCGGCCCGATCCCGGGGGCCAGTATTTCAAGCCCGTTGCCGCCTCTCACACCATGGAAATGCCGCCCGACGCCCAGTTCCGCAAGGGGATCAGTCTGTGGCACGCGGCGCGTCGCGAAGGGGTCGAGTTCGTTCCCGAGGCAATGGTGTGGGGGGCGGAAGCGTCCGATGACGTGCTCGTTGTGATCAACGGTAAGGCCCGGCGGATCCGAGCCCGCGCGCTAATCTTGGCAACGGGTGCCCATGAGCGCGCTGCCCCGATTCCGGGCTGGACACTGCCCGGAGTGATGACCACCGGTGCGGCGCAAACCCTTTCGCGCGCCTACCAGGTGGCCCCCGGAAGGCGGGTGGTAATTGCGGGGAACGGGCCTCTCAATCTGCAGCTCGCCGTCGACTTATCCCGGCACGGCGTTGATGTCGTCGCGCTCGCCGAGATCGCGCCGGCTCCGGGGTTGTCTTGCTGGCGCGACGGCTTGGCTGCGGGGCTCGCGTCGCCAAAACTGCTCGCGCAGGGGCTGGGCTATCTCGCTCGGCTGCGCAGGAATGCGGTACCTGTATTTTGGTCCCACGTGGCTGCCCGCGCGGAAGGTGGCGATCGCCTTCGGGCTGTTGAGCTGCGGGAAGTTGACGCCGACGGAACGTCAACGGGAAAAGCCTTCACCGTCGAGGCCGACGCTCTTTGCCTTGGATACGGGTTCATCTCGGGATGCGAACTGGCCGCGACGCTCGGCTGCCGCCAGGTGGCTGACCGACGGCACCTGGGGAGCTTGAGCGTTGCGGTGGATGGGGATTTCCGCACCAGCGTTCCTGGTGTCTTCGCGGTGGGCGACGGTGCCAAAGTGGCCGGTGCGGCGGTGGCGATGGCAAGTGGCGCCATTGCGGGTGCGAAGGCCGCTGAAGGGCTCGGCTTTAAGCCGAAAGCGGTGGGCAAAGCATCGCGTGCTCTCACCCGTTCGCGGCGCTTCCAAGACGCGCTGTGGCGCATTTTTGCCGCGCCGCCGGTACGCGTGGCGGATACCCCGGGCGAGACGGTAATGTGCCGCTGCGAAGGGCTGACCTTTGCTAAGGTCCGCGATGAGATTCATGCGGGTGCCCAGAGCCTCGCCGTTCTGAAGCGACGCACCAGGCTCGCCATGGGGCGCTGTCAGGGACGGGTCTGCACGGTTTTGGCGGCGGCCCTCCTTCGGGAGGTTACGGGGCTCCCGGCGGCACCGCGATTTGCACCCCGCTCTCCCCTAAAACCGTTTCCGGCGGCGGCCCTCGCGAGGGAAAAGCCCGAATGGGGCGGGCACCAGCGGGCTGGCACGCCGAACCTCGCGCGGCCCCTTCCGGCCGAACCGTTTGGGACGCTGACGGCCGACACGGTGGTCATCGGCGGGGGCGTGGTCGGCGCGTGCCTCGCCTACGAGCTTTCCGATGCCGGGCACGATGTTGTCGTTGTCGAGCGCGATGATGTGAACTTGCAGGCTTCCGGTTCCAACGCCGGCAGCCTTCACGTGCAACTCCTCTCGTTCGACTTTGGCCACAAGGCGGAGGCGGGCGGTGGGCCGGCGGCGGCGACGCTTCCCCTCGGCCCTTGGGCGGTCGGTCTTTGGCAGGAGCTGGCCGAACTTTGCGGCCGCGATTTTGAGATCCGCACGACCGGTGGGTTGATGGTGGCGTCGAGCGAGGGGGGAATGGCCTTTTTGGATGCCAAGGCGAAGCTGGAGCGCCGCCATGGCATCGATGCGCAAATCATCGGTCGCGACGATCTTCTGCGCCTTGCGCCTGCGCTCAACCCGTCGCTGATTGGTGCTGAGTACGTGGCCGCCGAGGGAAAAATCAATCCGCTCACCGCCACCTATAGCGTGATGGCGAAGGCCCTCGCCGAGGGCGCCCGCCTCGTTCAAAGCGCCGACGTCACGGCCCTTGAGCGAACGGGAAATGGCTGGTCGGTGGAGACAAACCGGGGCGAGATCGCCTGCGGCCGTGTCATCAACGCGGGTGGCCCTTGGGCAAGGCCCATTGCTGCGTTGGCGAACATCGACATTCCCGTGCACAGCGCGCCACTGCAGATGATCGTCACAGAGCGGGCGCCAACCCTGGTGGATCAGCTCATCGCCCACGCCGACCGCCATCTCAGCCTCAAACAGCTTGCTTCCGGCGGGCTCGTCATAGGCGGCGCATGGCCAGGGCGTTACGACGAAGCGCTGAACCTCAATCGTACCGTTCGTGAAAGTGTTGAGGGAAACATATGGGCGGCGCTGGAGGTGTTGCCGCAGCTTTCCGGTCTTCACATTCTGCGCACGTGGGCGGGGATGAACGTGAACATCGACGGTGCGCCCATCGTTGGCGAGGTGCCGGGGGCGCCGGGCTTCTTCAATTGCGTAACGTCGAACGGCTATACGCTCGCACCGGCAGTGGCTCGCCTCACCGCTGAACTTATTGCCGGCCGGACGCCCAGTATGGATATCGCCCCTTATACGGTGACTCGCTTTGGCTGAGGTGGCGAAAGCGCGACGCTGCCCGCGGCCCAGGTCGGCACCTAACCGGTCAGAGGAGCCACTGCGGAATCACCGCATCGGCGTCTTTGGGCCATGGTTGCCCTGTCATGAGTGACTTGAGCGACCGTCTTGCGGCGCACGTCGACCTCGCAGGCGATTTTGCACTTCTGTCAGATCTGGTGGCCGCGGTTGAAAGTCGTGAGGCCGTCGATGACGTGGTTGCGGCCGCGCTGACAGATGCGGGCCTTGGCGTGGAGCGGCTCACCTACGAGCCGGCTAGCGTGCCGATGGTGGGTGAGTTTGCCGCAGCGCAGGTGGTCGCCGCCGGACCTGAGCAATGCGTTATCGGCAGGCAGCAAGCTGGCGCACAGGACGGGCCCATGGGCCGCAGCCTTGTCCTCTTTGCCCATCCTGACGTGGAACCATTCGCCCCCGATCCCAGGTGGTGCACCGATCCGCTGGTGCTCAGCGAGGCGGACGGAAAACTCTTTGGCTGGGGCGTTGCGGACGATCTTTGCGGCATAGCGACCATGGTGCGGGCGGTGGCGCTGCTGAAACGGGCAGAGGTTTGCCCGCGGGGTGAGCTCATCCTGGTGAGCGCTCCGAGCAAACGGCACCGGCGGGGGATGGCGGCCGCCCTCGCCGCGGGCGTTTCGGCGGATGGCGTCGTCTACTGTCATCCCGCGGAGTCCGGTGCAGGATTGGACGAGATCAAGGCATTTACGCCCGGGCAGCTCGAATTCACCGTTCGCGTGGAAGGACAGCCCCCGGACACCACCGAGCCCGCCCACACCGCCTTCGCACACACGGCGGTCAACGCGATGGATGAAGCGCGGCCAGTTCTTGATACCCTGAAGGCGCTTGACCGCGAACGGGCAGCTCGCCTCAATCACCCCCGTCTGGAGAGCGCTATCGGCCGATCCACAAATTTGATGATTTCTCGGTGCGAATTTGGCGTTGGTGGTGCTCTCAGCCGATTGCCGTCCTCGCTTCTGATCGGCGGCGCCATGAGCCTTGTTCCGGGCGAGCGGATTGAAGACGCCATGGGTGAGCTAGAGGCCGCCGTCGATGGTTCGGCGGCGGGGGCCCGGCTCGGCACAAATGGCGCCGCAACCATTACATGGGTGTCGGCGGTCAGTGCGGCGCAGACCTCTCCTGACGACCCGCTCCACCGGCTGACCTTGGATGTGCTGGGCAATTTGGGGGCGAGGTCACGGGTCAACGCGCTCCACACCGCCAGCGACATTCGCCATCCGATCGTCCAGCGAGGCATCGCCACCGTCGGCTTCGGGCCCCGTTGCGGCAATCTCACCATGAACGGGCAAGCCAATGAGTGGGTCGAGGCCGCAGACTATGGCCGTGCTGTGATCGCAACGGCGCTGTTGGCTGCGCGATGGTGCCAGACTTAGCGCTCTGCCACCTTTCTCGCCATGTGATCAAAAGCGCGCCGATGGGCTGCTCTTACTCGAAGCCTTGGCGAGGAAAGCTAGGCTGTTTTCCTGACGCTGGTCCAAGCTTTTCATAGGCGACACAGGCGTTCGGTGGCGGGCAACTTGCCTCGCCTGATGGCGCCGCGTCCCTAGGCGCACCCCTACTTGGCAAGCCTCTTGCACACAATTTTGCCAACATGAACGGAGGTGTCTCTAATATGCGTCTAGCCATCCTGTCGGCCCTTGCGGCTGCAACTTTTGCCACCAGCGCCCATGCGCAGGCGGATTGCCCCATCAAGGTGGGCGTCTTGCACTCGCTCTCGGGCACGATGGCGATATCCGAAACGACATTGAAGGACACCGTCCTCATGCTCGTGGACGAGCAAAACGCCAAGGGCGGCCTTTTGGGTTGCGAGCTTGAGGCCGTGGTGGTGGATCCTGCGTCCGACTGGCCGTTGTTTGCGGAAAAAGCCCGCGAACTCCTGAGCGTTCACGATGTGGACGTGATTTTCGGCAACTGGACGAGCGTTTCACGCAAATCCGTGCTCCCGGTGATCGAAGAGCTGAACGGCCTCCTGTTTTATCCGGTCCAGTACGAGGGCGAAGAGAGTTCCAAGAATGTCTTCTACACGGGCGCCGCGCCGAACCAGCAAGCAGTTCCCGCAGTCGATTACTTCCTCGACGAACTCGGCGTAGAAAAGTTCGCGCTTCTCGGCACTGACTATGTCTATCCCCGCACCACCAACCGTATCCTTGAACAATATCTCAAGGACAAAGGTATTGCCGAGAGCGATATCTTTGTGAACTACACGCCGTTCGGCCATTCCGACTGGGCGTCCATCGTTGCCGATGTGGTGGCGCTGGGCGAAGACGGCAAGCAGGTGGGCGTTATCTCCACCATCAACGGCGATGCGAACATCGGCTTCTACAAAGAGTTGGCGGCATCCGACATCTCAGCCGACGACATCCCTGTGATCGCCTTCTCGGTCGGTGAAGAAGAGCTTTCTGGCCTCGATACTTCAAACCTCGTCGGTCATCTCGCCGCGTGGAACTATTTCCAGTCCGCCGACACCGACGTCAACGCCGACTTCGTTACCAAGTGGAAGGAACGGATGGGTGACGAGCGGGTCACCAACGATCCCATGGAAGCTCACTATATTGGCTTCAACATGTGGGCGAATGCGGTGGAAGCTGCTGGCAGTAAAGATGTGGATGCAGTTCGCGAAGCTATGTACGGCCAAGAATTCCCGAACCTCACCGGCGGTACTGCAGTAATGCTGCCGAACCACCATCTTGCCAAGCCTGTCCTCATTGGCGAGATTCAAGAGGATGGCCAGTTCGACATCATCTCCCAGACCAAGGAAGTGCCTGGCGATGCGTGGACCGACTACCTGCCGGAGTCATCGGTCCTGAAGTCGGATTGGAAAGAGCTGGGTTGCGGCATGTTCAACACGGAAACCGAAACCTGCGTACAGATTAAGTCGAACTACTAGTTCCGATTTGGAGGGGCGACGTACCCCTCTCCATTCACTGCGGAAGCCGCGCCGGGTATTGCAACCCTGCGCGGCCTCTTTCGCGTTAGGAAGCGAGAATGAAAATGTTTGGGACGAAGCAAAGCGCGCCGTGAATTTTCTTAAATCTAGTCTGATACTTGCGCCGGCGCTGCTCGCGTTCGTTGTTTTTCTTGTGTCCGCTTTCCCTCATTCAAGAGCCAATGCTCAGCCTGCACCGACGCCCATTGAAGAGGTGTTGCTGCAGCATACCGACATCATCGAAAAGTCGTCCCGCCGCACCATCCAGCCGGCCATCGATGCCCTCCAAAGCTCGGGCCTTCCTGAAGCAGCCGTGGTGATGGAACGATGGCGCGACAAAGAACTCTGGCGGCGCGAAGCGGACGGTCGTTTTTTTCTCACTGAACCAAAGGACGACGGCACCTTTGAGCTGCGCCATGTGGCCTCTGGGGAACCCATCGGCTCGGCCGAAAAATCCGAAATCGACGACATCAAACCCAATGCGGGGATCCGTAAGCTCATCGCTGCTGCCCTGGTGGAGTTTCAGCTCCTTAACCCAGACCCCGCCGTGCGTCTTGCAAGCCTTGAAGCCATCGCGCGTGACCCGAAACCGGATCAGTTGCCGGCCCTCAGGAAAGCCATTGAAGGCGAAGAGGTGCCGGAACTCAAAGCGACGATGGAGCGGCGCGAACGCCTTTTGTCCGTGCGCTTTGAAGAAGGTGAGCCCCGCATCGCCGCCATTCGGTCCTTGGCGGGCGACCTTTCCATCGAGGCGCGCGCTGCACTCAATCCGCTTCTTTCCACTGAGCGAGTGGCGCTGGAGGCGATCCCCGACGACCTCAATATTGCGCGCGAACTCATACCCGGCGACGACATCAGCGTTGACGAGGCCTACGCGTTCTTAAATGCCAACGACCTTGCGCCCGACGTGCTCGGTCGCAGCGTCAGGGACGAAACCCTGATTGCCCACATTGAGGATGGCGCGGTCGCCGGTGTGCCCGTTGCCTCGCTCAACACCGAAGAAGCGCGCAACGTCGCCTATGGAAAGTTGGTGGAAAGTGGTCTTGCCGAACCCACTTTGACCGAAGCCGATCGCGCCGAGCGGGTGGCTACCTTCTCGTTCCTGGATGTCTATGACGAACCACCGGAAGTGACCGAGGCGGCCCTTGCGACGGTCGCGGCGATAAACAGCTCCGTTGCCACGAATGAAGCGCTTGACCTTACGCTTGATGCCCTTTCCCTTGCGTCGATCTACTTTCTTGCGGCCATCGGGCTTGCCATCACTTTTGGCGTCATGGGTGTCATCAACATGGCCCATGGCGAATTCATCATGATGGGCGCCTATACTGGCTATGTGGTTCAGCTCTTCGTGCCCGACTACACGCTTTCTCTGGTTTTGGCGTTGCCTCTTGCGTTCATGGTGACGTTCGCGGCCGGTGTGCTGCTGGAACGTTTAGTGATCCGCTGGCTCTACCACCGGCCGCTCGAAACACTGCTTGCTACCTTCGGGGTGTCCATCGCTCTTCAGCAGCTCGCAAAGAATATTTTTGGCACCCAGGCGCGGCCGCTTACGGCGCCCGAATGGCTCGACGGCGCCCTTGTCATCAACGACGTCTTGGCCATCAGCACCATTCGCATCGCGATTTTCGTGCTGGGGGTGATTTTCTTCGTGGCACTCCTTTTTACGCTCAACCGGACACGGCTTGGGCTTGAGGTGCGTGCTGTTCGCCAAAACCCGCAGATGGCCGCTGCCATGGGCATCAACCGTGAACGGGTCAACATGCTCACCTTCGGCCTAGGCTCGGGGATCGCCGGGATTGCGGGGGTTGCCATCGGCCTCTTCGCGAAGGTCACATCCGACCTGGGGTCGAGCTATATTGTTCAGTCGTTCATGACGGTCGTGGTGGGCGGCGTCGGCAACATCTGGGGCACGCTCGCCGGCGCAACGCTTGTGGGGTTCCTGCAAAAGGGGATCGAGTGGCTCAATCCCTCCAATACCCTCGCTGCGCAGACCTACATGATCCTCTTCATCATCATCTTCATCCAGTTCCGTCCGCGCGGTATTGTTGCTTTGCGTGGACGAGCGGCCGAGGCTTGAGATGCGCGCCCAAACCCCAGCCATCCCACGCCGCCGGGCGGTAATTGCTCAGCCCCAAGTATTCATTGTGCTCTTGCTCCTCGCTGCATTCACAATGAGTGTTGGCTTCATGAGCGAGGCGGCGGGCGGTACCATATCCACGAGCCTTGTAAAGACCCTGGGCAAGACACTCTGCCTCTGCCTCGTTGCTGTGGCGATGGATCTTGTGTGGGGTTATTGCGGTATTCTCAGTCTTGGTCACATGGCGTTCTTCGGCCTTGGCGGATACATGATCGGGATGTGGATCATGTACGCGCGCACCGAGGCAATTGTGGTGGAAGCCGCAGCAAACGCTCCACTTCCGCCCACAGCCCAAGAAATCCGCGAGGCCATCGGTTCGCAAATATTCGGCGTAGTTGGCGGCTCGGAAATCCCGATCATATGGGCATTCGCCCACTCATTCTGGCTGCAACTGGCGCTGGTGGTTCTGGTGCCCGGACTGCTTGCGCTCGTATTCGGCTGGCTTGCCTTCCGCAGCCGGGTGACGGGTGTTTATCTTTCGATCCTCACACAAGCGTTCACCCTTGCGCTATCGCTTTACCT
>JBCCYN010000145.1:0-11865 GCA_039189655.1 Pseudomonadota bacterium | reverse complement strand
GGGACGCCCCTGAAGGCAAAGACCCACGACATCATCTCGGACGGCATTGTGGAGGGCGCCATCCAGGTGCCGGGAAACGGGCAACCCATTGTCCTGTGCGCCGACCGAGCGCCCACGGGGGGCTATCCCAAGATCGCGGTGGTGGCGAGCGCGGACCTTCCCCGGTTGACCCAGGCCCGCCCGGGCGCCGAACTCCGCTTTGCCTGGATAAGCCTCAAGGAGGCGGCGCAGCGTCGGCGCGCCTTGGTGGAGGCCCTGCGCCAGCCATCGGAGCCGCGGGTTCGCGATGAGGTCCCGGCGGAATTTTTGGCGGCGCAGAACCTCGTCGGCGGCGTTGTCTCTGCCACCGCCAACGCCACGCGTGACTGATCGGGCAAAAGGCCAGCGCATTGAGAAATGCCTCGCCTACACCTCCCTGAGGCGGCTCCAAGGACGCACCGCAACGCCGTGGGTGGTCTTTCGCCAATGGTGGGGACGGCGCACCAGATCGTAGACGGCAATCACCGCCGCAAACCCCATGAGCACCCAGTAGATGGGAAACCATAGGACTGCCCAAGGACTTACCGCACGACCGGCGCGACCGCGCACACTGGCGGCACCGAGGGCAAAATTTACGCCGTAGCTCAGGAACGCTGCAGCCACCTGCGGCCCGATGAGCCACAGCGATTGACCGCCGAACATGGGAAATGCGCCGCTAAGGGCCAGGGCCACGAAGATGAGCATGGCGTTGTGGGCTAGCGCTGCGGTGATGGCGCCAATGATGAAAAGGTGCGTGAGGCCGCCATCGGCCCAGCCCGCCTCGCGCAGGAACGTGAGCGGCCTGCGATTGTGGACGAGCCACGTCTGCATATAGCCCTTGAACCAACGGGACCGCTGCTTGAGCCACGCATCCACCGTGAGCGGTGCTTCCTCAAAAGTGTCCGAATCGATCACCGAGAGCTTGTAGCCGCGGCGCCGGAGCCGGATCGCCAGATCGGCATCTTCGGTGACGTTGTAGGGGTCCCAGCCGCCCACCTCGAAAAGGGCATTGGCCCGAAAATGGTTGGACGTTCCACCGAGCAAAAACATACGGTCGCGCCCGGCAATCATCGGTAGGAGGCGGTCGAACTGGCAGGCGTACTCCACGGCAAACATCGTCGTGAGCCAGTTGTCCTGGACATGGTCGATGGAGAGCCGAGCTTGTAGCGCCGCAACGTCCTTGGGGGCTGCGGCAAAGGTTTCGGCCGCCAGACGAAGCTGCCCCGGATCTGGCCGATCCTCCGCATCGAAGATGGCGACGAGAGATCCGCGGGCCTGGCGAAAGCCGGCGTTCAGCGCCCTGGGCTTCGTGCGCGGCAGACCTTCGGGCACGATGCAGATGCGGCAGCAAAGATCGCGGCTCGCCTCCACCAAGGCGGCGCGGGTTTCGTCATCGCTCTCCTCCACCAGGAACTGGATGTCGAGCTTTTGGCGTGGGTAGTCGATCTGCTGCAGGGACAGCACGAGGTCGCGCACGCTGCCCTTCTCTTTGTAGAGGGGAATGAGGACCGTGTAGATGGGAAGGTCCTCGTCGCTGAGCGGCGTGCGGGGGAGTGGTTGGGACGAATGCCGAGCAAGGGCAAGAGCGCGCGCAGCAGAGTACGCGAGAAGGACGCCGGTGATGGCGGCCGCGGAAACGGCGATGGTCGCCATCGGCGCAAGCACCACCAAAAGGGAAAGGGCAACGAGGCTTGCCGCAAAACTTGCCGCCTGCCAGCGGCTGATGACCCGATCGGCCACGTCGACCTCGGGCACCGTGTGGAGGGGTTCGATGCGCCCGCGGATGAGCTTTGCCCCATCGCCAGCGACGGCGGCGGCAATGGCGTTCAGCGGGACGATGCTCACATTCGGCCGCACCTCCGGCTTCCGGCAAAACAGCGCCGCAAGCCCTGGAAGCCAGCCCGCCGCCGGGGCAATGGCCACGTGGCCGGAGCCACCCGCGCGGTAGTTGAGGATCGCGCCGCCGACGGTGAAGCGCGCGCTGGTGATGGTCGCCTGGCGCAGTACGGCCGGGAGCGCCACGCCATCATCGAAACTGCAGCCAAGCCAGCGCGCAATGGCGCCATAATACTTGTTGTCGCTGAACGGTGGACGCGGCGCGGCTTGGGCATGGGCGCCAGCGACCATCTCTGCCGCCGACGTGGCGTTCGCCATGTGGAAGGCGGCCGCAAGGCACTCATCTCCGGTGGCCTTCGACAATGCATCGGTCAATCCCGGATCGCCCGGCCGCGCGCCGTCGCCGCGCACACTGCGTAGACCAAAAAGAACGCACGCCTGGGGCCCCGTGAGGGCCTTGCGAATGACCTTTGTGGCGATGCCGCGCATGGAATTGGCAACGGTGCGCGCCGTGGCAAGCCGGCTCGCGAGGGGACGGGAGAAGCCCTCGCCCTGCCCTTGCGCCGAGGCCTGATCCGCCCGGGTGCGCCTTCCCTTCGCCGTCCCCGCAAGGCGATCGCTGAGAGTCTGTCCATCCAGTGCATCGGCCGGCGACCGGTCGCGCGCGGATGCTTCGGGCCGGTCTTTGGCGCAGGCTTTGGGGGGGCTTTGTTCGAAGTCTCGCCGGATGACGATGGCGGTCGAGCCGTCGAGCACCCGGCCGCACCGGGCGCGGCGGGTTTCGTCCGGATCGGACTTTTGTTTGGGAGCAGCGGCGCATTGGGGCCGAGCCGGCGCCGACCGCCGGGGGCAAATTTCTTCGGCAACCGCTTCAGACAGGGATGCCGCCAGACTGCCGGGGTCGACCTTGTCGCGCGCGCAGGGCGCTGCCGCGTTCTCCTGCGCGCCGAGGAAAACCGCCAATGGCGGCGGCAAATCGGCGCCACCCCAACCCGGTATCGCATCCGACACACGCCGCGGAGTGCCCGCACGGTAATGTTCTATAAGTTGCGTCATAGGGTTAATTTCACGTTAAGGTCGTACTTGAAATATCCTGCAAGGCGGGGGCAGGGCAATACCTTAACGATTATTTTACGCTATATCGCGATTTATGGTTTATTCAGCCTATTGCTCAGCAATCGGGTACGGCTGCTAATCGCGCCAAGCCTTGCGTATTTCGGCAAGCGCGGTGGGCGTATCAGCATCGGTGCTGGCGCCCGCGCCGATCTCCACGCTGACGATGTTGTCCGCATAGCGCGACATCAGGGCGCGCCCGCCGGCGTCCCCCTCGGTGGCCCGCAGTTCCGGAAAGAGCCGGGAAGACCACGCCACGGGATTGCCACGCCCGCCATCGTCGGTGGCGATGGCGATGAGAGCGCCCTCCCGGCTGAGCCCGGCCAATACCCCATCGCAGTCTTCCGCGCTCACAAGGGGCATGTCACCCAGGAGCACGAGGGCAGCATCGGTTTCCTGGGGCAGAGCGTCCAATCCCGCACGCAGGGATGTGGAGAGCCCGTCCGCATAGGCGGCGTTGTGGACGAATTTCACCGAAAGCCCTTCCAACGCGTGGCGGACTTCGGCGGCTTCGTGGCCCGTCACCACCACCACGAAACCCGCCTTCGAGGCGAGCGCCGCGTCAGCCACCCGGCGCACCATGGCAACACCGCCAACGTCTTCGGTGAGTTTGTTGCGTGCGCCCATCCGGGCGGAACGACCGGCCGCAAGGATGATGGCCGCAGGCTGCTTCGGGGCTGTTCGGGCCGGACCGCCTCGGCGAGGCTGGGGTCGCACGGCCGTCTCTTCCAACAAACCGCCAACGCCCATGGCCACGATATCGCTGCTGGATACGGGAAGGCCGGCGAGCACCCTATCGAGCACAATGTCAAAACCGTTGGCCTTGGGTGAGCGAGCGCATCCGGGTGCACCCACCACCGCCCTCCCGCCGACTTCGCCGAGGACCAGAAGATTTCCCGGATCGACCGGCATCCCCACATGCTCGACCCGTCCCCCTGCCCGCGCGATGGCGGCGGGGATCACATCGTCGGGATCCACCACCGCCGATGCCCCAAATATGACGATCGCCTCGGCCGATGCGGCGCCGATTGCGTCGGCGAGGGCATCGACATCGTGGGGCACGCGAAAATCCTGCGCGATGGCTGCACCCGGCGCATCAAGGCGTTGGCGTAAAATGCCCAAGGTCTTGTCGATGACACTCTCTTTGAGTGTGGCAAGCCGGGTGGAGACGGTGGTGACGCTGCGAACCCGCCAAGGGGCGATGGAGAGCGCCGCCCTCCCCCGTTCGGCTGCTTCGCTCACCTTCGGCTCAGGTGCTGCAAAAGAAATGATTTTGACCGTTGCCACCATCCGTCCGGGCGAGACGCGCTCAAAGGGGCGGAGCGTTGCAAGGGTGATGGCGGGATCGACGGCGTTGAGCCGGTTGACAGCGCCCTCATCCACCAGGGTGAGCCCGGCACGATCTGCAAAAATGTTGGCCCGGCCGGTGGTGGCGCGCTCCACCCTGAGATCGGCCCCCGCCGCGGCATCGGCCACAGCGCGCGCCGCAACGTCCTCATGGACGTCGGTCCCATCGAGGATGGCGGCAATCACCTCCGTCACCCCGCATTGACGAAGGGCATCCACGTGCTCGGCCGTGAGCCGCGTACCCTTTCTGATGACGCCCGTTTCCGTTCGCTGGGAATGGGCGAGGTAGGCCCCCTCAGCGGCGTCTAGCGCGACCGTGCCGAATTTCACGCCGCCGCGGCCGATTCGGGGGAGCGAGTGGCGGTGGGGTTGAGCCGTTCCGCGCGCAGGGCAGCGATCACCTGGGCGAGCACCGAAACCGCGATTTCGGGCGGCGACGCAGCGCCGATGTCGAGGCCGATGGGCGCGTTGATTCTGCCGATGGAAGCTTCGTCAAACCCCGCCTCCTGGAGGCGTTCCACCCGGCGTGAGTGGGTTTTACGGCTCCCCAAGGCGCCGATGTAAAAGCACTGCGAGCGAAGGCCGGCGTGGAGGGCAGGGTCGTCGATTTTGGGGTCGTGGGTGAGGGTGGCGAGCGCCGTCTCACCGTCGAGGGCGAGAAGGTCCGCATCGGGCCACTCGGCCACCAGCTCGATCCCGGCGAAACGCTCTTGGGTCGCGAAGGCGGTGCGCGGGTCAACGACGGTCACATCAAGACCCGCCGCCATCGCCATCGGCGCAAGAGCCTGGCTTATGTGAACGGCACCGATGAGCACCAAGCGCGGTGGCGGACGATGAATCCCCACGAAAACGTCGCCATCGGGTGTCGTTTCGACACCGGACTTACCCGAGGCGAAACGGGCCTTCAGCGCCTCGGAAAGCGGATCACGGTCGGCACTACCCTGCGACACCAGGCGGCCGGCAGCCCCTGTCAAAGGCACGATCATCGCCACAGCCTCCCGCGCCCGGCGTGCCGCGTTGAGGGTTTTGAGGTCGCTTTGCTTCACGACGTTCCCCTCGCCGTCGGGCCAGCGGTCCCATCATCGTGGGGCGCGATAGGTTCCACGTAGACGCGGATCGTGCCGCCGCAGGAAAGCCCCACCTCCCAAGCGGTCTCGTCTGCCACGCCAAATTCCAAAAGTTTTGGGGGCGATCCGGCGGCAATATCTATGGCCTCGGCGACCACCGCCCCCTCCACGCAACCTCCCGACACGGAACCCTCAAAGGCGCCCTCGCCATCGATCACGAGATGGCTCCCCACCGGTCGCGGCGCCGAACCCCAGGTTTGCACCACGGTGGCGAGGGCAACCTTCCGACCTTCCGCGGCCCAACGTTCCGCCACATCGAGCGGGTTCTCGTCCGCCATGGGCTCCACCTCCTAAAGCACCGAACTCAAGCGCGGCAGCGCCGAGCTAGTTTAGAACGCCGCTAGTCTTAAGGGTCCGCCACCGGCCGCCGCAAGGCTCTCGCCCCATCCCAGGACGGAGAGCGGATGTTCGACCCAAGCGCAGCAGCGATACGAGAGTGCGTTCCACAAAGAAAAAGCCCGGGCCTGAGCCCGAGCTTTCGATATTGTGAACGCCGGCGTTGGCTACGCCGGCGGTTGGAAAGCGGTTAAATCCGCGAAGAGCCGAATTCGGGGTAGGCGAGCACGCCCACCTCGGCCTGGTCGAGGCCGGATGCCTCTTCCTCCGGCGTCGCACGAACGCCCGTCACCGCCGCAAGCACCAGCCAGACAACAAGGCTCGCCACGAAGGCCGCCGCGCCGATGGCCGCCACGCCGAGGAACTGCACGTAGTAGGTGGCATCAGTGTTGGTGAGCGGCACGATCATCGTGCCCCAGATGCCTGCCACCAGGTGCACCGGAATGGCGCCGACCACATCGTCGATGCGGATCTTGTCGAGGAGCGGCACGAACACAACGACGATCACGCCGCCGATGCCGCCGATGAGCGCCGCCTGGGACATGGACGGCGTAAGCGGCTCGGCGGTGATGGACACAAGGCCGGCGAGGGCACCGTTGAGCGCCATCGTCACGTCCACCTTCTTATAGAGGATCTGCGTCAGGATGATCGTGACCACCACGCCTGCAGCTGCCGCCGTGTTGGTGTTGACGAAGATCTTTGCCACCGACGATGCGTTTTCGATGGTGCCGAGCGCCAGTTGCGATCCGCCGTTAAAGCCGAACCAGCCGAGCCACAGGATGAACGTGCCCAAGGTGGCAAGGGGGATCGATGAGCCTGGCATCGGATGCACGACGCCGCCCGAGCCGAACTTGCCCGCCCGCGAGCCGATGACGATGGCGCCCGCAAGCGCGGCCCAGCCACCCACCGAGTGCACAAGCGTGGAACCGGCAAAGTCGGAGAAGCCCATTTGGTCGAGCCAACCACCGCCCCACTCCCAAGAACCGGTGATCGGGTAAAGGATGCCGGTGAGGAAGATGACGAAGATGAAGAACGGCCAAAGCCGGGTGCGTTCGGCGATGGTTCCGGAGACGATGGACGCCGTGGTGGCGCAGAACACCATCTGGAAGAACCAGTCCGAAGCCGCTGCATAGTCGCCGGAATCCGCCGACGGCGCAGGGATTTCCTTCATGGAGAAGGTGCCGAGATAGCCCGCAAGCCCAGCGATGTTCTCCGCAACGCCTACGTTCTCGTACATCAGGTTGTAGCCGAGCACCCAGAACATCAGACCCGCGATGGAGTAGAGCCCGATATTCTTCAGGCACTGCATGGATGCGTTCTTGGAGCGCACCAGGCCTGCCTCGAGCATGGCAAAGCCGCAGGCCATGAACATGACCAGGAAGCCGCCAATGAGGAAGAGGAGCGTGTTGAACACGTAAGGATCTGGGTTGACGGCCGCCGCCGCCTCGCCCGCAGCCGCTTCGGCTTCACCTGCCGCCGCTTCAGCATCGCTCGCTGCGCCCGCTTCCAGGGCCTGCAGACGTGTCTGAATGTCGGAGATGACACCTTCGGCGGCCGTCGCGGCGTCGCCGGCGGCGGTTTCGGCCGCAGTACCAGCCTCGTCAGCGGCGTTCTCGACCGCCTCGGTCGCACCGCCCGTGTCCGACTGCTCGGTCGCCGCCGGCGCCGGGGTCGTGGTGTCGGTCTGCGCTAGGGCCGGCTGGCCCAGCGACATCGCGAACGCCACACCGGCTGCCGCGAGGATATTTAGAAGTTTAAGCTTCATGTCGTTGTCCGCTACCGAGGAAAGGGGTCAAAGGGCTTCCGCGTCGACTTCGCCGGTGCGCACGCGCACCACCTGGTCGAGCGAGTAGACGAAGATTTTTCCGTCGCCGATCTGCCCGGTCTGGGCGCTGCGCTGGATGGCATCCACCACACGCTGAACGTCAGGTTCGGCCACCGCCAGTTCGATCTTGAGCTTCGGCAGGAAGTTCACCGCGTACTCGGTCCCGCGATAGACTTCGGTATGGCCCTTCTGGCGGCCGTACCCTTTGACCTCACTGACCGTGAGGCCTGAGACGCCGGCTTCGGACAGTGCGTCGCGAACCTCGTCCAGCTTGAACGGCTTAATAATCGCCATCACAATTTTCATGCGCATTCCCTTCGTCTCCCCGCCGAGCCCTGACGGGCCCCGCGGCGGTCAACCGCACGCTCCATTACAAGAGCTGTGCCAACCGAGGATGCGGCGGATGCCTCCATGCTGCGCAGCTCCACCGCCCGCCCGTTAGGCATCTGCATAAAAATGCGGCTAGTTAGTGGGAGATTGCCCATGGATTGGTCGAGCCTTCGCCTACCAACCATTTCACCCCAGGACTTGCCGTGCGGCCGCGGTTTGGGGAATCCCTTGCCCGTCAGCAGTTAGCGAGGAAAAAGGCGCGATGGCGTACTGGCTCTTTAAGTCGGAGCCCCACACCTGGGGCTGGGACGATCAGGTGGCGGACGGCAAGAAGGGCACCGAGTGGGATGGCGTACGGAACTATCAGGCCCGCAACGTCATGCGTGACATGAAAAAGGGGGACCGCGGGTTCTTCTACCACTCGGTCAACGACAAGGAGATTGTGGGGATTGTGGAGGTGGTCAAAACCGCTCATCCGGATTCCACTGATGAATCAGGCACTTGGGAGTGCGTCGACATTCGCGCCGTACGGCCCCTGAAGCGGCCGGTGTCCCTCGATGAAATCAAAGCCACCGAGGGGCTGAGCGAAATGGTGCTGGTGAAAAACTCACGCCTTTCGGTGCAGCCGGTAACGGACGACGAGTGGACAACGATTTTGAGCCTCGCAAAGACGAAAGGTTGACGGCCGAAGAGTTCATCCGGGCGAACACGGCGCTGAAATCACCGTCCCTCGTGGCTGAGCTAAAACTCCACCTGGCTGACGAGGCGCTTCCGCTCTGGCAGAAAACAGAGGAAGAGCTGAGCCAGGACGGCCTGTCGCCGCCCTTTTGGGCGTTTGCCTGGGCCGGTGGTCAAGCGCTCGCCCGCTACGTGCTGGACAACCCTTTCGTGGTCGCTGGCCGGCGGGTCCTGGAACTTGGCGCGGGCGGCGGCATTGCGGCCATTGCAGCCGCAAGGGCTGGCGCGCGCCCGGTGGCGGCCAATGACATCGATCCCTTCGCCGTCGCCGCGGCGAGCCTCAACGCGGCGGCCAACGGCGTGGAGGTAGAACTTTCCTGTGCCGACATCTTGGATGGAGCGCCTGCCGCCGAAGTGCTGCTGATTGGCGACCTCTTTTATGAGCAACCGTTGGCGGACCGCGCCCTTGCCATGGCGCAGCGCATGGCCTCGGCGGGGTCGGATGTGTTTGTGGGCGATCCTTCGCGCACGTTCATGCCCAAGGACGCGCTGGTCCCGTTGAAAACCTACGCCGTGCCTACGCCGCGCGAACTGGAAGACGCCGACGTAAAACGCACCACCGTGTGGCGCCTCCGCTGATCGGGCCGGCATAAGGCGGCTGCGGCGATCAACGCTCCCATTTTTGAACGCAAAAAATTCTATCGCGCCATCGCTTCTTGCGAAACTTTCCTAATTGCGCCTCAATTCAGCGTCCGACGCCCACCAACGGAGGCGCCCGCCCCATGACGGTCACCATCATCCGACGGCTGATGCAGTCGGTACTCGTCGTGATCGTGATGAGCTTGATCGTCTTCGTGGGCGTTTCGGCCATTGGCGACCCCACCTACATGTTCGTGTCGCCCGATGCCGACCAGGAGGAAATCGAGCGCGTCATCAAGACGTTCGGTTTCGATCGGCCCATTTGGGAGCGCTATTTTCTGTTCGTGAAGGGCGCCCTTTCGGGGGACCTTGGCAACTCCTACGTGTTCGGCCAGCCGGCAATGCAGCTCATTTTGGCGCGCATGCCGGCCACCCTCGAACTGGCGTTCTCAGCCCTTGTTCTGGCGATCGTGCTCGGCATTCCCCTCGGCCTTTATGCGGGCCTGCGACCCGACGGGCTGGCAGCAAAGTCCATCATGACCGGCTCTATCGTGGGGTTTTCGCTCCCCACCTTCTGGGTGGGCATCATGCTCATTCTGATTTTTGCGGTGCAGCTTGGGTGGCTGCCCTCCACCGGCCGTGGCGACACGGTGAATGTGCTGGGGGTCGATGTCTCGTTCCTCACCCTTGATGGGCTGCGCCATCTGGCGCTCCCGGCATTCAACCTCGCGCTTTTAAAAATCAGCCTTGTGATCCGCCTCACCCGCGCCGGTGTGCGTGAGGCGGTGCACATGGACTACATCAAGTTCGCCCGGGCCAAAGGGCTCTCGCCGACCCGGATTGTGGGCATTCACCTCCTTAAAAACATCCTGATCCCGGTGGTGACGGTGCTGGGGCTGGAGTTCGGGTCCCTGATCGCGTTTTCGGTGGTGACGGAAACCATTTTCGCCTGGCCGGGGATGGGCAAACTCCTCATCGAGAGCATTCAGACGCTCGACCGACCGGTGATCGTCGCCTACCTCATGCTCATCGTGTTTGTGTTTGTGGTGATCAACCTCGTCGTTGACCTTGTTTATGCGGTCCTCGACCCGCGGGTGCGCCTCGCAGGGGAAAGGGGCTGACCAATGACCGACGTCACCACCGACACCCCACCGACCACCTCCGCCGCCCAAACGATACCGGCAAAGACGCCCGCTTCAGCCAGGGTCGAAACCCCGTTCGCCCGTTTCGTGGCGGAGTTTGCCGAGAGCAAGGTGGCCGTCGGAGCGCTCCTCATGCTCCTGGTCATCGTCCTTGCGGCCATCTTCGCGCCCTGGATCACGCCCCAAAACCCCTACGACCTCGCCACCGTCTCCATCATGGATTCGCGCATGCCGCCGGGCTCTGAGGCCTTCGACGGCTATACCTTTTGGCTGGGCACTGATGGCGCCGGGCGGGACCTTTATAGCGCCATTTTATATGGCCTTCGGGTGTCCCTTTCGGTGGGTGTCATGAGTGCGGTGATCGCGCTCATGGTGGGGATGACCGTGGGGCTCATCGCGGCCTATGCGGGCGGTCGCACCGAAACCCTCATCATGCGCGTGGTGGACGTCCAACTTTCCTTCCCGGCCGTCCTCATCGCGCTCATCTTGCTGGCGCTGCTCGGCAAAGGTCTCGACAAGATCATCATCGCCCTGGTGGTCGCCCAGTGGGCCTACTACGCCCGCACCGTGCGGGGCTCTGCGTTGGTGGAGCGTTCTAAGGAATACGTGGAGGCGGCCCGGTGCCTCGCCCTTCCCCACCGGCGGGTGCTCTTCCGCCATATCATGCCCAACTGCCTTGCCCCGCTCATCGTCGTGGTGACGGTGCAAACGGCGAGCGCCATCGCCCTTGAAGCAACGCTCTCCTTCCTCGGTGTCGGATTGCCGCCCACCGAACCCTCCCTCGGGCTCCTCATATCCAACGGCTTTGAGTACATGATGTCGGGCTCCTACTGGATCGCGATTTTCCCCGGCGTTGCCCTCCTCATCACCATCATGTCCATCAACCTCGTGGGCGACCGGCTGCGCGACGTCCTTAACCCTAGGCTCTCCAAATGACGCCGGTGCTGGAGGTGGCGGGGCTTAAAACCCACTTTTTCACCCGAGCGGGGGTGGTGCCGGCGGTGGACGGCGTGTCGCTAACGGTGAACCGGGGCGAGGTGCTCGGCCTCGTGGGGGAATCGGGCTCCGGCAAATCCGTCACCGGGTTTTCCATCATGGGGTTGGTGGATGCACCGGGGCGCATCGTAGAGGGCTCCATCAAACTCAATGGCCGCGAACTGGTGGGCTTGTCCGAAAACCATTGGCGTAAGATCCGCGGCAAAGAGCTGATGATCATTTTCCAGGACCCGATGATGACGCTCAACCCGGTCCTGCGGGTGGACACCCAGATGATCGAGGCGGTGACGGCCCACGAAAACGTGTCTCGCCGGGCAGCGCGGGCCCGGGCGGCGGAGGCGCTGGCGGCGGTGGGCATACCCTCGCCGGAGGAGCGGCTTTCCGCCTACCCGCACCAGTTTTCTGGCGGCATGCGCCAGCGGGTGGCCATTGCGACGGCGCTCCTCAACCGGCCCCATCTCATCGTCGCCGACGAGCC
>JBCCYN010000144.1:0-11905 GCA_039189655.1 Pseudomonadota bacterium | reverse complement strand
GCGCTGGCGAGGCGGCCCTCGGCGTAGGGTGAAAAGAGCGGCAGCCGCCCCCCGTGGATGAGGTTGTGGACGAGGGCGGCCAGGAACACAGTTTTACCCGACCGCGAAAGCCCGGTGACGCCAACCCTCAATGAGGGCTCGACAAGCTCTCCCAATCGCTCCTCAAGGGTCGCAGCCGCGAGGCGTGCCTTTTGTTCGATGCGGCGCAGTCGCTCGCGCATCCAAAACCCCTTCGTTGAACGCGGCGCGCCAAGAATCCCGCGCCGGGCCGAAATTAGGTGCTAAGCAAGGCGTTGTGTAGCGCCGAGGACGCTGGCTGGCGGGTTTCGTTGACTTTTGCGCAGCGCGCGCGCCAGGTTCCGGCGAGGGGGGAGGGCGGTCCATGGTAAGCGGTAGCAAAGGGGACGGTGCCGGCGGCGCGGTCGTCGTCCTGCGGGACACACCCGGCGAGCACCCGCGAAATCCGGGGATAGCGCTCGACCTCGGCAGGATCGGCGACATCAAGGTCAACCTTGCCGCTGCCGAGCGGCGCGCCGGAACCCTTCTAGGTCGCCGCACGGTCAAGAAGGATGCCCAGGCCGCCTGGCTCCTCAAGGCGATCACCTGCATCGACCTTACCACCCTCAATGGAGACGATACGGCCGAGCGGGTGCGCCGGCTGTGCGCCAAAGCGAAGCGACCGGTGCGCGCCGATCTTCTGGAGGCGCTCGGGATGGGCGAGCGAAAGATCACCACCGGCGCCATCTGCGTCTACCACCGCTTTGTGGGGACCGCGGTGGAGGCGCTCGAAGGCTCGGGCATTCCCGTGGCGGCGGTCTCCACCGGGTTTCCGGCAGGTCTCGTGCCCCACGATGTAAAACTGCGGGAGATCGAAGCTTCGGTGGCCGACGGTGCCCAGGAGATCGACATCGTCATCACCCGTGAGCATGTCCTCGCCGGCCGCTGGCAGGCGCTCTACGACGAGGTGCGCGATTTTCGTCAGGCCGCCGGCCCGGCCCACGTGAAAGCCATCCTGGCCACGGGCGAATTGAAGACCCTTCGCAATGTGGCTCGGGCTTCCATGGTGGCGATGATGGCTGGGGCCGATTTCATCAAGACGTCCACCGGCAAAGAGAAGGTGAATGCAACGCTTCCGGTCACACTCACCATGGTGCGCATGATCCGCGCCTACCACGGGCTGACGGGCGTTTCGGTGGGGTATAAGCCCGCCGGCGGAATCTCTGCCGCGAAGGATGTGCTCGGCCACCAGATGATGATGCGCGAGGAGCTGGGCCGGCCATGGCTGGAGCCTTCCATGTTCCGGGTCGGCGCGTCGAGCCTGCTCGCCGACATCGAGCGCCAGCTAGAACATCACGTCACCGGCCGCTACAGCGCGTTCCAGCGCCACCCCATCGGCTGAATTTCGCGGATTTCGCCCCATGAACGTTGCTGCCCATTTCGATGCCATGAGCTACGGCCCAGCCCCGGAGGCCGACGACGCAGTCCGCAGTTGGCTTGCTGAGCGAAAGGCCTTTGGCCATTTTGTGGACGGGGCGTTCACGGACCCCGGCGAACTCTTCGTTGCCCGGGAACCTGCCACTGGAAACGAAATCGCCCGCCTCACCCAAGGCACCGCAGACGATGTGGCGGCAGCGGTGGCGGCGGCGCGCGAGGCGCAGTCAGTTTGGGCAGCGCTTCCGGGCCACGACCGGGCGCGGCACCTTTATGCGTTGGCGCGGATGGTTCAGCGCCATGCCCGCATGTTCGCGGTGCTTGAGGCCATTGATAACGGCAAGACCGTTCGCGAGACGCGGGACATCGATATCCCCCTGGTGGCTCGGCATTTTTATCATCACGCCGGCTGGGCACAGCTTCAGGAGAGCGAGTTCAAAGGGCTCGAGCCGGTGGGCGTGGTGGGCCAGATCGTCCCATGGAATTTTCCGCTCCTGATGCTCGCCTGGAAGGTGGCACCCGCGCTGGCGCTCGGAAACACCGTCGTTTTGAAGCCAGCTGAATATACGTCGCTCACCGCACTTTTGTTTGCCGAGTTGGCGGCGACGGCAGGCCTTCCGTCCGGCGTCTTGAACATCGTCACCGGCAATGGCGAGACCGGCCGTGCGCTGGTGGAAAGCGACGTGGACAAGATCGCGTTCACCGGCTCGACGGAGGTGGGGCGGGAAATTCGCCAGGCCACCGCTGGCAGCGGTAAGGCGCTGACGTTGGAGCTGGGCGGAAAATCGCCTTTCATCATATTCGAGGATGCCGACCTCGATGGGGCGGTGGAAGGGGTGGTGGACGCCATCTGGTTCAACCAGGGGGAAGTGTGCTGCGCCGGTTCCCGCCTTCTGGTGCAGGAAAGTGTTTCGGCGGAGTTTTATGAAAAACTCCTGCGCCGCATGAGCCTCCTGCGTATCGGCGACCCCCTCGACAAGGCCGTTGATATGGGCGCCCTGGCGGACCCTGTCCAAAAGGCGCGCATCGAAGGCCTGGTTGCCGAGGGTGCTGCCGAAGGGGCGACGGTGCATCAGCCCGTCGACGTGCCGGCCGGCTGCTACTACCCGCCGACGCTAATTACGGACGCCCACCCCACGTCGCGGGTGGCGACGGAGGAGATTTTTGGGCCGGTGGCGGTGGCGATGACCTTTCGCACCCCGGACGAGGCGATCCAGCTCGCCAACCACTCCCGATACGGGCTCGCGGCAAGCGTTTGGAGCGAGAACATCGGCCTTGCGCTCCACGTGGCAGCAAGGGTCTCGGCGGGTGTCGTCTGGGTCAACGCCACCAACCTTTTCGATGAGGCGGTGGGGTTTGGCGGAAAACGCGAGTCGGGTTTTGGGCGCGAGGGTGGCCGCGAGGGGGCCTATGCCTACCTGCAGCCGGCCGGTTGGCGGGACCGTGCTTTGCGCGAGCCGGTAACGGTTCCCGACCCCCAGAGCGCCACCACCGTCCTCATCGACAGGACCGCAAAGCTCTATGTCGGCGGCAAGCAAGCACGACCCGACGGCAACTATAGTCGGCCGGTCATTTCCCCCGCCGGCATGGTTTTGGGCGAAGTGGGCGAGGGAAACCGCAAGGATATTCGCAACGCTGTCGCCGCGGCGCGGGGGGCGGCCGGCTGGTCGGACGCCACAGCCCACAACCGGGGGCAGGTGCTCTACTATCTTGGCGAAAACCTTGCGGTCCGGTCCGATGAATTTGCGGCTCGCCTCAAACAGATGACCGGCAAGGATGGCCGTGCGGAAGTGGAGAAGGCCATCGAGCGCCTCTTCCACTACGCGGCCTATGCCGACAAGGTGGAGGGCACCGCACACCGCCCGCCCCTTCGCGGGCTCGCGGTGGCGATCCCCGAGCCCCAGGGTGTGGTGGGTCTGATCTGCCCGCCACGCGCGCCGCTCCTTGGGTTGATCGGCCTCTTGGCGCCGCTGATTGCCATGGGAAACAGGGTCGTCGCTGTCCCGAGCGAACCATTCCCCCTCGCCGCCACGGATTTTTACCAGGTGCTCGAAACCTCAGATGTGCCGGGCGGCGTGGTCAACATCGTTACAGGGGCCGCAAAGACCCTTGCGAAAACCCTTGCCGAGCACGACGACGTGGACGCGGTGTGGGCGTTCGGCGACCACGCGCTTTCGGCACAGGTCGAAGCGGCGTCGGTGGGCAACCTAAAGCGAACGCTGGTGGACGAAGGCCGAGACATGGATGTTTGCGCCCCCGGCGTGGACGGCTTTTTGCTTCGCCACGCCGTCGATCTCAAAAACGTTTGGATCCCCTACGGCGAATGATTCACCACGGGGTTGCCCGGCGCCCCGCTGCCATGTTGTTTAACATCTAAAACGACGGGCCCGATCATACCGGGCAGGGAGGGAAGGTGTTTTTGCGATGCTGAAAGGTGTCGATCCGCTTCTCAACGCGGACGTGCTCTACATCCTGCGCGCCATGGGCCACGGGGATACGCTGGTGATCTCGGACACGAACTTTCCGTCCGACTCCATCGCCATGCAGTGCGCGGCCGAAACCCTCGGCCGCATCGACAACGTGCCTGCCGCCCGCGCGGTGGAAGCGGTGATGTCGGTGCTCCCCGTTGAGGCGGTGGCGCGCATGGAGGTGATGGGCGCCCCCGACGAAATTCCAGCAGCCCAGGCGGAGGTGCAGGCGGTCGTCGATCGCTTTGAACCCCAGCTCGGCAAAATGGGGAGCATTGAGCGCTTCGCTTTTTATGAAGAGGCGAAGAAGGCGTATGCGGTGATCACCACCGGTGAGCGGCGGTTTTATGGCTGCTTCATCCTCACCAAGGGCGTCGTGCCGCCCGATGCGTAAAACCCCATGAGCGACGTCGTCGTCCTCGGCATTTTTGTTGCCGATCTTGCCTTTGAGGCTCCCCGCCTGCCGACCATGGGCGAGACGCTTCTGGGGAGCGGTTTTCGGATGGGGCCGGGGGGCAAGGGATCGAACCAGGCAGTGGCCGCGGCTAATGCAGGGGCGGCCACCACCTTCCTCACGCGGCTTGGCAACGACGCTTTTGGCGACATCGCGCTCAAAGCCTGGGGCGATGCGAGGATCGACACCTCCGCCGTCATCCGCACGTCCGACCGGCCCACGGGCGCCGCCTTCATCTTCGTTTCCACCGAAACGCGCGACAACGCCATCATCGTGGAAAGCGGTGCGGCCGGGATCTTGTCGCCCGAGGACGTGGAGGGTGCGCGATCGGCCATTGAAGGGGCAAAGGTGTTTATCACCCAGCTCGAGCAGCCCATCGCGGCAGCGCAGCGGGGCCTCGCCATTGCGCGGCAAGCCGGGGTGGCAACGGTCTTCAACCCTGCGCCTGCTGCGGAGTTGACGGACGAATTTCTCAGCCTTTGCGACTACGCGACACCCAACGAGTCAGAGGTGGCCGCCATTACAGGCGTCGGCTGTGAATCCGTGGACGACGCGCGGGCTGCCGCGGACAAACTCCTCGCGCGCGGGGTCAAAACTGCGGTGGTGACGCTGGGCGAACGCGGGGCGCTTTACCATGATGGCACCGTGTCAGAGCTGATCCGCGCCTACCCGGTGGACGAGGTGCGCGACACAACGGGCGCTGGCGATGCCTTCAATGGCGGCTTTGCGACGGCCCTTGCCGAGGGCCGATCGCCCCTGGACGCAGTGCGGTTTGGATGCGCGACGGCGAGCCTGTCCGTCACACGCCTCGGGACCGCCCCGGCCATGCCCATGCGCGAAGAAATCGAGTTACTGTTGACCGAGGGCGTGTGAGCACCGTTGCCGCCATAGGTTCCGTGCGCGACCGCGATCCCATGAAGCACGTCTTCATTTGGCCGGCGCTCGCCGTGGTGCTTGTGACGGTGATGTTCCCGCTCATCTACTCGCTCACCATCAGCTTCATGAGCTTTCGGCTGGTGCCCCCGCGCCCGCCCCGCTTTGTCGGCATCGACAACTATGCCGATCTTCTGACCCAGGCACGGTTCTGGAGCGTGGTGGGCACCACCATGACCATCGCGTTCCTATCGGTGGCGATCCAGTACATCATCGGGTTCGCCATCGCCCTGGCGCTCCACGCAAAGATGCCCGGCTCGGCCTTTTTCCGCGTCATTTTCCTCATGCCGATGCTTTTGGCGCCCGTCGCGGTCGCCCTTATCGCGCGCATGGTGTTCAACCCCACCATGGGACCGCTCAACGAGGTGATGACCTATTTTGGGTTTCCCAACCTTCCCTACCTCACCGACGCCACCTGGGCGCTCGGCACCATCATTGCGGTGGAGGTCTGGATGTGGACGCCTTTCGTCATCCTTCTGATGCTGGCCGGTCTGGCGACGCTTCCAGAAGACATCTACGAAGCCGCAAATCTTGAGGGCGCATCCAAATGGCGCCAGTTTTGGGACATCACCTTCCCGATGCTTTTACCCATCTCGGCGGCGGTGGTATTCATCCGCCTGATCGAGAGTTTCAAGGTGATGGATACTGTCTTCGTGATGACTGGCGGTGGACCGGGCATCGCCACAGAAACGCTTACCCTGTTCGCCTACCAGGAGGGCTTTAAGAAGTTTAACCTTGGCTACACGTCGTCACTTTCGTTCCTGATGCTGATCGTGGTGACTGTCATCGGGATTCTTTACGTGTCGCTCCTGCGTCCCCAGATCCAGAAGCGGCAGTAGGGGAGGGTGATGGTAGACGTTACCCGCCGCGATGATGCCCTAGCCCAGTCCGAAGAATTCTTGCTGGATGCGCCCGAAGCGTCCGCCAAAGCGCTGTCACGACGGCGCGGACCACGGGATATCAACGCCATGTCGCCGGGCTGGAAAGCACTGGTGCTCATCGGGTTGGTGGTCTGGCTCGTGCTTACGGCGTTTCCCATTTACTGGACGCTCGTCACCGCGTTCAAAACGCCGCCCGCCGTCAACGGCGGCCCAACCTATCTGCCTTGGGTGGATTTCGAGCCCTCGCTCCAGGCCTGGATAGATATTTTTGCCGGGATACGCGGCCAGTTCGACCGCACCATCACCAACTCCACGCTGGTCAGCCTCACCGCTTCGGTGATTGCCATCGTCATCGGCTCCATGGCCGCCTACGCCCTTGCCCGCTATCCCTACCGGGTCTCCATCTGGGCGGGCGTCATCTTCGTTGCCATTGCGCTGGGTGGATACCTTATCGGCTTCGAATACTTTGGCATGAGCCGCGCTGGGGCCCTCTTCGGCGCCGGTGCCATCGCCCTCGTCGTCGCCATACTCCTCAATCTTCTGCCGCTTCCGGGTCCGATCCTGGGCAACAACGACATTGTGTTCTGGTTCGTCTCCCAGCGCATGTTTCCGCCGGTGGTCGTCGCCTTCGCCCTATTCCTCATGTACACGGAAGTGGGGCGGGCGGGCTTTACTTTGATCGACACCTTTTGGGGGCTGACGTTTTGCTACGTCGCCTTTTCGCTTCCCATCGTCATCTGGCTGATGCGCGACTTCTTCGCAGCCCTCCCGGTGGAGGTGGAAGAAGCAGCGATGGTGGACAACGTCCCCCAGTGGCGGATTTTCTTGCAGATCGTGGTGCCCATGGCGGCGCCGGGTCTTGCTGCCACGTTCATGATCACGCTGGCGTTCCTGTGGAACGAGTTCTTGTTCGCGCTCTTCTTGACCAATTCTGACTGGCAGACGCTACCCATTCTCGTGGCAGGTCAGAATTCGCAGCGCGGCGACGAATGGTGGGCGGTGGCGGCAGCGGCCCTCATCTCCATCGTGCCCATGATCATCATGGCTATCATCCTGAGCAGGCTCATGCGGTCGGGCTTGCTCTCGGGTGCCTCGAAATGACCGCTGGGAGGAAAAGCATGAAAAAAATGCTTCTTGCGACCCTTGCCGCGGCGGCGCTCGCCACGGCGCCGGCGCTCGCTCAGGACAAGCCCAATGAGGGCGTTGAAATCACCTTCGGCACGCAGACGGGACCCTACATCGCCTCTGCGCTGCAAATGGCCGCCGAGGGCTGGGAAGAGAAAACCGGCGGTAAGGTCAACGTCGTAGAATTTCCGTGGTCGGAGCTTTACCCGAAAATCGTGACGTCGCTGGCCTCGGGCGACAAGACCTTTGACGGCATCACCTTCGCCCCCGCCTGGTCGCCCGACTTCACGCCGTTCCTCTCCGAAATGCCCGCAGCGATGCAGGAAAGCCCGGAATTCCAGGACATTTTCCCCGTCTACCGCGAGCGGCTAATGGTCTGGAACGACAAGGTTTTGTCGCAGACCATGGACGGCGACGTTCACACCTACACCTACCGGATCGACCTTTTCGAAGATCCCGAAGAGCAGGCCGCATTCAAGGAAAAATACGGCTACGATCTCGCCCCGCCGACGGACTGGAAGCAGTATCTCGATATTGCTGAATTCTTTAACCGTCCGGACGATGGTCTTTGGGGCACCGCCGAAGCCTTCCGTCGGGGTGGCCAGCAATTCTGGTTCTTCTTCAGCCACGCCGCGCCCTATACCAACCACCCCGACCATCCGGGCTCGATGTTCTTCGACCCCGACACTATGGACGCGCAGATCAACAACCCCGGTTGGGTCCGTGGCCTTGAAGAATACATCGCCGCCTCGAAGTTAGCGCCGCCCAACGCGCTCAACTTCTCATTCGGCGAAGTGAATGCTGCCGTAGCTGGCGGCCAGGTGGCCCAGTCCATCGGCTGGGGTGACACCGGCGTGATCGCCGCTGATCCGAAGCAAAGCCAAGTGGCCGGCAGCGTCGGTTCTGGGATCCTACCGGGCTCGTCGGAGATTTTTAACTATAAGTCGGGCGAGTGGGACAGCTACGACAACACGGTGCTGTCGCCCTTCATGGCGTTTGGCGGTTGGCAAGCAGCGGTTCCAGCATCTTCGGACAACCAGGAAGCGGCCTGGGACTTCATTGAGTACCTCACCTCGCCAGAGGTTTCTTCCAAGGCGGCGGTCACCGGCGGGACGGGCGTGAACCCCTATCGCAACGCCCACGTGGACGACCTCGCGCTCTGGTCCGACCTTTTCTCCGAGCGTGAGGCAAAGGAATATCTGGGCGGTCAGAAGGGGTCCATTGACGCGGAAAACGTCGCCCTCGACATGCGTCTTCCTGGCTACTTCTCCTACACCGAGGTGTTGGAGATTGAGCTGTCCAAGGCACTTGCCGGCCAGGTGACCCCGCAGGAAGCGCTCGATACGGTCGCCGAGGAGTGGAACAAGCTCACCGACGAGTTTGGCCGTGATGAGCAACTCGCCGCCTATCGCTCGTCGATGGGTTTGCCTGCGAAGTAAGCCATTGAGCATGGGCGAGGCGCGGTTCATTGGGCCAGCGCCTCGCCCGCCAACCGAGCCAAGCGAAAAGGCTTTTATGGGCATTTGTACTGGGCGTCTCGTTCTAGCCGACGGCGCGGCGCGCGAGTTTGATGACCATGGGAGTGAGGCGCTGCATCTGCTCGCTGGGATAGGGTCGAGCGCAGGGTTGGGCGCGCGAGGAACCTCAAAGAACCACACGATATGCTTACGAAGAAAGGCGTGGTTTATGGGCGAGGGAGCGGATCGGCTCGCGGCTGAGGCAGCCCCCATGACCCAAACGCACTGATGGCTGAAGTCACCCTTACAAACATTGCGAAGGCGTACGGTAATCTCAACGTCATCGAAAACCTGAACCTTGCCATCGCCGATAAGGAGTTCGTCGTCCTCGTCGGCCCGTCGGGCTGCGGCAAGACCACGACGCTTCGCATGATTGCCGGCCTCGAGACCGTCTCTTCCGGGCAAGTGATGATCGGTGAGCGTGACGTCACGTACCTTCGACCGGGCTCGCGCGATTGCGCCATGGTGTTTCAGAACTACGCGCTCTATCCGCACATGTCCGTGGCCGATAACATCGCCTACGGCATGAAGGTGCGCGGTGTGCCCAAGGGTGAGCGCGACGCCGCCATCGGCAACGCAGCGCGCATTCTCGGCCTCGACGCCTATCTGGATCGCCGGCCGAAACAGCTTTCTGGCGGTCAGCGGCAGCGCGTCGCCATCGCCCGCGCCATCGTGCGCGACCCAAAAGTCTTTCTGTTCGACGAGCCGCTTTCCAATCTCGATGCCAAACTCAGGATCGAAACCCGCGCGGAAATCAAAGCCCTCCACCGTCGTTTGGAAACCACCATCGTCTACGTCACCCACGATCAGGTGGAGGCCATGACCCTCGCCGACCGTGTGGTGGTGATGCACGACGGGCGCATCGAGCAGGCCGCTGACCCCATCACCCTTTACGATCGTCCGGCGAACACATTTGTGGCCACCTTTATCGGCGCGCCGAGCATGAACCTCTTGCCGGTCACCGTCGATCGCCAGAACGGCGACGCACGGCTTAGGCTTGAAACAGGCGAAACCCTCACGCCGCTACCGGAGCAGGCCAATCATCTCGGTGCCGATGGGGAGACGCTGATCCTCGGCATCAGGCCCGAAAATCTCACCGATGAGCGTACGCTCGTCGCCGGTGCGGCCCCGGCGGACGAACGCTGGTCGAGCGCCACGATGACCGTGGAGACGGTCGAGCCCCTCGGCCCCCACACCCTCGCCCTCGGGGCTGTCGGCGAAAAGGGCGTTACGGCGCAGATCGACGCGCACCGACACGTTGCCATCGGAGACCAAGTCTCGCTCCAGTTCGATATGGCACGCATCCATATGTTCGACGCGACCTCGAAAAAGCGGATCGGATAATCACATCTGCGTTGATTAAGCCTTCCGTCCACAGGGTTTTGCGCGCCTGGGATCGAGAAGGCTTGCCGCATTGGTTAATTTTGTCTTGCTCGATGTCCCTAAGGAGGTGTCATGCGCTGGACCGCGCCGTTTCTCGCGTTTGCCCTAGTGGGTTGCGCGGCGCAAAGCGCTCTGGCGCCGGCGCAGTGGTATTCGACCCAGGACGGGGTTTTGCCCAACGGAGACAACCGAGCCTTTGTCTGCCACGGCTTCGGCTGCCACTATAAATCCGTTTACGCCTTTAGCCCGGGCGACATCGCAACTATGCGGCGCATTATCGGGCGGCCCAGTTCCCCAGCGGCGGAACGGGCTCTCATTCAAAAAATGATTTCCTGGGCAGAGAAGCGGGTGGCGAAAACCGCCGGATCGGCGGGCGATGTGGGCGGGCTCGACATGGAGAATGCCCGCAAGCGTGGTCAGATGGATTGCATCGATGAAGCCACCAACACGACGAGCTATCTCCTGATTGCGCAGGAGAATCGGCTGTTGCGCTTTCACGAAGTGGCGAGCCCGGTGGCGCGGGGTTTCTTCCTGGACGGTCGCTATCCCCATGCCACCGCCGTGATCCGCAATGGCGAGAAAACCTACGCCGTCGATTCCTGGCCCCAGGCGAATGGGGTGCCGCCGGATGTGATGCCCCTCGAAGAATGGTTCGAGAAGTCCACCGCCAGCTCGTAAGCCCCTTTGCAGGCTGTGGTTTTTGAGGTCGGGCGATGATTATTCCGCCGCTTCCACAAGAGTATCTCCGTAGTGCAGATTGGTGGTGCGGAGCTTCGTCAGTTTCGCTGGCGCCGGAAGTTGCGCAACCCGCGCCCGCTTTGCGTAGATGAGCGCAAACATGGGCGGCGTGAAGTAAAACGAGATCACCGTCGATAGGAGAACGCCTCCCGCCACCGACATGGCGAACGGCGGCCAAAAGCCTCCCCCCGCCAAGATCAATGGCAGGAAACCGCCGAAGGTGGTCACCGTGGTGGAGACGATATGCCGGCTCGAACCCATGATGACATCCACCATGGCGTCCCGATCTCCGGCGCGGGCTTCCGCATCCGCCTTCAGCCCTGTGAGGATGATGATGGCGGCGTTGATGGACACACCGATGGAGCCAATCACGCCGATGACCGCGTTGATGCCGAACGGGTAGTTGAAGATGGCGAGCGCAAGCATACTGAGCCCCGCTGAAAGTCCGCAGACCACCATCGCCACCAGCGAAAGACGGAACGAGTTGAAGGTCATGACGATCACCGCGATGGTCAGCGTCACGATGAGGCCAAGGGAGGCAAGCAGCGAGTTAAGCGTGCTCGACCGGGCATCGCTGTCACCGCCCAACTCCATGCGGTAACCCCTTGGGAGCGCAAAACCCTCAGCCTCCAGGGTGGCGAGTACGTCCTGCAGCGCTTCCTCGGGCAGTACATCGCGCAGGATGAACGCTTGGATCGTGTTCGCCCGCTCTCCGTTGCGCCGGGTGATGATGCTCTCGCTGGGGGCGATGGAAACCGCGGCGAGGGCAGAGAGCGGTACGCCAGGAAAACCGCCTTGTGCCGACACCGCTGCGCCTCCGGGCGTTACGATGGGAAGGTCACCGATGGCGGTGAGGTCACCGCGCAAGTCGTCCCCATAACGAACCCGCACGGGTAGTTCTTCGGTGCCCTCGATTAGCGATCCACCAGTGACGCCTTCAAGGCTCGCCTCCAGCTGCCGCGACACCGAACCAAG
>JBCCYN010000143.1:0-12120 GCA_039189655.1 Pseudomonadota bacterium | reverse complement strand
GTGGGCGAGGAAGTGGAAATCGTCGGCATCCGTGACACCAAGAAAACCACAGTCACGGGCGTTGAAATGTTCCGCAAGCTACTCGATCAGGGTCAGGCGGGCGACAACATCGGTGCGCTGCTGCGCGGTGTGGATCGCGAGGGCGTGGAGCGCGGCCAGGTGCTGTGCAAGCCCGGCTCGGTAACGCCGCACACCAAGTTCAAGGCATCGGCCTATATCCTTACCAAGGAAGAAGGTGGGCGGCACACGCCGTTCTTCACCAACTACCGCCCGCAGTTCTATTTCCGCACCACCGACGTCACCGGCGTCGTGACCCTTCCGGAAGGCACCGAAATGGTGATGCCGGGGGACAACGTGGAAATTAACGTGGAGCTTATTCAGCCCATCGCCATGGAGGAGCAGCTACGCTTCGCCATTCGCGAAGGCGGCCGTACGGTGGGTGCCGGCGTGGTGGCCACCATCGTCGAATAGGGCGACAGCCCCGCCAAGAAATGGAAAAGCCGGCGAGTTCAGCTCGCCGGCTTTTTTCGTCAACGCCGCGGGGCGGGCGCCGCGACAAGGGTGGCGCACCCGGTGCGGCTCTTGACCTGGTTGGTCGCTGCGAACTCCATGCGGCCATTGCGGGCTTTGGTGTTGGCGTTGTCGTTCGGCGCGAGTGGGGAGTGCGCGCGGTTCAAGCCCCGGTTTTACTCTAAGGTGCTGAAACGCTCCCTAGCCCGCGATTTTGGTGAGCAGGGCAATTTGCGCCAGGATGACGTGCCGTGTTCGCGGATCGCGCAGTGGCCCATCCGGATCATGGGCCGATCGGTAGAGCGCCTTAAGCGCAGCCTTGAGATCTGTGACCACGTTGCGCCCATCGATCTCCCGGTCGAACAGGTCAATAACCTTCGGTTTCGCAGAACTGTCCAAAAGCTGCTTGGCGAGTGCCTTCTGCGGCTCTGGTCTCAGGAACTCCGGGATCGACAGCTTGTCGTAGGCCGCCCCCGCGCGGATCATCAGCCAGAGTTCGCTGGCGCACCGGCACAGGATTTCGTCTTCGATTTCTAAAATCGCGGTGTACTTAACGTGGGAAATCGCATGGGTGCACTCGTGCACGAACATGTACTGATCGCGAAGGTTCGCCGCCCGAAACGAGTCCTTGACGAAAATCACCGCCTCTGCGCCCAGAAGTGTTAATTCAGCACGCAGCCGCCGGTCGGTAAATGTGCTCGTGCGCTTGTACATCGCCTCAGCGCTGTTGGCGTTCAAAAACGCGCTCGCGCGCAGCACCACGATCTTCCGTTGCCTCAGTTTTTGACCAACCTGGCTGATATCGTGCGGTGCGACCGAAAGCCCCCGTTCCAGCCAGACGAGAGCGGGGAATCCCGACTGCGTGCGCAACAGGATGTCCGCCATTTCTTCCCGCAGCGCATCGAGATCGTCCAACGCCCGGTTCTTTGGCACATAGATTGTGCCGTTGAAGGCGTCCTCAAAGTCAAAATTCTTGCGATCGCGAGAACGCCAGCAGCCCAGGTGGTTGAAGAGGAAGAAGTTGATTTCCCTAGGGTTCGTGGTTTTGAAGTTGAAGTAGATGAGGGTCCGCACATCCATGCCGATGGCATCAGCGATGGTTCGCCAGGTGTGATTCCCGGTCGAAACGTTGATGGCATATCCGTAGTCGATCGGAGGCCAGGGCGGGTGCTTATGCGGGGGCACCGGGTCCATGGCAGGCTCAAAATCAAGGCGCTTGACCGACATGGCGATCACCCAAGTGGAGGCGGCCGGCTGGGAGGCGATACCGGCGGGGGCAAGGCGAAGACCGACGGGTGCGAGGGTGCCAAGGTTCTGGGGCGAAATTACGGTATGAAGCCGCAGGGACGCTGAAGCCGCGCGGTTGTGTGGCAGGTCGGCGAAAATCAGATCTTAGGCCCCGCGTGAGGCCCTTATCTTTTCGTCATTTTCCGGGGCTAGGGGCTAGCAATCCGGGCGGTTTTCGCTTAGGTACCCCAACGCTTCGGATAACGAAGCCATCAGACAAGAGTTCTCGTGCGCCTTGTCGGCCAGCCAAATGGATGGGCCGCACAGGCGTGTTTGTCCGTTGCAATTGGTTTTTGCGGCGGCTGCGGGTCACAACGAAGAAGCGTCATGAACCAAAATATTCGCATACGCCTCAAAGCGTTCGATCACCGCGTGCTGGACTCCAGCACGCGCGAGATCGTGCAAACCGCGCGACGAACCGGCGCCCAAGTGCGCGGGCCCGTCCCGCTCCCCACGCGCATCGAGCGCTATACCGTGAACCGTTCGCCCCACATCGACAAGAAGAGCCGCGAGCAGTTCGAAATCCGCACCCACAAGCGGCTTCTGGATATTGTGGACCCCACCCCCCAAACCGTTGACGCGCTGATGAAGCTAGACCTTGCGGCCGGCGTCGACGTTGAAATCAAGCTCTAGGGGCCGGCGACATGCGCACAGGCATCATCGCCAAAAAATTGGGCATGACCCGCATCTATACTGATGCCGGCGAGCACGTGCCCGTCACCGTCTTAAAACTGGATCATCTGCAAGTGGTCGCCCAGCGCAATGATGAGCGCGACGGGTATATGGCGCTGCAGCTGGGCGCCGGGCAGGCAAAGGCGAAAAACACCTCCCGCGCCATGCGTGGGCACTTTGCCAAAGCCAATGTGGAGCCCAAACGGGCCCTTGCCGAATTCCGGGTGTCGAACGACGGGCTCATCGATGTGGGCGCGGAAATCACCGCCGACCACTTCGTGCCGGGTCAGCATGTGGACGTCACCGGCACGTCCATCGGCAAAGGGTTTGCCGGTGCCATGAAGCGGCACAATTTTGGGGGTCTGCGGGCCTCCCACGGCGTTTCCATCTCCCACCGCAGCCACGGCTCCACGGGTCAATGCCAAGAGCCGGGCAAAGTCTTTAAAGGCAAGAAGATGGCCGGCCATATGGGGTCGGAGCGGGTCACCACCCAAAACCTCACCGTGGCGAGCGTTGATCCTGCCCGGGGTCTGGTGATGGTGAAGGGCGCGGTGCCCGGCGCGAAAAACTCCTGGATCCTCATCAAGGACGCGGTGAAGAGAGCGCTCCCCGATGGCGTTCCAACACCCGGTGCCTTCCGCATGCCCGAGACGGAGCCGGAAGCGGCCGAAGAAACCCCCGTTGCTGCCGAGGCTGCGGCGAGTGCCGATGATGCTGCGGTGGAAAATGCCGCTCCCGCTGAGAACACAGATGCGCCCACCGAGGCGGCTCAGCCCGGCGAAGCTGCGGCGGAAGACGACAAGAAGGGTGAGGCCTGATGGACATCACCGTCAAAACCCTCGCCGGCGAGGACGCGGGCACCGTTGCGCTTCCTGAAGCGGCGTTCGGCCTGGAGCCGCGCGCGGATATCTTGCATCGGGTTGTGCGTTGGCAGCTCGCCAAGCGTCAGGCCGGAACCCACAAGACCAAGCCGCGGGGCGAGATCAACGCCACCGGCAAAAAGATGTTTCGCCAGAAGGGGACGGGCCGCGCCCGCCACTCGGACAAGAAGGCGACCCAATTTCGCGGTGGTGCCAAGCCCCATGGACCGCGCGTGCGCAGCCATGCCCACGCCCTTCCCAAGAAGGTCCGTGCCCTGGGCTTAAAACACGCTCTGTCGGCTAAGGTCCGCGATGAGGATCTCATCGTCCTCGACAGCGCTGCGGTGGACGCACCGAAAACCAAGGCGCTGCGCGAGCGGTTTGATGCGCTGGGCCTTTCCAATGCGCTCATCATCGATGGCGCGGTGGATGTGAATTTTGCGCGCGCTGCGAAAAACATCCCGATGGTGGACGTGCTGCCCCTCGCCGGGATCAACGTCTACGACATCATGCGCCGCAACAAGCTGGTGCTGACCCGGGCCGCTCTGGCGGGACTTCTGGATCGCCTCCACGGGCTCGACAATCCGCCGGTGGCCTCGGTGCCCGGCGTGGGTGACGCGCCCGATGCCGGCGGAAACGACGGCGCTGCGCCCACTGAAGCCGATGCGGGCTCGCAGGAGGCGAACTGATGGCCATCACCCTTTCCCATTACGACGTCATCCTGTCGCCGGTGATCACCGAAAAGTCGACGGAAGCGTCGGCCAACAGCCAGGTGGTTTTCCGCGTGGCGCGCTCTGCCACCAAGCCGCAGATCAAGGCAGCGGTGGAAGCTCTTTTCTCGGTGAAGGTCGACGCCGTGAACACCCACGTGCGCAAGGGCAAGACCAAGCGTTTCCGGGGCAAGCCCGGGCGCACATCGGACGTGAAGCACGCGGTGGTCACGTTGCAGGACGGCCAAAACATCGACGTGACGACGGGGCTCTAAGGTCATGGCACTGAAAAAGTTCAACCCGACCTCCCCAGGCCAACGCCAGCTGGTCATCGTCCGGCGCGACGGGCTCCATAAGGGCAAGCCCGTAAAATCGCTCACGGAGGGGCTGAGCAAATCCGGCGGGCGCAACAACAAGGGCCGCAAAACCTCACGCCATCGGGGCGGCGGTCATAAGCGCACCTATCGCATGGTGGATTTTAAGCGACGCAAATTCGGCGTTGCGGCGAAGGTGGAGCGGCTGGAATACGATCCGAACCGGTCAGCCTTCATCGCCCTCATCAAGTACGAGGACGGCGAGCTTTCCTATATCCTCGCGCCCCAGCGGGTTGCTGCCGGCGACACGGTGATCTCTGGCGAGCGTGTGGACGTGAAGCCGGGCAATGCCATGCCGCTCTCCTCAATGCCGGTGGGCACCATCATCCACAATGTGGAGATGAAACCCATGAAGGGCGGTCAGATCGCGCGCTCGGCGGGCACCTACGCCCAGCTGGTGGGTCGCGACGGCGGCTATGCGGTGCTGCGCCTTCAGTCTGGCGAGCAGCGGCGTGTGCCATCCGCGTGCATGGCGACGGTGGGGGCGGTTTCGAACCCCGACAACTCGAACACCAACATGGGTAAAGCCGGTCGCAATCGCTGGCTCGGTATCCGGCCCCAGACCCGCGGCGTCGCCATGAACCCCTTCGACCACCCCCACGGTGGTGGCGAGGGTAAATCCTCCGGCGGCCGTCACCCGGTGACCCCCTGGGGCCAGCCGACCAAGGGCAAGCGCACCCGTTCCAACAAGTCGACGGACAAGTACATCGTCCGCTCGCGTCACGCACGGAAGAAGTAAATGACCCGCTCTGTTTGGAAAGGTCCGTTTGTGGACGGATACCTTCTGAAGAAAGCCGAAAAGGCCCGTGAGAGCAGCCGTAACGAGGTGATCAAGATCTGGTCACGCCGTTCGACGATCCTGCCGCACTTCGTGGGGCTGACGTTCGGTGTCTATAACGGCCACAAGCACATCCCCGTTTCGGTCTCCGAGGACATGGTCGGCCACAAGTTCGGTGAGTTCGCGCCCACGCGCACCTACTACGGGCACGGCGCCGATAAGAAGGCGAGGCGGAAGTAATGGGCAAGCCCAAGCATCCCCGCGTCCTTCCCGACAACGAGGCCAAAGCCGTCAACCGCATGATCAAGGTGAGCCCGCAAAAGCTCAACCTCGTGGCGGCGACGATCCGTGGGAAGTCCGTGGAGACGGCGCTGGCGGAACTGGAATTTTCCCAAAAGCGTATTGCGCGCGAAGTGAAGAAGACGCTCGAGAGCGCCATTGCCAACGCTGAAAACAACCACGATCTCGATGTGGACGCGTTGGTGGTGAAGGAAGCGCACGTGGGTAAGGCCATGATGCTGCGCCGCTTTCGCCCGCGGGGCCGGGGCCGTGTGGGCTCGGTGACAAAGGCGTTCTCGCATCTCACCATTGTCGTGCGCGAACTTGAGGAGGCCGTCTGATGGGCCAGAAAGTATCGCCGGTCGGCCTGCGCCTCGGCATCAACCGCACCTGGGATTCGCGCTGGTACGCCGAAGGGGGCGAGTACGGCAAGCTCCTCCACGAGGATATCGCGATCCGCAAAATGCTCATGAAGGAGCTGAAGCAGGCTGCGGTGTCGAAAATTGTGATCGAGCGGCCGCACAAGACGTGCCGCGTGACGATTCACTCGGCCCGTCCCGGTGTGGTCATCGGCAAAAAGGGCGCCGACATCGACCGCCTTCGTAAGAAGGTGGCCGACATGACCAACTCAGAGGTGCACATCAACATTGTTGAGGTGCGCAAGCCTGAGGTGGATGCAACGCTCGTCGCGGCCTCGATCGCGCAGCAGCTGGAACGCCGCATCGCCTTCCGCCGCGCCATGAAGCGGGCCGTGCAAACGGCCATGCGCATGGGCGCCGGCGGCATCCGCATCAACTGCGGTGGCCGGCTCGGTGGCGCGGAAATCGCGCGGACGGAATGGTACCGGGAAGGCCGCGTGCCGCTCCACACCCTGCGCGCCGACATCGACTACGGCACCGCCACGGCAACAACGGCCTACGGCACCTGCGGCGTCAAGGTTTGGATTTTTAAGGGCGAGATCCTGGAGCACGATCCGATGGCGTCCGAGAAGCGGGCGCTTGAGGCGGCCAATCAGGGGTCGTCTGGCCGCCGTCGTTCGGACGATCGGGGCGATCGGGGCTGAGGGGTTTAGGTCATGTTGCAGCCGAAGCGGACGAAATTCCGCAAACAACACAAGGGCCGCATCCATGGCGTGGCGAAGGGGGGGACGGACCTCAACTTCGGTGCCTATGGGCTCAAGGCCATTGAGCCGGAGCGCATCACTGCGCGCCAGATTGAGGCCGCCCGCCGGGCCATGACGCGTCACATGAAGCGCCAGGGCCGGGTGTGGATCCGCATCTTTCCCGACGTGCCGGTGACGAAAAAGCCCACCGAAGTGCGCATGGGTAAGGGCAAGGGTTCGGTGGAGTTTTGGGCGGCACGGGTGCATCCGGGCCGGATCATGTTCGAGATCGATGGGGTTTCGGAGGAAATCGCGCGGGAGGCGATGCGCCTTGCCAGTGCGAAACTCCCAGTGAAGACGCGCTTCGTTCAGCGCATCGCGGAGTAGGCCATGAAGGGCGAAGACGTCCGCGCAAAAACGTCCGACGAGCTTGTGGACCAATTGCGCGATCTGAAGAAAGAGCAGTTCAACCTGCGCTTCCAGCAGGCCACCGGGCAGCTGGAGAACACGGCGCGGTTTCGGGCCGTGCGCCGCGATATTGCGCGGGTAAAAACAGTGCTCGGCGCCCGGCGCGCCGAAGAGGCGGGCAAAGTGGCAGCCGCGAAAGAAGAAGAGACGAAGAATGCCCAAGCGTAACCTTGAAGGTCTCGTGACCTCCAACAAGATGGACAAGACCATCACGGTGCTGGTGGAGCGGCGCTTTTCGCACCCTTTGTTCAAAAAGACGGTGCGGCGCACGAAGAAGTACCACGCCCACGACGAAGGCAATCGCTACGAAGTGGGTGATCGGGTTCGCATCGAAGAGTGCGCGCCGATTTCGAAGAACAAGTCGTGGACGGTGGTGGGCAAGCTGACGCCCGCTGGCGTTCTGGAGAGCTCTGACGCGGAGGCGCAAGCGGCCGCCGATCCGGCGCACGCGCACGAGTAGGCCGACGACGCGCGGTGATGGTTTTGTCCGATCTCCGCGCTCGGACGTTCCTAGTAGCGCTGGCGGGCGCGGTCACTTGTTGCGTTGCGGGCGCTGTGGCCAGCGAGACACCCATCGAGAAAGAGATGAGGTGTTTGGTAGAGCGCGCAGAGATGATGCGCCACGTGGGCAACGGTTTCGCGGAGATTGTTCACCGCGACAACCCGTGCGGAGGCTTGGTGGAGCTCAGTAAAGCGCGGCCTCATGCGGAACGCGTTTTTGAGTTGTGTGAAGGGGAGGCGGTCGAGAAGGCTCAGGAGTTTATGGATCAGAGCCGTTTGGCCGAGGAACGTTTTTCCGGTCAATGCCAGTAGTGCCGGTGAGTAGAGATCGGCGAAAGAGCGAAAGAAGATGAAATGATACAGATGCAAACTAACCTCGCCGTCGCCGACAATTCCGGCGCACGCCGGGTCCAGTGCATCAAGGTCTTGGGCGGGTCGAAGCGCAAATATGCGTCCGTCGGCGACATCATCGTGGTGTCGGTGAAGGAAGCTGCGCCCCGCGGTCGCGTCAAAAAGGGCGACGTTGCCAAGGCCGTGGTGGTGCGCACAGCAAAAGACATTAAGCGGGCCGACGGGTCGGTCATCCGCTTTGACGGCAACGCTGCAGTCCTTGTGAACAACAACAAGGAACCCATCGGTACGCGCATTTTTGGCCCTGTGCCCCGCGAGCTGCGTCAGTCGAACCACATGAAGATCGTCTCGCTCGCGCCGGAGGTCTTGTAATGGCCGCGAAGATCAAGAAGGGCGACAACGTGGTCGTCCTCACCGGCCGTGACAAAGGCAAGACCGGTGAGGTGCTGCGTGTCATCCCCAAAGAGGGGCGCGCCATCGTTGCGGGCGTTCACACCGTGCAGCGCCACCAGCGCCAGAGCGCTCAGCAGGAAGGCGGCATCATCGCCAAGGCCGCGCCCATCGACCTGTCGAACATCGCCATTGCCGACCCTGAGGACGGCAAGCCGACCCGCGTTCGCTTCGAGGTGCGTGACGGCAACAAGGTTCGCGTTGCAAAGCGCTCCGGGGAGGTGATCGATGGCTGATGTGATGGACGCCCCCGAAGCGCGCTCAGACGGGCTTCCGGAAGGCTATGAGCCACGGTTTGCGAAGAATTATCGCGAAAAAGTGGTGCCTGGGCTCATTGAAAAGTTCGGCTACAAAAACCCGATGATGGTCCCTCGCCTTGATAAGGTGGTGATCAACATGGGCGTGGGCGAAGCGGTGGGTGACACCCGCAAGGTGCAATCGGCGGCCAAGGACTTGGCGCTCATCGCCGGTCAGCACCCGGTGATCACCCGCGCCAAAAACTCCATTGCGGGCTTTAAGGTGCGCGAGAACATGCCGCTCGGCTGCAAGGTGACGCTCCGTCGCCAGCGCATGTTGGAGTTCTTGGATCGCTTTGTGACCATCGCCTTGCCGCGGGTGAAGGACTTTCGCGGGCTCAGCCCGAAGGCGTTCGACGGTCGCGGCAACTTTGCCACCGGCCTCAAGGAGCACCTGGTGTTTCCAGAGATTGTCTACGACCAGGTGGACCAGGTCTGGGGCATGGACATTGTGGTGGCGACCACCGCCAAAACCGACGACGAGGCGCGCGAGATGCTGCGGCTCTTAAACTTCCCGTTCCGGCAGTAGGGGCGCGTTAGACATGGCCAAAAAAGGCAAAATCGAAAACAACAAGAAGCGCGTTCAACTGGTGGATCGTTATGCCGCCAAACGCGAAGAGCTGCGTTCCATCACGAAGGACAAAGAGCTTCCGATGGAAGATCGTTTCGCCGCGCAGCTGAAGCTCGCTGAGCTCCCGCGCAACTCGGCACCGAACCGGGTGAAAAACCGCTGTGAAGTGACGGGCCGCCCAAAAGCTTATTATCGCAAGCTCAAGATGAGCCGTATCGCGTTGCGCGAGATGGGGTCGGACGGAAAGATCCCCGGTCTCGTGAAGTCGAGCTGGTAGGAGGATTAGATGAATCTGACCGATCCTCTGGGCGATATGCTGACGCGCATCCGCAACGCGCAGATGAGAAAGCGCTCATCGGTGATGACGCCGGGCTCCAAGCTGCGGGCGAACGTGCTCGATGTGTTGAAGTCCGAGGGCTACATCCGCGGCTACGAAGTGCACGACCATGGCGGCGGGCGCAGCGAGATCTCCATCGAGTTAAAGTACTATGACGGTTCGCCCGTTATCAAAGAGATCAAGCGCGTTTCAAAACCTGGCCGGCGGGTTTACTCGTCGGTGGGAACGCTGCCGCGGGTGCGTGATGGTCTAGGCATTTCGATCCTGTCCACATCCAAAGGCGTCATGAGCGAGCACCAAGCCCGCGACGCCAATGTGGGCGGCGAAGTCCTCTGTCAGGTCTTTTAGGAGGAAGCATGAGCCGCATTGGAAAGTTGGCCGTGCCGATCCCGAAAGGGGTGACGGCCACCATCGACGGCCAGACCGTCAAGGTGAAGGGGCCCAAGGGCGAACTTCAGTTCACCGTTCCCGACCGGGTGACGGTGAAAGAAACGCCCGACGGCATCAAGGTGGACCCCATCAACGACGAGCGGGAAAGTCGCTCCATGTGGGGTCTGTCCCGCACGATGATCGCCAACCTCGTCACCGGCACCACCGACGGCTTCAAAAAGGAGCTGCAGATAAACGGCGTGGGCTATCGCGCCGCGGTGCAGGGCAAGGAGCTGGTGCTCGCGCTCGGTTACAGTCACGACGTCAAATATCCGATCCCGTCGGACATCGACATCAAGTGTCCCAAGCCGACGGAAATCGTCGTGTCGGGGATTGATAAGCAGCGCGTCGGCCAAGTGGCGGCGGAAATCCGCAAGTGGCGTCCGCCGGAGCCCTATAAGGGCAAGGGCGTCAAATACGCGGACGAAACCATCGTGCGCAAAGAGGGCAAGAAGAAATGAGCCGGGATCGCATTCGCTCAGAGCGTCGCCGCGCCCGTGTGCGCCGTCATCTCAAGGCGGCTGCCAACGGTCGTCCGCGCCTATCGGTGTTCCGCTCGTCCAAGCACATCTACGCCCAGGTGATCGACGACGAAGCCGGCTGCACGGTGGCCGCCGCCTCGTCCATCGAGAAGGGTTTGCGCGGGGACCTCAAAACGGGCGCCGACCAAGCCGCAGCCGCCAAGGTGGGAGCGCTCATTGCCGAGCGCGCCAAGGAAGCCGGGGTCTCGAAGGTCATCTTCGACCGTGGCGGTCGCCTTTATCATGGTCGCCTCAAGGCGCTGGCCGATGCCGCGCGCGAGGGTGGTCTGGAATTTTAGTCGTCTCGCAAGGGACAACCCCCGGTACGCGGGGTACCGAACGGCCGGGAAGGAGTTTTTATGGCTGAAGAAGGAAGAGGGCGCGGCCGGCGGCGCGACCGTGACGACGAAGACAACGAATTCACCGACAAGCTCGTCCACATCAACCGTGTGGCGAAGGTGGTGAAGGGCGGTCGGCGCTTTTCGTTCGCTGCGCTGGTGGTGGTCGGTGACCAGAAGGGCCGCGTGGGTTTTGGCCACGGCAAGGCCCGGGAAGTCCCCGAGGCGATCCGCAAGGCCACTGAGAGCGCCAAGCGCACGCTGATCCGCGTGCCGCTGCGTGAGGGCCGCACGCTCCACCACGACGTGGCCGGTCGCCATGGCGCGGGCAAAGTGTTCTTGCGTGCCGCACCGGCGGGTACGGGCATCATCGCGGGCGGTCCCATGCGTGCCGTCTTCGAAACGCTGGGCGTTCAGGACATCGTGGCGAAATCGCTCGGGTCGTCGAACCCCTACAACATGGTACGCGCCACTTTCGAAGCGCTCAAAGACCAGGACTCGCCGCGGTCCGTGGCTGCACGCCGTGGTTTGAAGGTTTCCGAACTCCAGGCGCGCCGCCGTGATGGTGAGATCGAGGCTCCCGCAGCCGAGGCGGCTCCAGAGGCTGAAACCGCTGAGGAGACCGTCAATGCCTGACGTTCGCGTCACCGAGGGGGCCAAACGCGCCCAGGAAGCCGGCCGTCCGGTCGTGACGGTGGAGCAGGTGGGTTCTCCCAGTCGCCGGCCCGAAGAGCAGCGCCAAACCTTGAAAGGTCTGGGGCTTAACAAGATGCACCGGCGCCGCACGCTGGAAGATACGCCCGCCGTGCGCGGCATGATCCGCAAGGTTCGGCACCTTGTGCGCGTGGTGGAGGATTGAAATGAAACTCTCCGATCTCAGAGACAATCCGGGCGCCACGAAAGCCAAGAAGCGCGTGGGCCGGGGTATCGGTTCCGGCAAGGGCAAAACCGCCGGTCGTGGTGTGAAGGGCCAGAAGAGCCGTTCGGGTGTTGCCATCAACGGCTACGAGGGTGGGCAGATGCCCATCCATATGCGCCTGCCGAAGCGTGGCTTCCGCAACACGGCGTTTGCCAAGCGGCTCAACATCGTTTCGGTCGGCCGGCTCCAGCAGGCGGTGGATGCGGGGAAGCTCTCCGCCGATGGGGTCATCACCGTGAGCGAGTTGGTGACGGCCGGTGTGCTGCGCCGGGCAAAGGACGGCGTGCGCGTTCTGTCCGACGGGGAACTCAAGGCGCCCCTAAAGCTCTCCGTCTGGGGGGCCTCCAAGGCTGCGGTCGAAGCCGTG
>JBCCYN010000142.1:0-12141 GCA_039189655.1 Pseudomonadota bacterium | reverse complement strand
GGAAACTTCCTTCAAGAACGCGGCGCGGTTCGCAAGCATTTCTGGATGGGGCCCTTGTGGTGGGCGGCCCAGCACGGGAAATGCCGAACGTCGCCATAGGAAAGACATGGGTGGGGGCGGAGACGCAAGACGGTCGCTGCATCGCACGCGTCAGTTTCGCAGGATTATCAGGTCGCCGCAAATCGGGTGCGCACCAGCCGCCCCAACGACGTTATTTGTTGATCTGCACCCGCACCTCCAGGCGCTTAAACGTGTGGTGGGTGAGCGGTTGGATCTTAAGAACCATGCCTTGCTTGACAAGCTCGGACACGACGAGGGCGGCGTTCTCCACGGCCTCTTTCATCAGCACAGATGCGGCAGGCGCACCCACAAAGATCGTGAGCCCCTTAAGCCGTGCGAAGCTACGTAAACTCGAAACCACGCCGCGCAACACTTTGTCGGCCTCGGCCCGGTCGAGGAAGCGCTTTCCCTCAAACACAGCGGCGGAATCCTTCGAAACCGGCGCGTTTTGCGTATCGGCAACAATACTATCGCTATACTGCTTCTTCGGATCCCTAGGGGGCATTTTTAAGTAACTACGGCTCACCCAAGGCACGGTCTTTTGGGATTTTCTCTTATACACCTTGTCGTCCGCGGCGTTGGCGAGGCCTAGGGTCGGCGGGGAAGACAGTTTGGTCCACAACAAGGGATCGGTAAGGCAGCCGGGAATGGCATCAGAGTGGATGCCGGAAGCGGATTTTGCTTGGTTGCGCAGCTGCTGGAAGAGCGCCGGGTAGTGGGATGGCCGGTCGCTGCGCAGGAGACTGCGAAGGCTGTCTTCGTCCTGGGGCTCTCCGTCTTGCTTCAAGTAAAGCCCCATATAGTGGTTGATCCGCCGCAGACGTTCGATGTGCTGGTTAAACTCCATCATCGCGACGCGCACGGTCGAGACACCGAAAAAGTGGGTGTAGCTGATGCCGTCGAAGCCGAAATTATCGAGGGGATTTCGTTGAGCCGGGGTGCGCGGATCGTTGTTATTGTTGATGGGTTTCTTGTTGGCGATGGTCGATAGACCGTGGGTGCGGATAAAGGTCATGCCTTGGGCGGCGCCGGGATCGGCCACCCGGTCTCGGGTCGACGGTCCCATGACAAGGTTGAACGGGTTCCAGCACACCGCCTTTTGGAAGTCCTGCGGCTTGGCGCTCGCAGGGTTACCGCACATGGCGAAACATTTCGTGGCCCCATAGCCCGCCCAAGCGGCCAAGGCATGGAACATCGACGCATCGGCCCGATCCACCGCCGCGTTCCACACCGATTGTAGGACCTGGATATTGATGATGTGGTGGCGGGTGATCTCGCCGCCGTAGTAGCTCTTTGTCGCGTTGGCTGTGTCATTGCCGAAATCGCCGAATATTGTGACGGGTGCCGCAGAACCTTTGACGCGATCGCCCGGAATTTTCCAACTGTCGTGCATTGTTTCCTCCAGTTAAGTATAATTGGAACTCAAGCACTCAGCATAAGATTTTTATTGGCGGCTAGAAGAAAAGCGCTGCCGTTTTGCTATTCGGCACGTAATGACCAAAATGTAATGCACAACCGTAGGCGGCGGCATCTCACCGGGATTGCACGCGGTCGTGAGTGCCTGTGATGGACCTTCACGCGCGCGTGTCTATGCGTGAGAAAAATCGCTTTCCCTGTGGGACTAGCGGTCTCGAAGTGCTGCTGTCGCTGCAAACCGGGCAGCTTGCAACGTGTTGCTCATGAGCATGGCGATGGTCATGGGACCGACCCCACCCGGGACCGGTGTGATCGCACCGGCGCCGGCCGCCACCGCCTGTTCGAAGGCAACATCGCCCACGAGGCGCGAGCCCTTCGGCGCCGTTTCATCGGCGATGCGGTTGATTCCCACGTCGATGATGGTGGCGCCTGGCTTGATCCAGTCACCCGGCACCATTTCCGGCCGGCCCACTGCAGCAATGAGGATGTCCGCCTCACGGGAGCGCGCGGCGAGATCCCGGGTGCGGCTGTGGGCGATTGTGGTGGTGGCGTTGGCCTTGGTGAGCATCAACGCCAGCGGTAAGCCCACCAGCCGAGAGCGACCGATGACGAGCGCGTTGCGGCCGGAGAGATCGTCGCCTTGGACCTCTTCAATGAGCCGCATGGACCCGAGCGGCGTGCACGGCGCGATGGCGCGCGGGTCGCCCACGGCCAGCCGGCCGGCATTCACCACGTGGAGGCCGTCGACGTCCTTGTCGGGCTGGATCGCGTCGATTACCCGGGCCGCGTCCAGGTGATCGGGCAGCGGAAGCTGGACCAAAATGCCGTGGACTGACGGGTCGGCGTTGAGGTCGCCGACGAGGTCGAGGAGCGCGCGCTCCTGCGTGTCTGCCGGTAAAGTGTGCTGGACGGAGTGGAAGCCGCACCGCTCAGCTGTACGCGATTTGTTGCGCACATAAACGGCGCTCGCCGGATCATCGCCGACCAGCACAACCGCCAGGCCCGGTGTGAGGCTGCCCTCGGCGACTTGCCCGGCGAGCCCCTCGGTGATGGAGGCGGCGATAGCTTTTCCGTCGATGATGCGCGCTGTGGTGGTCACTCAAAAACCCTCAAGTGCGATAGTCGAGCAGGCGGCACTCGGCACGGCCGATGAGCCATCCGACGCATAGGCCGATGATCGATAGCATGGCCACCCCCGCGATGAGCTGGTCCAAAGCAAACAGCGATCCGGCCATGAGAATGTAAGCACCCAAACCGTATTCGGCGCCGATCATCTCGGCCGCCACCAGCAAGATGATGGCGATGGACGCCGAAATGCGCGCACCCGAAAGGATAGACGGCAGCGCACCCGGCAGGATGATCTTGCGCACCACCGAACGCCAGGGAAGGCCAAAAGACTGGCCCATGCGGATGAGTGTGCGGTCCACGTTGTCGACCCCGCCATAGGTGGCGATGACGGTGGGAAAGAATGTGCCGAAGGCGATGGTGGCGATTTTCGAGCCTTCGCCGATCCCGAACCAGATGATGAAGAGGGGAAGGAGCGCGATTTTTGGGATCGGGAAGAGTGCCGAAACGAGGGGGGCAAGGCCGGCGCGGGCGAGGGAGAAAAGGCCGATGGAAAGGCCGACGGCGATGCCGCAAACGGTGCCGATGGTCCACCCCGCCACGAGGCGCGTGAGGCTCGCCTCCAGGTGCCGCCACAACATGCCGGTTTCCACAAGATCGGAGAGCGCGCCCATGGCCTCCGACGGCGCCGGCAACGCGATGGGGCTGATGACGCCGGTGCGCGAGCCGAGCTCCCAAAAACCGAGCAGCGCGATGAACACGATGGGCCCAGCAAGCCAGATGCGCTTGTTTTGAAAACCGGCGCCGCGGAACGGGACCTCTCGTCGGGCCTTCGTCGTCGCCGCATCCGGGGCGCGCTCAAGCATCGATCAGTTCGCGGTCGGCAGCGCGCGCTTCTTCGCGCATCATGGTCCAGAGGCGCCGCTCGATGGGGGCGAGCTCGGCGGCATGGTTTTCCCGCTCGGGAAGGGGAATGTCGATCTCCACCACGTCTTTAATTTGGCCGGGCCGCCGCGACAGGACGAGAATACGGTGGCCGAGCCGCACCGCTTCGGCGAGGTTGTGGGTGACGTAGCAGGCGGAAAAGCGCTCTCGGCCCCAAAGATCCACGAGGTCGTCCATCAGGAGTTCGCGGGTCTGGCTATCAAGGGCCGAGAGGGGCTCGTCCATGAGCATCACCGCAGGATTCACCGAGAGCGCCCTGGCGATGGCCACCCGCTGCTTCATGCCGCCGGAGAGTTGCCGCGGCCAGGCGCCGGCAAAATCGCTGAGTTTGGTGCGCGCCAGCACATCGGCGACGATTTCGTTACGCTCTCCCGCCGAGAGGGGGTGGTCCTCAAGGACGAGGCGCACGTTGCCCTCCGCCGTCCGCCAGGGAAGCAGCGCAAAGTCCTGGAAGACGAAGGTGATGGGGTTGAGCGAGCCCGCAGGCGGCTCCCCTTCCACGTAGACGGCTCCCTCGGTGGGCCGCTCGAGCCCCCCGAGGAAACGCAGGAGGGTGGACTTGCCACACCCCGAAGGCCCGATGATGGCAACGATCTCCCCCGCCCCCAGCGAAAAGCTGATGTCGCTCAGCACCGCTGTGTCGTCGTAGCGATGGGAGATGTTTTGGGCGATCAGGTCCACCGGGTGCCCCTTCGCCAAGGGGTGTCGAACCCCATGGGCGCGGCTTTAATTCATTTCCACGAAGGAGGTGTCCACCAGGTCGTCCATGGTCACTCCCTCGGGCACCAAACCCTCCGACTTGAACCAGTTGAGCTGGTCTTCCACGCTCGACAGGTTGAGCGCCGCACCGGGATTGATGCGCATGGCAAAGGCGCGGATGCGCGGGTCGGCCTTTTCCAGCGGCTGGTCGGCGTAGACGTATTCGTGGATCATTTGGATGATGGCGGCGGTGTCCTCTTCGCCCATGGTCTTGTCAACCATGGCGGCGTTGTAGTCGTCGATCCCCTTGGTGAGGGCGGCGAGAAAACGCTCCACCAGATCGCGGTGCTCTTCCACATTCTTGGTGGACGTGAATACGGCCGTCACCTGGTAGCCCGGGATGTAATCGGCCACCTTGCCGATCTCCACCACCTCGGGTCCGCGGGTGAGGGCGTTGGCGATGTTCGGCACGATGGACCAGGCGTCCACCTGGCCGGATTTTAGGGATGCGATCACCGCCGGCACCTTTTGGAGAGGCACCACCCGGATGTCGCCGCGATCAACGCCTTCTCCGTCGGCGATCTTGTGGGCCATGTAGTGGAACGAGGAGCCGGCCGTGGTGACGCCATAGCGCTTGCCGGCAAGGTCGGCCGGTGAGGTGACGCCGGCATCGTGGGCCGCCTTGGACACCAGGATCTTTTGACCCTCCGCGTCGTCCGTTTCCATGAGCGCGCCGCCGATGACCTTGATGGCCCCCTTGTCGGCAAGGCTCACAAGGCCGCCCGAAATGGCGGTCATGCCAAAGTCGATGTCGCCCGAAGCGATGGCGACCGCCATGGGCTGGGCCGCCTGGAAGGGGACGAACTCTACGTTGAGCCCTTCCGCCTCAAAATATCCCTTGCCCTTGGCGATGATGGACGGTGAGTGGGAGGTGAGGCGCAAGATCCCCACCTTGATGTCGTCCGCGGCAACCACTGGAGGGGTCGCGATAAAGAGCCCGGCGAGGATGCCGGCAGCGGCACCGGCAAAGGCGCGTCGGGTTATGGCCATTGTTGTTTCCTCCCTACGAGTTGGGCGTTTTTAGCCTCCCAATGGCGCCGAGGCGAGCGAATGGATTCATTCATACCGTGGAGCCAGGCCAGGTGTCGCTCAGCCGATAACCCTCGGGAAAGGGGTCTTCCGGGTCTAGGAGATGCTGATGAAGCCCGGTGATGAAACCACGCCCGGTGACGGATGGAACCACCGCAGCAAAGTCTCCCACGGTGGTCTCCTCTTCAATGCGGCCCGTAAAGCGCGATCCGATGATGGAGGTGGTGGTGAGCCGGTCACCCACGAACATTTTGTTGCGTGCGCGGAGGAGGGCGAGGTGGGCGCTGAGCGCAGTGCCCGTCGGCGAGCGATCCACTTTGCCGGGCCGGATGGCGCAGGCGTTGGCCATTTCGAAACCGTCGGCTTTTTCCAAGAGCGGGCCGCAGAAGACACAGAACGAGATGTGCTGCCAGTCCGGTTGCTCGGGGTGGATAAATCCAAGCTGCTCTGTGGCGGCGGCGCTGATTTTCGGGCCCAATCGGGCGATGTCGGCCGCCTCGTCCGGGCAAAGGGAAAGGTCGACGTCGGCGGCGTCCACCATGACGAAACTGTCGCCGCCATAGGCCGTGTCCACCCGCAACGTCCCGTGCCCCTCCACCTCCAGTAAGGCATCCCGCTTTGCAGCGAACGACGGAACGTTTTTCACCGTGATCGATTTTGCCTTGCCCTCCTGGCACCGGGCGATGACCTCTACCAACCCGCCCGGTGCTTCCAGGAAAAAGTTGGTGCGCGGCTCCTCCAAGGGGATGACGCCGGTGTCGAGGAGGACCGTTGCCACGCAGATGGCGTTGGACCCTGACATGGGCGGCGTGTCGGCAGGCTCCATGATGATAAAACCCATGGCCGCGCGCGGATTTTTGGGGGGGACGAGGAGATTGACGTGCCGGAAGAGGCCGCCCCGGGGCTCGTTGAGAACAAAACTCCGAAGGGTTCCGTCGCTGGCGATGAAACTGCGCTGCTCCCAAAGGGTGTTTCCCGGGGGTGGCGCAACGCCTCCGACAATTACATCCCCCACCTCTCCTTCCGCGTGGCAGGAGACTACATGAACGGTTTTGCTGGAGCGCATGGGCCCCTCCGTGGCGCGTTCCGGAGAAAACGAAGGTACGGCAATAGAAGATGGCATGGGGGCCGTGCCCACCGCTCCCTCCTTGCCGCAATCCTCTCGCGCAGCGGCGATCGCATCAACCCACGCTGCGCTCTTCGGGGTTGACCCGATCGCCGCTGCGCGAGCCCCTGAAGGCGTCGGCTCCGTTGGAATGTCGCCAGGGAATGTCAGTGCGCCTCCGGCGGGTCTTCCATTGGAATGATAAAGGAGTGGATGGCTCTAAGGACGTGCGGCTGAGTAGGCGATGCGGTGATGTTCCAAACTCGAAATTTGTCACCCTTTTGCGGTCTACCCGGGATGGGGTGGTATTCGACAAAGATGTGTCTAGACGTTTGATATTGTTTTGTTATTTGGATCAAGAATTCCTCGGCGGAGCCGGTGGCGCATTCGGAGGAATTTTCGATCCTCCGTGCTAGTCTTCGTGCAGCTGCTTCGTCATGGGAAAGCCCATGAGGCCGAACATTTCTATCGGCTCTCCGGCTTCGATCCACCCGCGGGTCCGATAAAACCGTTTCGCCGTGGCCGTGCTCGTGAGCCGCGCGTTTGGAGTGCCGATCATCATGAGGCAAGCCTCCATCACGCCCAGCATGGCTTTGCTGTGGCCCCGGAAGCGGTGATGGGGCGCCACATAGTTGAGATGGACGATGCCGGGCCCGATGGCACCCACCGAGACGAGTTCGTCACGCTCCCAGCCCACCAGCAGCCGTTGCTGCGGATCTTCAATCCACTGGGTCACCCTCTCGACGGTCTTGTTTTCAGTCCACTGCGAAATCAAACCATCGTCGCCCCGGTGGTCGGGGCTGCATAGTTCCGTGATGGAGGCCACCAGCAGCCGCGAGATGGCATCGGCGTCCTTTTTCTCTGCATCGACGATGCGGGCAGAGACCCGCTCCGCGTCCTGCCCGTCTTCGTTCCCGGTGTTGTCGTCCTGAGTCATTGTTGATCGTCCGGCTCGCCAGCTCCGGCCGAACAATGCCGTTCGATGAGATCCCGGTAAAGGGCGCTGAGGCGAGTGGTAACGGGGCCGGGCGCCTGGGGTAGGGCGCGGCCGTCCACCGAGCCCACAGGCGTCAGACCGCCGAAGGAGCCCGTCATGAACGCTTCGTCGGCGCCGTAGGTGTCCACCAACGAATAGTTGCGCTGAAAAACGGGAATTCCGTTCTCCTCGCAGAGCGCGACCACGTGTCCGCGGGTAATGCCGTTCATGCAGTAGTCGCCGGTGGAAGTCCAAACCTCACCCTTGCGCGCAATGAAAAAGTTGCACGAGTTGGTGGTGTTGACGAAGCCGTGGGGGTCGAACATGAGCGCTTCGTCTGCGCCCGCCTTCTCCGCTGCGATGCAGGCGAGGATGCAATTAAGCTTAGAGTGGGAGTTGAGCTTGGCGTCCTGGGTCAGCGGGAGGCCGCGATGGTGAGCCACGGTGGCGAGGTTGATGGGCCGCGGAATAGCAGGTTTGGAGTGTTCTATGATGATGGCCACCGTCGGCCCGGAGCGCGACAGGCTCGGATGCTGAAACGGCGCCGATTTTAAGCCCCTCGTGACCATGAGCCGGGCGTGGGCATCGCTGGTCATCCCGTTGGCACGGGCCGTATCCGCGAGCGCCTGGCGAAGGCCGTCACGAGTCATGCCGATCTCAAGGTCAAGGGCGAGCGAAGCCTCGAAGAGGCGGTCCAGATGCTCGTCGAGGAACGCCCACACGCCATTGTGGAGACGGATCCCTTCCCAGATGCCGTCGCCCAGCATGAAGCCCGAATCGTAGATGGAGACCACCGCTTCAGCCTTGGGGACGATACGGCCGTTCAAGAAGAGGCGCAGGTTGTCGTTGCGGGGATCTGCCTTGGTTTGGTGCGCTGTGACGGTTGGGGTGGTGGGGGTTTCGCTCAAGGATGGCTCCGTCGGTGCGCGGTGGGGCGAGGCGGGGGCAGGGGGTGTGGCGACATTGAGCCGGACGGGCGCGGTGAGGCAAGACCCGGTTGACTCGATGGCATGGATCACCGTTTGGCTCCGGTCATGAAACGGTTTGATGTGATTGTCCTTGGGGCAGGAATGGTGGGGATCTCGACCGCAATCGCCCTCCAGGAGCGTGGCCGCTCCGTGGCGCTCGTCGATCGGCGCGGGCCTGCGCAGGAGACGTCGTACGGCAATGCCGGCCTTATCCAGGCCGAAGCGGTGATGCCCTACGCGTTCCCCCGCAATCTGGGGACCGTTCTCCAGGTGCTCCTAGGGCGACGCACCGATGCACGGGTGGCCTGGCGGGCCCTTCACCACACCGCGCCTTGGCTCCTGCGTTACGCCCTTGCGAGCGCCCCCGAGGCGGTCATGCGCACTGCCCGAGCCAACGCGCCGCTTGTCGTCATGGCGTTACCGGCGCACGAAGCGCTGTCCGAGCGGGCAGGCGTCTCTCACCTGTGGCGCCGAAAGGGCTATCTGCGGCTATTTCGCTCAGCCCGCCATATGGAAAGCGCGGCGGCCGAGCAGGCGCAGGTAGGCGAGCGTTTTGGTATCCGTGCAACCGTTATGGGCAGCACGGCCCTGGCGGAACGGGAACCCCATCTGCGCGCCGATCTTCCCGGCGCCATCCACTATGAAGATCCTGTCCATGTGATGGACCCGGGCGATCTGGGGGCTCACTATGCCGCTCTCTTCGAGGCGGAAGGCGGCACGATTTTTCGCGCGGACGCCATGGCTTTGGTGGCCCGGGACCGGGGTTTCGTGATCGATTGCGCTGGAATGGATGTGCGCGCAAAGGAGGCTGTGGTGGCGCTCGGCCCCTGGTCGGGGGACTTCTTGCGACGCTGGCACACAAAGGTGCCGCTCGGCGTGAAGCGGGGCTATCACCTCCATCTTGCAGCCCAGGGAAACGCGGTGCTCGACCATGTGTGCGTTGATGAGGAGCACGGCTTTGTCCTTGCCCCAAACAAGCGAGGCATCAGGCTCACCACCGGCGCAGAGTTTGACCGGCGGGACGCGCCCCCGACGCCGCATCAGCTTCGGGCGGTGGAGCCCGTTGCTAGGGATCTTTTTCCGCTCGCCGAGGCAGTCGGTTCCCCATGGCTGGGCGCAAGGCCCTGTTTGCCGGATCTTCTTCCGATCATCGGTCCTATCCCCGGCGCTCAAGGGCTATGGGCGAATTTCGGCCATCACCATTTGGGCTTTACGTTGGGGCCCGCCACGGGCCGATTGTTGGCGGAAATGCTGACGGATGAAGAGGCCTTCACCGATCCCTCACCCTACCGGATCGAACGGTTTGGGGCGCGCGTGCGGTCACCTTAATCACCGCCTGCGCCGCCGCGATTATTCTCGCAGCGTCAGACGAAACCGCCGATCGGAGGACGACGATGCCGGCAAAGGACCTTTACAGCACCTACGACCGTGGGCTTAACGCGCCGGCGGCCAATGCATTTGTGATCACCCCGTCGAACACCGACATCACGCACGTCACGCGCGCCATTTACGTGGGCGGTGCGGGCGACCTGGAAGTGCGTATGGTCGGTGGCGTCCGGTTGACCTTCACTGGCCTAAACGCCGGCACCGTGCTGCCTTGCAGTGTGGACCGCGTGTTCCCCACCGAAACCACCGCCACCGACATCATCGGCCTTTACTAAGGCCCGCTCGCGCGACACGAGAAGGAGCGCGGCGGATCATTGCGCTCTTTCCGAAAACACTGCGAGGCCGATCCCCAAGACGAACGGCCGCGCAGCGGTCATGTTGGCGCAAGATCAGGGTCTTTGAAGGAGCGCCCCCTGGCGAGGGGGCGAGAAGGTGATTTGGCCCGCCGCTCCCGACCGATGGTCAGCGCGTCAGAAGGGGGCGGGGCGCGGCATTAAAGCCGCTTTCTTTCCGGACGCCCCCAGGGTTGCCGTTGGGCCGTTAATCCCAGCCAGCTACTGCAGCTCTGCGAACAAGGCGTCGAACCTTAGTTGCAACATCCCGTCGTGCTGCAATGCTTTCACGGCATCAAGGTTCTTGGTGTAGTCGCCGACGAGGATGAGGCCGGCCATCCCCATCAGCTGGTGCGGTACGCAAAGGTACCCGTAGGTCCCTTCTTCGTTGACCACCACCTCAAAGTTCTCGGAGATCGGGCTTTCCCATGCCTCGGCACCGTCCGGGATCATGCCTTCGATGCTCTTGCTGTTGTGAAAGGCGTCGACGGAAACGAAGCGGATGGTATCGCCTGGGTTCGCGCGCACGACTTGCGGCTCAAACACCATCACCTGGGATGGGTCATCCGGATTGAAGTTGAGCATTTTTACTTCGATGACTTCCGCCGCCGCGAGCGATGCCCCGCCCGTGGCAAACGCCAGCGTGACAGCGGCGGCGGCCGCGAACTTTGTGATGTGCTTCATTGCCGTGGATTACCTCTTCTGATCACACGATGGGGCTCGATGCACAGGCGGCGTTTCCTCGTTCCCTCATTGTGCACCCTCTTCAACCTCGCTGAAGAGCGCTCGAAATGCCGAACGCGCCCCACCGATTTGTCGAACCTTGCGCGCGGCGTCGAAATTTCCAGTGTAGTCGCCCACAAGAATCAACCCCACCATGCCCATCTCCAGGTGGGGCACGCAGACGTAGCCGTATGTGCCTTCCACCGTCAATGTGACCGAGAAGCGCTCGTCGAGGCCGCTGTTCCAGGGTTCTGCGCCGTCCGGAACCATGCCGCGCTTCGTCGCCGAGTTGTGGCCGCTGTCGGTGGGCACGAATGTCACTGTGTCGCCGGGCTCAATGCGCAGGATGGGCGGGTCGAAAATGTTCGTTTGGTTGGGGTCGTCGGGGTTTGCGTTGAGCATGCGCACGATGTGTTCTTCCGCGTGGGCCATCGGCGCAGCGAGCAGTAAAATTGCGGCAGCTGCCGCTCTAAGCCAGTGAAGCATGGACATGGAGACCGTGGTGTTCGTGGTGAAGGAGATCGACGGAAACGCCGTAGGTTTGGGCAAGGGCCGGATCGCGCAAAACCTCGTTGGGCGGGCCTGAAGAAAGCACCGCGCCGTCGCGCATGAGCACAAGCCGGTCAGCAAAACGGGCCGCGAGGTTGAGGTCGTGCATGGCGACCACCGTCACCGTTTCGCGCGCGACCGTTTCCTTTCGAATGCGGCTCATCACTTCAAGTTGATGTTTGAGGTCAAGGGCGCTGGTGGGCTCGTCAAACAGGAAGACGTCAGGGCTGCGCACCAGCGCCTGGCCGATGGAGACCAGCTGCTGCTGGCCCCCTGAAAGCGCCCCGATGTCGCGCTCGGCGAGGTTGGCGATCCCCAATTCGGCAAGGACCTGCGCCACCACGTCCACATCGTCATTCTCCACCGCCCAGCCGGCGAGGTTTTTCCGCGACAAAAGAACCACCTCAAAGACGGTCAGCGCGGCGTTGCTGGCGAAAAATTGCGGCATGAAGCAGACCCGCCGTACCCGCTCGCGGGTGGAAAGCTCCTCAAGGGGCTTGGCGTCCCACGTGACGGAGCCGCTGTAGCGGGCGACCAGGCCTGCGATACAACGTAGCAGCGTGGACTTTCCCGCCGCATTGGGGCCGATCAGAGCCGTTACGGCGCCACGGGTGAGCGGCGGCACCGAGATGGCGCTGAGCACCGGCGTCCGCCCGTAGCGGAACGACAGATTGCGAACCGCAAGGGTCATCGCCAGTTCCGTCTGCGGACCGTCAGGATGAGGCTCAGGAAGAACGGGATGCCGATGAGCGACGTAATCATGCCGATCGGGTAGATGATGCCTGGATTGATGGTTTTGGTGGCGATGGAGGCGAGCGATAAGATGAG
>JBCCYN010000141.1:0-12175 GCA_039189655.1 Pseudomonadota bacterium | reverse complement strand
GGGCGCGTATCTCGCTCACTGTCGGTCTGGTGGGCGTCACGATCTCCATCGTTCTAGGGATGTTTTTCGGCGGGATTGCTGGCTACCTCGGCGGGATCGTCGACGCTGCGATCATGCGTCTGATCGAGATTTTGCGTTCCTTGCCTGAGCTGCCCCTTTGGATGGCGCTTTCGGCAGCCCTTCCTGTCACGTGGTCGCCGCTGTGGATCTACTTGGGGATCACAATCATTCTGGGGCTTCTCGACTGGCCCGGGTTGGCGCGGGCGGTGCGCTCGAAGTTGTTGTCGTTGCGCGAAGAAGACTATGCGCGGGCAGCCGTGCTGATGGGCGCGCGGCCGAAGCGCATCATCTCCAAGCACCTGCTTCCCGGCTTTTCCAGCCACATCATCGCATCCGCGACGCTCTCGATCCCATCGATGATTCTGGGGGAGACGGCCCTTTCGTTCCTCAATCTAGGGCTGCAGCGGCCTGTGATTTCCTGGGGCGTCCTGTTGAACGAGGCGCAAGACATCACCGTGGTCACGATCTATCCGTGGCTCATGGCCCCCGTCATTCCGATCATCATCGTCGTGCTCGCATTCAACTTCCTGGGCGACGGCTTGCGCGACGCGGCAGACCCCTACAAGGGCTGACCGCGGCGGGGCCGTTGCGCGGCTCGGGCGAGCGGTGCTAGAGCCGGGCGGTTGAGAAGAATTGTAAGAGCGCTAGCGATCGAGTTAAGCGTGGCGGGGTCGAGCGACCCCTTCATTTCCCGCCATGATTTCAGTGTAATAACACCCGCTAGCTTTCGGCGGCACCAAGTTGGAGCGACCTTCCCATGTCCGTTGACCCGTTAACGGTACGCCGTGTGGCGCACCTTGCCCGCATCAAGGTGGCAGATAACGAGGTGGAGCGCCTGACCGGCGAATTGAACGGAATTTTGGGTTTCGTTGAGCAACTGAACGAGGTGGACATAGAGGGCGTTGAGCCCATGACCTCGGTGGTGGATACCACGCTACGCCGGCGCGAGGACGTGGTGGACGACGGCGGGCGTGCCGGGAGTGTTCTCGCCAATGCACCGGAAATGGATGACAACTTCTTCCTCGTGCCGAAGGTGGTGGAATGAGCGACATCACCAACCTCTCGCTCGCCGAACTGCGCGACGGGCTTACGGCACGGCAGGTTTCGTCCCAAGAGGCGACAGAGGCTTATCTGGGCGCCATAGGGGCAAGTTCGCTCAACGCCTACATTGCGGTGACGGCGGAAAAAGCCCTTGAGATGGCAAAGGCGAGCGACGCGCGTCTTTCGGCCGGCAATAGCGGTGCGCTGGAGGGCGTTCCCCTCGGCATAAAAGACCTTTTTTGCACCGAAGGTGTGGGCACGACGGCGGGCTCCAAAATACTTGGATCGTTCCTGCCCACCTACGAATCGACCGTCACGGCAAATCTATGGCGCGAAGGTGCCGTCCTTCTTGGCAAGCTCAACCTTGATGAGTTCGCCATGGGCTCCTCCAACGAATCCAGCGCATCCGGACCTGTGATCAACCCCTGGGGCGAAAACCTCGTACCCGGCGGTTCGTCTGGCGGTTCTGCGGCGGCGGTGGCGGCTCGGCTCTGCGCGGCCGCGACGGGGACCGATACCGGCGGATCTATCCGCCAACCGGCTGCGCTCACCGGCACGGTCGGCCTAAAACCCACCTACGGGCGTTGCTCCCGGTGGGGAATTGTCGCGTTTGCGTCCTCGCTTGACCAGGCAGGACCGATTGCCCGCACGGTGCGCGACGCGGCCATTATGCTTCGGCACATGGCTTCGGTGGATCCAAAGGATTCCACGTCCGTCGATATCCCGGTGGCAGATTATGAAGCTGCTCTGGAAGATGGTGTTGCCGGAAAACGGATCGGAATTCCCAAGGAATATCGGGTGGACCCGATGCCGACCGCGGTAGACGCGCTGTGGGAAAAGGGCGTCGAGTGGTTGAAAGCGGCAGGTGCGGAGATCGTCCCCGTTTCGCTACCCCACACCAAATATGCGCTGCCCGCCTACTACATCGTGGCGCCGGCGGAAGCCTCGTCGAACCTCGCGCGCTATGACGGTGTGCGCTACGGCCTTCGGGTGGCCGAAGACGATATTGTCGGCATGTACGAGGCAACGCGGGCGGCCGGCTTTGGCGATGAGGTGAAGCGGCGCGTTCTCATTGGCACGTACGTGTTGTCGGCCGGTTACTACGATGCCTATTACTTGCGCGCGCAGAAGGTCCGCACGCTCATCAAGCGCGATTTTGAGAAACTCTTCGATGACGGCATCGACGCGCTTCTGACGCCGACCACCCCTGGCCCGGCCTTTGCCATTGGTGGCAAGCCTGATCCGGTCGAGATGTACCTGAACGACGTTTTCACAGTGCCGGCCAACATGGCGGGACTGCCTGGGATCTCGGTACCCGCCGGCCTTTCCGAGGACGGCCTGCCATTGGGTCTGCAATTGGTCGGAAGGCCCTTTGATGAAGCTGGCTTGATGCCGCTCGCGAGGGCCATTGAGGACGCTGCGGGTCTTCTTGATCCACCCCGCGCTCCATAGGCGTTCGCTCCAAAAGGGCGGCCTCTTGTCGTCCCCACAAGAACGATAGGGCGCGCCAGTATTTTTGCGCGGCGGTCGATCTTTTTGATGGCTCAAAGTCTCCTGAGCGATCGCATAGACAATAGTCTTTTTGACTATGCGATGGGTCGGGCGGCTCGGCTGGTGCGGATCTCGTCGATCATGCGCTGCACCGTCGACCCACGGACTTTTGCAATATCATCCTGATATTTTAGGAGAACGCCGAGGGTATCGTCTGCGACTCCAGGCTCGAGAACCATCTGGTCCAATTCGGCAAGGGCCTGCGCCCAATCAAGGGTTTCGGCAACGCCGGGCGGTTTGAAGAGATCGCCGTCGCGTAGCGATTGCACGAAGGCAACGATTTCTTCAGCAAGGTGCTCGCCCGCACCCGGTGCTTTGCGCCGCACAATCTCGCGCTCGCGCGCCATGGAAGGGTAGTCCACCCAGTGGTAGAGGCAGCGCCGCTTCAGTGCGTCGTGGATCTCGCGCGTCCGATTTGTCGTGACGATCACGATGGGAGGTTCTTTGGCGCTGATGGTGCCAAGCTCCGGGATCGTCACCTGAAAGTCGGACAACACCTCCAGGAGAAACGCTTCGAAGGCTTCATCGGCCCGATCGAGTTCGTCGATGAGAAGTACAGGGGCCCCTGCCGCCGGGGTTTCCAAGGCCTCTAGGATCGGGCGTTTGATGAGGTAGCGCGGGGCGAAGAGATCGGCCGTCGCACTGCCTGCTTCGGCCTGGCGAATTGCCAGCATCTGGGCGGGATAATTCCACTCGTAAAGGGCCGATGCCGTATCGAGACCCTCGTAGCATTGGAGGCGAATGAGGTCCCGGCCCAACGCCGAAGCGAGGACTTTGGCGATCTCGGTCTTTCCCACACCGGCCTCCCCCTCCAGGAACAGGGGGCGTTTCATCCGCATGGCGAGGAAGAGGACCGTCGCGAGAGACCGATCGGCCACATAGTCCGCGTCGGAGAGGAGGGTCTCGGTCTCATCGATGGATTGGGGGAGAGCTGTCACGCGCCGCCTTTTTGAACATCGGTTCGGTGGAGAGTGACCTAGCGCGGATGCAGACAACTTGCCATCCGCTCGGTCGGCACGCCGTCGGGGCTAGAGCGGCGGGTTGTAGTACGCCCCTTCGCCCATTGTCGGGTTGTGGGCCGGGTGCGCCTGCGGCTGCAGGAAGCGATCCAATGTGGCGGGGTAAAGACGGTGCTCGGCACGCAGGACCCTGGCGGCCAGGGTTTCCGGGTCGTCGGGTGGCTCCACCGGCACCGCTGCCTGGGCGAGGATGGGCCCGTCATCCAACGTCTCGGTGACGATGTGGACGGTGGCACCGTGCCATTTCACGCCGGCATCGAGGGCCCGGGCGTGGGTATTAAGGCCGCGAAAGGCCGGCAGGAGCGATGGGTGGATGTTGAGGATCTTATCCGGCCATCGGGCGACAAAGGCCGCGCTCAAAATGCGCATGAAGCCGGCAAGGCACACCACCTGGGCGCCGCTTTGCTCCAGTGCACCTTGGACGGCGTCCTCGAACGCACTGCGGCTCGGGAAGTTTTCGCGGGGTATGGTGGCGTGCTCAATGTCCGCGGCGGCGGCGCGTTTCAGCCCGCCTGCATCGGCTTTGTCGCTCAGCACGCAGACGATTTGCGCCGGATAGTCGTCGGCGGAGCTTGCGTCGATCAGGCTCTGGAGGTTGGTGCCGCGCCCGGAGATGAGGACGGCGATGGGGGTTTTCATCGTCACAAGATCGCGCAAGCCGGGGCGTCGGGCCCCCGTTCGACAAGGTGGCCGATGACCGTTGACTGTTCCCCTTGGGCTTGAAGCGTCGCGTTGAGGTCAGCGACCTGGGTCTCATCGGCAATAATGATGAGACCGGCGCCGCAGTTGAACGTTGCTTCCATTTCAGCATCAGACAGGCGCCCCTCTTCTTGGATGAAATCCATAAGCGCCAGGCGGGGAAGGGCGGAGCGAGTGATCTCCGCGGAAAGGTTCGGGGGGAGGGCGCGTGGGATGTTGCCGGTGAGGCCCCCGCCAGTGATGTGAGCGATGGCTTTGATGGCCGGACCGTGGGCTTTAAGGGCGGCTAAGACTGATCTCACGTAGATGCGGGTGGGTGCAAGGAGTGCAGCGCCGAGCGTTTGCCCCGACCCGTCGAACGTCTTGTCGAGCGGCCAGTTCTTGTCCCTGGCGAGCTTGCGGATCAGGGAAAAGCCGTTGGAGTGAACCCCCGCACTCGCCAGAGCAACCACCGCATCGCCCGCTGACAACGTGCCGCGCGGAAGGAGCTGGCTGCGCGCTGCAGCGCCCACGGCAAAACCGGCAAGATCGTAGTCCCCAGGTGCGTAGTGTCCTGGCATTTCGGCGGTTTCGCCGCCGATCAGGGCGCAGCCTGCCTGACGGCAACCTTCTGCGATGCCGGCAATGACTGTTTCAGCTGCCGTCACATCAAGGGTGCTTGAGGCGTAGTAGTCGAGAAAGAAGAGCGGTTCTGCACCTTGGGCCAGGATATCGTTGACGCACATGGCAACGAGGTCGATCCCAACTGAGCGATGATCGCCCAGGTCGGTTGCAAGGCGCAGTTTGGTGCCGACGCCATCGGTGGCTGCGACGAGGACGGAATCGCGATGGCCCGCTGCGGCCATGTCGAATACCCCGCCAAACCCGCCCAGAGACGCTTCAGCACCTTTGCGGTTTGTGGAGCGCGCTAACGGTTTGATCCGTTCAACCAGCGCGTCGCCTTCGGCGACATTGACGCCAGCATCGGCATAGGCTTTGAAGGGATTGTCAGCCATCGGATGTCCTCCTGCGGGCCAATGGGACCGACATCGGCCAGAAGGCCTGGGAAGTCCACAGGGTTTCCCGATTGCGCTGTTGATAGCGGGACCTTGTGCACCGACTGCTCCATAGCGGTGCCGCAGTTGCTAGGTTCTGGTAGTCGGCCTGCGGGCGCGCCGGAGAGGGCGATGCAGCAACTTGCACTAGACCTAGACACAGCGCTAGCGCCGCCTGCGACGTTCATTTCGCAGTGTAATGAAGCAGCGTACGCCATGCTCGACGCGTGGCCGCGATGGCCCCATCCCATCGTTATGGTGCGCGGGGGCGCGGGAACGGGAAAGAGCCATCTGGCGAAGGCATTTGCTGAAAGGGCCGGGGCAGCGCTGGTGAACGGTGCATCGCTTCACAGCGACAGTGCCGTCGCGTTGGCCCGAACGCCGGTGGTTGTGGACGATGCTGATTGTGCGGACGAGACGGCCCTTTTTCACATGATTAATGCGGTCCGAAACGTCGGCTCGACGATGCTTTTGGCTGCAACCACGCGGCAGGTCGGTGGGCTTGCCGACCTTTCCTCGCGCCTCAGGGCAGTGCCTGAGGTGAAGCTCGATGAGCCCGACGATGCGCTGCTGCGCCAAGTGATTATCGACCGGTTCCAGCAGCGTCAGCTCGCCATAGACGGATCCGTCGTAAGCTACTTGATGACGCGCATCGATCGTACCTTGCATGACGCGGTGCGGTGGGTGGATCGCGTAGACCGGAAAGGGCTTGCCGAAAAGCGCGGTCCCACCCGTCCCCTAGCTGCCTCAGTTTTGCGCGACGAGGCCGGTTTCCCAGAGCGGTAGTTTATGCCATAGCGCCGGCGTCATCTGGTAAGAGGGTCGGGATCGCGATGTCGGCATTGGCGCAAGAGCAGATTGCGAGCGCGCCCGATGGGGAGCCAATCGCGACAAGCCCAGCGATTCGGGAAAAATCGGAGCGTTTCATCAACCGGGAGCTCTCCTGGCTCCGGTTCAATGAGCGCGTTTTGGAGGAGGCGGACAACCCGAACCACCCGCTTCTGGAGCGGTTGCGATTCCTGTCCATCTCCGCGAACAATCTTGATGAATTTTTGATGGTGCGCGTGGCCGGCCTCATCGCCCAACAGCGGGCCGGGGTGGATGCGCGAAGCGATGACGGCTTGTCGCCCGGAGACCAATTACTAAAAATCAACGACGCTGTGCGCCTCCTCCAGCGACAACAGCAGAAGCAACTGAGCGATCTGCGGCGCGATCTTGTCTCGTCCGGGATCGAGATTGTTGAGCCCAACGATCTGAGCGAGAAGGAGTTGGACGACCTCGAGACCTCGTTCCTGTCCCATGTTTTCCCGGTGTTGACCCCGCTTGCCATCGACCCGGCCCATCCGTTTCCGTTCATACCGAACCTTGGTTTTTCCCTGATCCTCCGCCTGAAAGCACCCGACGGGACCATTCGGGTGGCGCTGGTTCGGATTCCGGCACAGGTCCAAAGGTTTATTCGCCTTGGGCCGGATGGACGCTCGGCACGGTTCATTGCGCTGGGCAACGCCATCCGCCTTCACCTTGACCGCCTCTTTCCGTCCCACGAGGTTCTCGCGACCGGGGCGTTCCGTGTCATCCGCGACAGCGACCTTGAAATTGAAGAAGAGGCCGAAGATCTCGTCCGAACCTTCGAAAGCGCCCTGAAACGGCGGCGGCGAGGATCGGTGATCCGCCTTGAGATCGAAGCCTCCACACCTGACGAGTTGAAGGCGTTCGTGGCCAAGGCGCTGGGCGTTGAAGCGTCCGGGGTCATGGTGATCGACGGGGTGCTGGCGCTCAAAGACCTTTCGCAGCTTGTGTCGCTGGAGCGGCCGGAGCTCAAGTTCGCGCCGTTCACCGCGCGCTTTCCCGAAAGGGTTCTGCAGCAAGGAGGCGACTGCTTCGCGGCCATTCGCGCCAAGGACATGGTGATCCACCACCCCTACGAATCGTTCGATGTCGTCGCCCAATTTGTCGCCCAAGCCGCCGCCGACCCGGACGTGGTGGCGATCAAGCAAACCCTTTACCGCACGTCCAACAACAGCCCCATCGTAGCTGCCCTCATCGCCGCCGCCGATGCGGGCAAATCGGTCACCGCCCTCATCGAGATCAAGGCGCGGTTCGATGAAGAAGCCAACATCCGATGGGCCCGGGATTTGGAACGGGCAGGCGTTCAAGTGGTCTACGGCTTCTTGGAGCTGAAAACCCACGCCAAGTTGCAGATGGTGGTGCGCCGGGAAGGGGGGCAACTCGCCACCTACGTCCATATTGGCACCGGAAACTATCACCCGATCACCGCGAAGATTTACACGGACCTGTCTTACTTCACCACCGATCCGGATATCGCGCAGGACGTGGCGCGGGTGTTCAACTTCGTGACCGGGTACGCCGAGCCAGCCGAACTCAACCGACTTGCCGTATCGCCGCTCACGATGCGCCGCCGGATCCTCGATCACATCGACGGCGAGATCGCCCATGCGAAAGCCGGCCGCGGCGGCGCGATCTGGATGAAGATGAACTCCCTCGTCGATCCGACGGTGATTGACGCGCTTTATGATGCGTCGTGTGCCGGGGTTCAGGTGGAGCTCATCGTGCGCGGGATCTGTTGCCTCAGGCCCGAAGTGCCCGGTCTTTCGGAAAACATCAGGGTCAAATCCATAATCGGGCGCTTTTTAGAGCACAGCCGGATCTTTTGTTTTGGCAACGGCGCGCCTTTGCCCTCACGCAAGGCGATCGTCTACATCGGCTCAGCTGACATGATGCCGCGAAACCTTGACCGGCGCGTGGAAACGCTGGTGCCGATAGACAACGAAACTGTGCATGAGCAGATATTAGACCAGATCATGGGCGTGTCTTTGCGCGACAATACCCAAAGCTGGCGGGTCCTGCCGGATGGCGGGCACCTTCGCATGACCGTCGAAGGGGGCGAAGACGTTGTGAACGCTCAGGAATATTTTATGACAAACCCGTCTTTGTCAGGCCGTGGCCGCGCGCTTCGTGGCGGTGATTCGGCTGCGTTCTCATTCGAATAGGTTAGATGGTCGTCTCCGAGGAGGCTGCTGGCGCGACCATCGGCCGGCGCATGGGCGACGGCGCCGTGGGCGTTATCGATGTTGGTTCGAACTCGGTTCGCCTCGTCCTTTATGAGCGGGCGTCTCGGGCGCCGACGATCCTCTTCAATGAAAAAGTCCAAGCCGGTCTTGGCGAAAATCTCGGAGTGGATGGGCGTTTGCCTGCCGAGGCGATGGAGCGCACGCTCCGTGCCATTAGCCGCTTCATGATCATCTCGCGGGAAGCTGACGCGAACCAGCTTACGATTGTCGCGACAGCTGCTGCGCGAGTTGCTGAAAACGGCCCAGAATTCATGAAGGAAATCGAAGCCATCGCCGGCGTTCCGGTCCATGTATTGGACGGTCGGGAAGAGGCTGCCATGGCGGCCAAAGGTGTGCTTTGCGGCTTTTGGAAACCCGATGGGGTGGTGGGTGATCTTGGAGGCGGATCACTCGAGCTGGTGGACGTGGGCGATGATCGCCTCGGCGCGGGCGAGAGCTACGCCCTCGGCACGCTGCGGTTGCGCGGCGATTCGGCCGGCTCGCTACCCAAAGCCGCAGCGCTGTGCGCAGAGCAGTTGGCATCCTCGCGCCAGCTACCACTGCTTGCCGGAAGTACCTTCTATGCCGTGGGCGGGACCTGGCGCGCATTGGCGCGGCTGCACATGGCGCTTGTGGGCTACCCGGTCTCCGTCCTGCATGGTTACGCAGTGGCTTCAAAAGACTTGGTGGCGTTTTGCGACAAGCTGATCGCCAAAGGGCTCGAGCCCTTTGAGCAATCCCATGTGGTGCCAAAGGGACGGCGGGGACTCGTCCAGTGGGGCGCGGTGGTGTTGCGAGAAATCATTCTCCGGGGCAGGCCAGAGAAGGTGGTCGCTTCCGCGTTGGGGGTGCGCGAAGGCCTTATTTACAGTAGCTTGAGCGATGCTGATCGGGCGCGGGACCCGCTTCTTCTTGCCTGTGAAGAACTTTCCATGTTGCGATCGCGCTCGCCACGCAACACCACCGAGCTGATCGGCTGGACGAGCAGAGTCTTTGACGCAATCGGATTGCGCGAGAGCGAAGAAGAAAAGCGCCTTCGCGCGGCCGCATGCCTGATTTCCGATATCGGATGGCGGGCCCACCCCGACTACCGGGGTGATCAAGCGATCGCCGTGATCTCCAATTTTGCGCTCTACGGTATCGATCACCCGGGTCGCGGCTATCTCGTAAGCGCGATCCATGCGCGATATGGCGGGATTGCGGATGGCGGTCCTGCGCCTGCGGGCGAAACCCTTTGCCCGCCGCGTATGGCACAACGCGCGCAAATCCTGGCAGCGGCATTCAAAGCAGCCTACGTCCTAGCGCCAGGCATCGCCGGGATACTGCCTCGAACACGTGTGCAGCTAGAGGATGACTGCCTGGTGCTGCGATTGCCAAGCGAGCTTTCGGCCCTCAACGGCGAGCGCCCCCGGCGTCGATGGAGGCGTCTTGCACGGTTGGTCAATTTGGATGCGGCGGTGGTCGTCGGAGACGAGGAACTCGTCCCCCGTCTGGCCGCGAACGGCTGAACTGGCTTGCTCCTTAAAAAAATGACACCGTTCAAGGGCACAGCTTCTGCGCTTCAGATCGCGAGGTGCTTCCGCACGACTTGAACCGTGCGGAAAGACAGGAACCAGAGCCCGCCAAGCGATCGCATGGTTGCTGGACAGGATCTAGATCACATCACGCGATCATGGGATCGCCCGATGCATTGTAACTCTCTGTCTTTACGCGCGGTTCTAAGTCGCAACTTGATTCCATGATGCTGAAACGCGCGCTAGTCGCCAAGACCTTCGATCTGGGCAATCCACGTTTCCGTAAGTGCACGGTTGCCTTTGCGAATGAAGGCACGCATCTCCACCGGCTCCTTACCGGTGGGACGCACATCGAAGATGAGGCGCCAGCCCTTCGCGCTCACGATGGGCCGCGCGGACGGATCGCCAATGATCTCTCCGTTCGAGACGCTGACAATGGGTTCCGCGCCGTCCTCCACCGAAAGCCCCTCAAGGGCGGGCCCTTCAAAGTCCACAACCATTTTATTCACACCCTCCAGGACGCTTTGCCCTGGAACACCGCCCTGACCTTGCCAAGTGGCGGAGACCGTCGCGATTCCTGGTGGTTTTGGGTCTTGATCCGTCCAATGGATGCGGTAGTCGAACGCTCGCACATCGCCCGGTCCCACAGGAGCCGCCGGTGCCCAGTAGGCGACGATGTTGTCGAATGTCTCATCCACCGTGGGGATTTCGACCAGCTGTACGGCTCCAGCGCCCCAATCCCCAAGGGGTTCGATCCAGGCCGAAGGGCGCCGGTCGTAAAAAACGCCGTCATCTTGGTAGTGAGCAAAGTCGCGGTCGCGCTGGATGAGGCCAAAACCGCGAGGATTGTTGTCGACAAAGCTTGAGGTGCGCACCACGTTCGGATTGTTGAGGGGGCGCCAGAGGCGCTCGCCAGACCCCGATTCCAATGAAAGCCCATCACTGTCATGGATTTCGGGCCTCCAATCGGCGGCGTGGCGTCGCTCACGCTGGGAATACCAGTACATGGATGTCAGTGGTGCGATCCCCAGCCGTTGGACGCCGCGGCGGAAGAACAGGCGGGCAGAGATGGTGGTGAGATGGTTCTCGCCGGGAGATAGACCACGTGACAACTCAAACCTGTAGGCTCCCACCACGGAGGGGCTTTCCAAGAGTGCGTAGGCGGTCAGAATGCCCTCTTCGCTGCTGGGAGCGGCTAGCCAAAAGTTGGAAAATCGCGGGAATTCCTCGGCACTCGCCAGCCCGGTGTCGATGGCAAGCCCACGGGCTGAAAGCCCGTACTGGGCAAATGGTCCGTCGGTGCGGAAGTAGGAGGCACCAAGGAACGACACCCAATCAGGCGCCAGACCCGGCCGCATCACCCGAAACCCAGCAAATCCGACGCTGTCCGGAAGATCTTGTGCAGCACTGTCGTCGGGCATCGTGAAGTACGACTTTCGGAACAGAACTTCCTGGGATGCGCCGTCCTCGACAATGTGGATACCAACGGGCTCTGGAAAGAACTTTCCCGGAAAGAAGACCTGGACGGGATCGATCGTGCCCGGTGGGGTGAAAGATGCATCTTCCCGGAAACGGATACGCCAGTGGGCATCGTAGTCGATCTTGTCGAGCACCTCTCGCGCAGCCACGGGTGTAGGCGCGTGGGGTCGGGCTGCGGCATCACGGGCGCGCTCAACGAGCCTATCGAAGCTGAACTGGCGTTTCGGTCCGAGTGCGGCGATCGGCTCTGTGCTTGCCTGAGCGCGCAAGCTGGCGCATCCCACCATGGAAACGGCCGCGGCAACAGCCGCTCTGCGTGTGAGCATGGTTCAGTCCTTAAGCGTACCTTTGGGATCGTGCGCTGCGCCTAAGAGTTGTGAAAACCCACCTTGAGAGGTCAGGAACCTTCTAAGCGAGCCACGAACTTCCCTTCCAAGGGGCCTGCTAGCGTCGCTCTGCGGCTCTATTGCGGCAGATTTTCGATGCATAGATGAAGTCGCGATCGGGAGCAGACCTTCCAGCGCGAGGCCGTCCAAGCGCGAAACGGACTTTCTAGGACCGTAACCCCGTCGCCTCACTCAACTCGCGGACCCGGCAGCCTTTGTGACGGCCAAGGTTATTCATGATGACGACGTCGCCACGGCCAAGGATGGGCGCCAACAACGCTTCGACATAGACCTTAACCGATCTTCCGTTGATGGCGCGGT
>JBCCYN010000140.1:0-12299 GCA_039189655.1 Pseudomonadota bacterium | reverse complement strand
GTCGCGGACGCGCCATGTGCGAAAAGCTCAAAGAGCTGATCCCCCAGCACATGTTCGTCATTCCGATCCAGGCCGCCATCGGTGGCCGCATCATCGCTCGCGAAACCATCCGCGCGCTGCGCAAGGACGTCACCGCCAAGTGCTACGGCGGCGACGCGACCCGCAAACGAAAACTCCTGGAAAAGCAAAAAGCAGGCAAGAAGCGGATGCGCCAGTTCGGCAAGGTGGACATCCCCCAGGAGGCGTTTATTGCAGCGCTTAAGGTGGACAGCTAGCGCGCGACAGTCTCTTGTTTTCACCTCTTTGACGCTTTCGCAACCCGCTGCGATCCCACGCGACGTCTTCTGGAAGGAGATCCCATGCGCCCCTTAGTACTTGTCGGCACCCTTGTTGCCCTGTTGGTTTTCGCCGTTGCACCCCCAAAGGCCCAAGCGCAGCAGACGTTTGACTGCGCACCCGATGCGCTGGTCAGCCTCGGCAAGTCTCGGGTGGTGAAATACTACGATGCAGACCCCAAAGGCGTGAGTATTGGCGACGTGCGTGTGGGCAAGCGGGACTTGGAAAATGAGGACGGCAACTCTGTTGGCGAACTACGCTGGCGCGTCACACCGCTCAATGCTGGCGATGACCCCGATCATGTGGCGCTCATCAGGCGTTTCTTTATGTTGCCCGAAGGCATGATTATCGCTGAGGGAATTTATAGTCCGCAGGCTACCATCAACGATACGAGCAAGATTTCCATTACCGACGGCGTTTCAGCGGTTTTGGGTGGCACGGGCAAGTACCGCTCCGCATCTGGGGTAATGACTGTAACGCCCCGGGCCGATGGGGAGCCTCAAAAAAACCGGTATGTCTTCGACGTCAATTGCTGATCGTCATCCCGGCGGTAGGTAGGAAGTCGTAGCTCGGCGCGGGAGGAAGTATTAGGATGATACCTCAGCGCTAAAGCAATTCTGATCTGGCTGCAGATCGTCAGATCAAGTTCTACTGCTTGTTGATCTTTGGAACGCCGCGCATGAGCGGCGATCTGTTCGGCCGGTTGTAAGGTTCGAGTTTGGGCCAGTTCGGCCCCGTCCGGCTGCGTCAAATCGCTGGGTTTTCGCCAAAAGACGGTCCGGCCTCGGCACCGGCTTTTCGTGCGGTGAAAACAGCAGCCGGCATGGTGTCGTTGCAGTTCAGGGCGCGCCCGCGGATTTGCCAGTAATTCATGGTGAGCGGCGGCACCTTCGTGGTTGGGCGCTCCAGGGGATCGCCGTATTTCAGGCGCCTGACCAGCTCAAGGGCGTCGATACGCTTTTGCTGAACATGCGACTGTCTCAGCAACGCGTAGAGACGGTGGAATGCCACCCCCTTGGGATACACCCCCTGCGCCACCCCGCGCCATGTGCGCTCCACGAAGAACATGGCTGCAGCGGCCTGCACGACAAGTTCCTGCTTCTCGCTCGATAAAACTCGGCGACGGCCAAGCGCGGCCGCGGTCGCGCGGACATCCACCATGCTCACGGATGTGGCGATGAACCCCAGCTCCGCAGGTCCGTGGGCGACAGCAACATCGGCGTCGCAATCGATCTCACCGCTCCGGTAAGACTCAAATATGGTGCCAATCCCGTGCATTCCGAACCGGACGAGTTCAGCTGCCCGCAGCGCTCCCATGGACGCCGCACCGATGACGGGTATGCCAGAGGCCATGGCTTCAAGGATTTCTTTCTGGTGAATTGCAAGCCGATCGCCAAAATACCCATCGATGATCCCAATGGCAGGGGGCTTTTCGCCAATCGCCCGGAGGACATCCCCTTGAGCCGCAGGTGGGCGGTAGTCGATGCCTGACAACACCATGCGGTCTGCGGTGGTGAGGCTCGGTCCACAGAACACAATGGGCGCTGGCATCAGTGGGTCTCCCGCCGCGCTTCTTGGGGGGGCGCCGGCCGAGCTTGGAGGCGGGGCGCGATCACCTTGACCACCGGTATCCCGATTGCGGCATGGGAGAGGTCCAGCGCTAGGACCGGCCCCAAACCCGCGTCAACCACCCGTTCCATCAGCAGCGAGACATCGCTTTCTGGCGTTTCCCCGCTTTGATCGGTGAGGTCCAGTCCACGCCGCCCCGCCGCGAAATCCATCTGCCGATCGACAGCGAGCGACAGATTGGAAAGGTTCCAGGTGCCGAAATGACCGGGGTCCAGATCATCACGGTTGCCGGAAATGTATGTTATGCGGGCCTGGGCGGCCTCGGTAAGGGCACGCACCACCGCTGTCACCGGATCAAGGTGGGTACCGTGACCTTCGGCGGGGCGCTGCGTCGGCCGATGGGCGCTGCAGTCGTAGATGACCGCCCTTATCGTGGTGACCTCGAGAGAATTGGTAAGATCAAATAGATCGAGGTTGAGGTCCGCCCCAATCACCGCTTCCACCAGGCCGGCGATGGCAGCACTGTCGCTGGCCACGAGTTCAGGATCCAGCCGGCGCGCGGCCCGACCCGGGTTGTCGAGCCGCCAGTATGCGGCGCGGCATGCCCGCTCAATCACCTCGGCCAGCGCCGATGACAACGCTTCGGCCTCGGTATTACCGCCGGCAAGGCCATTGGTGTTTCGCATGAGCCACGGAGGTTCGGCCGGCCGCGTGAAATCGAGATCTGCAATGTCACGCGGTACGAGCACCGTTGCCCCGGTTTCCAAGTCGCGCGAAGAGGCCCAAACCAACTCTTCCCCGTTGATTTTACCCGTAAACCCGGGGCGGACGTAGGGACTGGGGTCAATGTGAGCAATGTCCCGAATCTGAGCACGAGTGGACCGCAGACAATCAAGCGTGAGATTTTCGGCGTGCCAGATTTCTGTGGCCTCCATGACCGCCGACGCCTTTGCGGCCGCAGCGGTGATCCCCTTTCCCTGGCTGACGCTTAGAAGGCGGCCCAGCGGGCGAACCGCTTGAAACACCGGAATACCGATGCGGTCGAGCCCCGTGAGATCTGCCACCCGCGTGATCCCGACGGTCTCCAACACTGGTGCCAATCGGCCAAGCGTCACATCAGGTTCAACCGTGCGATGCTGCCACCGTTTTTTACTGCAAGGCGTTACGTAGCCTCGATCAATACTGGGAGTTGCCATCGGTCTGGACCGTGCTGCGGGGCTAAGCGCCCCCGTCCCCTGCGCTGTCAGACGCGCTGTGGCCCCGGTCCGCGACGATCGCCTTTGTGATCGTTACCGATGAAAAAACGGGCTCCAGCGTTGCACTTTGAAATTGGTCGTAGGTTAGTGAGCTCGACTCGCCGTTACGTTCTTTTTTTAGTGCATCTTGGAACGATGCCATGAGGGGATCGTTTTCTTTAGTGACCGCGAATACTGAATATCTTTGACCCACAGCAATCCCATAGTCCCTCAACCAGCGCGCCAAAAATATCGGCCCGCCTTGGGTGAGGCGAAACGCGCACAGCGCTGGGCTTTTTGGAGTATCTTCAATGTCCCGGTCTGTAATGACCATGGCCCCCACAACGTCTTTAAGCTCGAGGCGAATACTTGAACTTACAGCCTGTTCAAATCCTTGCCGGGCTTCGATCGTGGCAAAGGCGTCCTCAAATGGCACGATGCCTCCGCCATCTGCGCTGGGGTTGCCGTCGGCCTCCTTCCAATCGCGGGCGGTGATATAGACCTTGTCGTCAATGAAAATGACCAGGCCGGCTGGAGTGTTCGGCATTGTGTCTATGCTCCTTCTTTTTCAAGGTTTTTGACGATCTTGTCGAAGGTGTTCAGTCGCTGGGGATCGCCACTCAAGAAACGCTTAAGTTCCTGTGGGGGAGTGTGGAATGGGTAACTGTCTCTATTAAATTCAGTATAACCTTCACTGAGTATTTTATCTAAGAACTCCGGAATATTTATTCTCTCTTGAAGCATTGCAAATAGTCTTGACGATAGTTGTCCGTCCGCTAGCTTGGTCTCGCGTATTTTGTTTGCCAGTTCGGTCAGCGGCGTTGCTGAAGGTCCGAACTTGTGATCACCCGCGAGTTCGATATCCTCTACCCTGTGACCTGCAATGGAGTGCGCCAGAAGCGCAAGGAGCAGAGGAAGATTTGAGTCGGCGACAATACTCGACTGTTTCTCACTATAGTCAATATCTCGCTTACTAAAACGAATTCTTACTTTATTTGAGAAAATGACTTGTTGGCCGATTTTACCTTTCGGGTATGTGCGCAGCACAGCCTGAGCCGTAAAGTGATGGGCTTTGGGCGCGAATTCGTCGAAGAATTCCTGACGCAAGAGGGGTAGGAAGCGACGGAAGACGACAAACTTGCCGTCTTCCTCGCCCTGGACGGCGACACGCGCAACAACTTCGCCGAGGCTCGCCTGCGGCAGGTCGGCGCCCCGAGCCGCGAGCTTTGCCTCAAAGGGGAGGCGCACCACCGGCGCAACGCGGGTGGTGCGCGTCGCATCCGGCCGCTTGCCGTCGGGGTATTCCGAACGCACGAGCAACAACAACATCGGAGCCTGGAAGGTGAAGTGAAACAGCTGCTCTTCAAGAAAGCGCTTGTCGATACGGAACGTGACTTCACCAAAAACCGATTGCCGCCGCACGATACCAGAGCTTGATCGCCAGAAATCGATATAGCCATCGTCGGCCGCAGCTCGATCCCAAAGATCAATTTTGAGTGGAGTATACTTCGGATGCCAACCGTTCCGGATGGTAGTGGGCGCGTTCATCTTCAGTTTTTCGACGAACTGTTCAGTATAGTAGCGCCCACCCGGCGTGAAATGATTGAACGGCGCATGGTGAAGCCAGCGCGTCTCCTCTGCGGTGAAGCCGGGCTCAAACAGAGCCGCATCCGCATTGCGCTCAGAATCCACGAGCTTTAGTTCGCTCGCCGTGGCTTGATCACCCTCCGATGCCCAGGTTCGGGATCGATCCATAAATAGACCGAGCGGAAAGCGACTTCCGTAGTTCATCCAGGATCGCGCGGCAGGGTTAGCCGGCAGACTGGGCATGGCATACTCGTCCCGTTGCCACGGATGCGGCAAGTTCATCATGTGGCCGAGTTCATGAATATAAAAATGGCGGATACGGCGGGCCAGTGCTGGTAGGTGCTCCAAGTAATTCTCGATGCCGCCCCGCTGCTCCCGTTCGAGATAGCCGTCCACCACTTCTTTCACGTAGACAACCGCGCCAAAACGAGACTTGTGCAGGAGGCCGCTGCCGTCGAGGCCGAGAACAACGCCAAGGCGCCCTTCCTTATTGGGCTCCATCGTGGTCAACAGGACAGCGAAAACGTATGGATTGTCAGTCCACTGGTAGTGGGAAAGAAGTTCCAGCTCCGTTGTTTCGCTGGAAGCTTCGAGCACCACGTTCTGGGCAGCAGTAAATCCGCCTTCTTGCAAGGCCTCCCCATAGATGCGCGAGCCGGTGTCCCTGAGCGTGCGGCGCAAGTACTCGCCTTTTTCGCCGAGGGCAGCGCCGATTATCTCGCCGTAAGGCTCACTGTTCGGCGGCGGTGTATGGATCAGATTGACCAGCGCTATGCGGCGGAAACTGTCGTAGTATTGCGGCTCGTCGTCCGTCAGAGATAGGTCGTTGCGAGCCCGTCCCGATCCGAGCATTTCGACGATGCGAACGGCGCCTATGCGGCCCCTTTCGTCCCGGCGAATGGCAACTGCGATTTTCTCGGGAGGTTGGGCCTGCGAACCGATGGCACTATTCTTGTGCACATCGGCCAATACTAGTAGTTGCCACCCCGCGGTCCGCGCCGGGCCAGCTTCCGATGCGGCCGGATTCCGACACACGAAAACCGCCTCGCTGGTCCAGGAATAGATCCACTTGCGGTGGCGATAGTCGGTAAAAAGGTCGCCCGACACCATCCGGTTGCGAGCATCGATCCGCAGCACCGCATAAACCCTGCCCTGCAGCTGGTGTTTAGGGTCGATGGCGCGCTGTGCCATCGCGGTGGGATGCATCCAAAACTCGTGGCGACCATCAAGATGGACCATCTCGCAAGGAGGATCCACCGCCTGCGTGACAACGCGTAGGTGTTCGGCCTGCCACTCGCGGGCACCGAAGAGATCGGCATCGGAAATGATGTCGAACAGATGTTCTTGGTCCGGCACCCGGATCCCACCCTGCGTACTTGTCCTTGCAAAGGAGCCTCGCGGAATGTGTAGGACCAGACAACAACTTGCGGTGAAAATGGCGGGTTAAACCCCGCCGAGAAGCACGTTTTAACGCACTTCTAACGGAAAGCTTCTGGCGTGGATTTTTAGGCCTGCTTTGTTGAAGCCGTCGATGAGCAGGTCCCGGTCGCTTGCCCGGCGGTAGGGTTTCATGTGGCACAGCCACTCAACGCCCGCTTCAGGGTTGAACGGTTCTGACCCGCGCCATCGCTGGCGCAGGTCCTCGATCATGTCCGAAACGTCCTGACGGGCCTCGGCGAGACGCCCCAGCTGTGCATAGGTGGGCGCGCGCCAAAACAGCGTGCGATAGGGCGTGCGCACTTCCGGCGTCTCAAGCCAGGACAGGGCAGTCTCGAACTCGCGTTTAAGGTAGTGGAGTTCACCGTAGTCGGTTCTTTGAAAGTCCATGTCGTGGAGAAGTCGGTCCTGCGCCATGTTGTAGTATCTTTCAGCGGTGTCGTGGTGCCCCAAATAAACAAGGGCGGTGGCAAGCACGTTCAACATGTGCGGGTCGTAGGGTTTCAGCTCCATGGCCCTGCGGAGCGAACGTTCAGCAGACTGATATTTGCCCTGCCACAGCAGGCACCAGGCCATACGCACGTGGGCGTTGGGGTACTGGGAATTGAGGAACAGCAGCTGCTGGGCGAGCTTATAAGCCTTTTCTCGCGGTGCGCTGTGGTTGGCGCCCGGCCGGCTCATGAATGCTCCAGTGTTATAGTACATGATCAGCCGCTCGATGGCGGGGAGAAACTCTGGATCAAGCTCGATCGCCCGGTGCAGGTATTGCATGACCTGCTCCATGTAGTCGTCGGGATAAGCCGCCAGAAAAGTACGTCGCGCCAGAATATAATTTGCATACGCAGTAGCCGGCTCACCGTTGATGCCACGGTAGATATGCTCTTCCAAGGACGGCAGCATCCGTGTGACTACCGTGTCCACTTGGACGTCGACAGTTTCGTCTGTGGCATCGTGGGAAAGGTCCGCCCGGGAGGACCAGAAGGATTCGCCGTTCCCCGCACTCAACCGCAACACCACACGGGTGCTGTCCCCCCTCGCCGCCGGGGCGATCAGCAATCGGTACTCGGAGCCCGACAAGGTTCCGGCCGTGGAATCGGTCCTGACCCTGATTTCAGGCATCTGGATCATCCGCGACACCAGACGGTCAAAAAATTCTTCAAAGACCGCATCGTACCCCTGCGCGCTCCCATTGGCGGGCGCGGTCGCCAGTTCGACAAGGGGGATGTCCGCCTCGCTGGGGGGTGAAAACGCGGTTTCCCTCACGGCAAGGTGCGTTGCCTCGCCGGCTGTGAGGGCGTTCTGGGACGTCACACTCTGGATGACGGCGACCGTTTTGCCCGAAGCATCGAGATCGACCGCCTGGAGCCTCACCCGTAGGTCGTCGAAAATCCGCCGCGCATGCCCAACCTCCCCGCGATTTGCGTGGATTTTCATGGCCGCGCGCGCGGCGGGCTCATTGGTCGGGTCGAGCGTTAGGATTGTGGTCGCAAGGCGAAGCGCTTCGTTCGGATCGCTCGCCAGATCCACACCTGCCAGCAGTCGTTCCGCCCGAAGGACCTGCCGATGGGACACCTCACGCCGGGCTTGCGCCAACCATTCATCGAATACGGGAGAGATGTTCTCCAGATCTTCAAGGAACGTGTCGGCGATGGTCTCGTCGATGGTCCCGTCACTGTGCCACAGGTCGTAGTCCAGATGCTCGGGGTGCACGGAAACCCCGGTCCGACTGGTGGAGATGACGGGGGACGAATAATCATTGAGCGCGCTACGGATCACATGGAGCGCCTGCCGCAAACTGTCCTGCCCCTGCTTTTGCATTCGATCTGACCAAAGCAGGTCGATCAGCCGATCCCGGGTCACTTCCTTGCCGCGAACGTAGCAAAGGTACGCTAGCAGCCCAGCCGGCTTCTGACCTTTCGGTCGAAGGGACCGTCCGTCGGGCGCGTGCACCGCGAAAAAACCCGTTAAGCGCACCTTTACGTGGTCCACGTGTCCGTCTCGCCGCTCCCCCCTCGTGGTTGTGAAACATGGAGTACACTGAGCGAAACATCAAATGCGACAGTGTGTGAAGGGCGTTTCAGCGACACGGCACCGCGCCGCCAACGGCATTGCGCAAAGCGTCGGCGGCTTGGAGCGTTTCTTAAGCGCCTGGCGTCTACTTTAAAGTGCAGATACCCTTTAAAACAACCAAGTAAGACACGACTGCGTGTGCTCCTCGGCCCAAATGGGTTTTGGCCTTTTTCGCCTGGACGACGGCAGAACCTCAGATGATGGCGTGGCGCACCTTCGCCGAAACCCATTCGCTGAGGACGACGGTTGCCAAAATGACGATGAAAATCATCGTCACCTGCGGCCAGGCGAGCGTGTTCAGCGAGGCTTGCAGTTGCAAGCCGATCCCGCCGGCACCCACAAGACCCAAAATCGTCGACTCGCGAATATTGATATCCCAACGAAACACCGAGACGCCAAAGAAGGTAGGCAGAATCTGGGGCACGATGGCGTAGTCGATCACCTGCGATCGGGACGCCCCGGTGGCCGTTACCGCTTCCACTTGCTTTTCGTCGATCTCCTCGATGGCTTCGTATAGAAGCTTCGCAAGGAAGCCGATGGAGCGCAGCCCAATAGCGACAATGCCGGCGAGAATTCCTGGCCCGATGATGGACACCAGCAGCAACGCCCAGATGAGCGAGTTGATGGAGCGCGATGCCACAATGATGAAGAGCGCGATGGGCCTTACGATATAGGTGCTTGGCGTGGTGTTGCGGGCTGCGAGGAACGCGACCGGAACCGCAAACACAAGGCCCAGGAGCGTGCCGAGGGTCGCAATGTTGAGCGTATCCCAGAGGGGGACGAGCAACCGATCGATATAGGACCAGCGTGGCGGGAACATGCGCCCGCCAATGTCCGCCGCCTGCCGGGGCGCGTCGGAGACGAAGGCCCAGATCGTGTCCTTCGTCATCACCTGCCAGCAGAACACAAAGAGTGCCACCAGGATGAGCCAACCGACCCAGAGGGCAAGGGACTGTTTTGGCGTACGCTGACGCCACGTGCGGGTTTGTTTGGCGGTCGCGTCGGCCACTACTGCACCCACTTGCGCACGTAGCTTGACGAGTATTCAGCCACCATCACGATGCCAATGATAATGAGCAAAATCGCGCCGGCGGAATCGAACTCATAGCGATCAATGGCCGTGTTGAGCGTGGCGCCAATGCCGCCCGCGCCAACGATCCCGATCACCGCCGACTCGCGAAAATTGATGTCGAGCCGGTAGAGCGAAAGCCCGATGAGCCGCGGCATCACCTGCGGCTGGACGGCATAATTGACGATTTGCCACCAGCTCGCACCGGTGGCGCGGACAGCCTCCGCCTGCGCTTCGTCAATGTCCTCAATGTCTTCGGCGAGGAGTTTCGCCAGAAACCCGATGGTCGCGAAGGAGAGCGTCAGGAACCCTGCGAACGGTCCAAAGCCGAACATGGCCACAAAAAGGATCGCGATGATAATCTCTTGAAGGGCCCTCGAAATGGCGATGATCGAACGGCAAACCGCGTAGACGGGAAGCGGCGCAAGGTTGCGCGCAGCGCCAATGCCGATGGGGATCGAAATGAGGACACCCACGACGGTCGCCGTGACCGTCATGGTGAGGCTCTCGATAAGGCCGGTCTGGATGTCGGCCCAGCGCGATGAAAAGTCCGGCTGCAGAAAACCCTGGATAAAGCGCCAGCCTCGGTCGAGCCCTTCGTAGACGCGTAACCAGTTAACGTCGAGGGAAGACGCCGCTGCGAGGACATAGACGATTGCACCGCCGTAGATCGCCCAGCGCCAGCGCCGATCGCGAATGAGGATGGGTGGCCGCTTCCAACGCCTGGCCGTCGACGGGGCGGCAACAGTCATGGGCGTGCCGTCACGTGAGGCCCGCGAGGCGCTCTTCACGCTCGCGCTCACCCTCCTCGGTGGCGTCATCGGGGGACTGGCCGCGGCGCATGGCGGTCCAATCCTCTTCGCCGTAAATGCGGGTGAGCGCCGGCTCGTCGAGGGTGTCGGGCGGTCCGTCGAACACCACTTCACCGGCCCGTAGCCCGATGATGCGCTGGGTAAAATCCTGTGCCAGCACCACATCGTGAATGTTGATGATGGCTGGAAGCCCGCGCTCGGTGCAGATTTCCAGAATCAGCCGCATTATCTGGCGCGACGTCTTTGGGTCGAGGGACGCAGTGGGCTCATCCACCAGAAGGAGTTCCGGGTCCTGTTCCAACGCCCGGGCGATGCCCACACGCTGGCGCTGACCGCCCGACAAGGCATCGGCCCGCTTGTCGGCCTGGGTGGACAGGCCCACCCGATCCAACAGCTCGAATGCTTTCTCGATGCTTTCGGGCGGGAATTTGCGAGTGAAGGAACGCCAGAATGACACATAGCCGAGCCGGCCGGAGAGGACGTTCTCCATCACCGTCAGCCGTTCCACGAGCGCATACTCTTGGAAAATCATGCCCATGCGGCGTCTTGCGCGGCGCAGCTGGCCGGTGGAAAGGCTCGTCACGTCGAGATCGCCAAGCCAAACCCTACCCGATGAGGGTGTCACCAGGCGGTTGATGCAGCGAATGAGGGTCGACTTGCCAGCCCCCGACGGGCCGATGAGCCCCACCACCTGGCCGGGTTCCACCGTCACCGTCACATCGCTCAGCGCCCGGTCGCCGGTCCGGTAGGTCTTAGAAAGCTGTTCAAGCTTCAGCAAAGGATCTGGCTCCGAAGCTTTTCGTACGGGCGATGGAAGCAAGGGGCGGCATCGACCGCCCCCGCCGGTACATCAGCCTATCAGGCCTAAGTGCGCTACTGGCAGTCGTAGGAAACGCTGTTGGCGTCATCGATTTTACGAATGACGTCCCAGTGCTCCTGGAAGGTGATGGGGATGAACTGCGCTTCCCCGTTGCGGGAAAACTCCTCCTCCAGCGACGTTCCCTCCCAATCAAAGTCGTAGAAGGCGTCTTGGATCGTCTTCTGGAGTTCAGGCGTAAGATTGTGAACGACACCGTAGCCGGTGGTCGGAAAGGTCTGCGACTTGAAGAGCGAGGTGACTTGATCGGCGGACACCACATCGCGCTCGATCATGCGGCCCAGTACCGAGTTGGCGATGGCGGCGGCGGGATAGTCCTTGTTGGCCACGCCAAGGATAGAGTTGTCGTGCTTGCCGGAAAACACCGGTTCGAAATCCTCGCCGGCAACCATGTTGTAGTCCGCCTTGAGGATGGCCGAGGGGGCCTTGAAGCCGGAGTTGGAGGTTTCGGACGTGAAGGCGAGCTGCTTGCCTTTAATGTCCTCCACGCTCTCGATGCCTGAACCCGGGTAGGTCAAGATTTCCATCTCGTAGCCGAACGATCCGTCTTCTGCGGCCATGATGGTGAAAGGCCGGAAGCCGGCGCAGGCGACAGCGATGGGGTTGGAACCGGTGTTGAAACCGGCGATGTGAAGCCGCCCTGCTCTCATCGCTTCGATTTGCGCAGCGTTTGACTGCACCGGGAAGAACTGGACCTTCTTGCCGGTCTTTTCTTCCAGATAGGTGAGGAAGTCGGCCCAGGCTTCAGCATACACAGCCGGATCTTCCACTGGGGTATAGGCAAAGATCAGCGTGTCCGGATCCACCTGGTCGGACGCATCGGACGGGATATCGGCGATGAGGTCGCCATCGTTGTCGGTGTAGCGGCTGTCGAGCTTGAACTCTGCGGCTGCCGGCACGGCGGCGACCATTGCAACGGCCAGGACCCCGGCGAGTAGGTGCTTCACGGCATTTCCTTCCATGGTGGAACGCACGGCTCTTTTCCCCTTTGGTAACCACTCCTAGCGGGACGACAAAATCGGCTTCAGCAAGAATGTCTGCGGTTGTTACGGGGGATGAGACCTCTCCTTACCGCCCAAGGGCACATTAGCGGCAAGGGACGCCTTTCACAGGCGAACTGCGCAAAAAACAAAGGGTTAGTGCAAAGGTCGAGCCCACGGGAGCTCCCGCTGCTCTTCCCATTCCCACGGGCTCACCACGGATAAATGACAGTGTGATGACAGGATGACGCCGGAGTGAAAAATTTGGTAGCGGCGCGGAGTTTTGGGCGCCCAAGGCCTAAGAAAGGGTCTTTCGTTCAGCCCTAG
>JBCCYN010000139.1:0-12386 GCA_039189655.1 Pseudomonadota bacterium | reverse complement strand
TACCCACACGGCAATGAGAAGGCGGGTGAACAAGAACGCCGTGAACACCGTGGTGATGATCCCGATGGCAAGGGTCACCGCAAAGCCTCGGATCGGCCCAGAACCCAGCTGGAACAAAATGACAGCCGCAATGAGCGTGGTGATGTTCGCGTCGAGGATGGTGTTGAAAGCGCGGCTGAAGCCTGTGTCGATGGCAAGGATCGGCGAGCGCCCCGCTTTGCCTTCTTCACGTATTCGCTCGTAAATTAGAACGTTGGCGTCCACCGCCATCCCCATGGTGAGCACGATGCCGGCAATTCCAGGCAAGGTAAGCGTCGCGCCAAGGGTCGATAAGAGGCCCATCAGCAAGATGATATTGGTGATGAGCGCGATGTTCGCGAAAATCCCGAAGAGGCCATAGACCGCGATCATCGAGATGGCGACAAGGATCGCCGCCACCGCGGCAGCGGTCTCGCCGGCGGCAATGGAATCGGCCCCAAGGCCCGGTCCCACCGTCCGCTCCTCCACCAGCGTCAACGCCGCGGGCAGCGCACCGGCACGGAGCAGGATCGAAAGGTCATTGGCGGCCTGGACGCTGAAGGAGCCAGAAATCTGGCCGCTTCCGCCGGTGATAGGCTCACGGATGACCGGCGCGGAGATGATCTCATCGTCAAGGACGATGGCAAACGGCCGACCCACATTCTGGGTCGTCACTTCCCCGAAACGCCGCGCGCCGCCGGTGGTGAGGCGGAAGGTGACGACCGGTTCGCTGGTCTGCTGCTCAAACGCCGGCTGGGCGTCAACGAGATCCTCGCCGCTCAGGAGAGGCGATTCGTCGAGCACGTAGGGGCGCAGCGGCTCAAAATCGTCGTCTTCGGAGGTGAGCAGAACCATGGTTCCGGGCGGCGGGCGGGTGCGCATCGCCTCTTCACCGGAGACGGTTTCGTCCACCAGGTGAAAGGTGAGCTGCGCCGTTGTACCCACCAAACCCTTCAGCTGCTCAGGATTGCCGCCGGGCGCTTCCACCAGGATGCGGTCCTCGCCCTCGCGCTGGATGTTGGGCTCGGTGGTGCCCAACTCGTCGATCCGTCGGCGTACCACTTCAATGGACTGCTCGACGATGGAGCGAATCCGCTGGGCGAGACCCTCGCTGGTGAAATTGAGGCGAAGGATGTTGTCAGAGCCTTCGCTGAGCTGAAACTCGTTTGTGACCTGCCCGCCGAAGAGGTTCTGGTTGAGCGGATTTTCCAGCTGCTCCAGCCGCTCGCGCGCCTCGTCGAACTGACTGGCGTCGCGGATGCGGACCTGGACCCCGTCATTGTCTTCGGCAAGACCCGTGTAGCCAATGCGGGGCTCGGTCCGCAGCGCTTGACGAATTTCGCCCTTCAGGGAGCGCAGGCGTTTTTCGATGTAATCCTGCCGGTCCACCTCATAGAGCAGGTAGGCGCCGCCCTGGAGATCGAGGCCGAGAACGATCTGCTGCTTCGGCAACCAGTTTGGCAGTTCCGCCACCCAGCTCCGAGGCATGAGATTGGGCAGGACCGCAAGGATGCCGTAGACGACGACTACAACAATGAGGACGATCTGCCAGCGGGCGAAGTGGAGCATCTGTTAGTCGTTGGCGGCGGCTGCGGGTTCGGGCTTGGCGCGCACCTCGGTGATGGTGGAACGCACCACGCGCACGGGTTCATTCTCGCCGAACTTCACCTCCACCTCCGCGTCATCAAGCACCTTGGTGATTTTACCGATCAATCCGCCGGACGTCACCACGGTGTCGTTGCGTTTCAGAGCTGCCACCATCGCCTGGTGGGCCTTCATCCGCTGGCGCTGGGGCCGGATGATGAGGAAGTACATGATGACAAAAATGAGCAGGAACGGTGCGAGCGAGACGATAAAGTCTGCGCCGCCGCCCCCGCCAGCGCCCTGCGCGTAGGCTTCGGTGACGAACATTGCTAACCCTTGGACCAGAGCAGCGGTACGCGCGGTCTTCCGCGCGCGGCCCCGCCGCATTCCCCAGGCCACTTAGCGCCTGGCTGGGGCGATTGCAACGCGATTGGGACTTGCGCGCCTGCCGCCGGGCTCGCCAAGGTCCCACGGCCCGCCGCCCCGATCCCCCAACCGTGACCCGCCGATGATTGAAAAAGCCCTCACCGATCGCCTCGACACCTTGATCGCGCTCCTGGAGCGGGCCGTGCCACCGGCCCAGACCGCGCCCGATTTTACCAAGGCGGACGCCTTCCTTTGGCAGTCGTCCAGCGGGTCGCTTTCACCCGTTCCCAAGGTGAGCCGGGTGGATCTTTCTCTCCTCAAGGGGATCGACGACAACCGTGACAGGCTCCTTGAGAACACCACACGCTTTGCCAATGGGCTGCCGGCCAACAATGCCCTTCTCTGGGGAGCGAGGGGCATGGGGAAATCCTCCCTGGTGAAGGCAGTGCACGGGGCCATCCCGGGGCTGAAACTCGTTGAAATCCACAGGGAAGACATCGCGTCGCTGCCGACGCTCATGGGGCTGCTCCGACCGGCCGATCACCGTTTCGTCATCCTGTGCGACGATCTTTCCTTCGATGCTGGCGAATCCTCCTACAAATCGCTCAAGGCGGTGCTTGAAGGCGGCATCGAGGGGCGTCCGCCCAACGTGTTGTTTTATGCCACCTCTAACCGGCGGCACATCCTGTCGCGGGAAATGGTGGAGAACGAGCGCGGCACCGCCATCAATCCAGGCGACGCGGTGGAGGAAAAGGTGTCGCTATCGGATCGGTTCGGCTTGTGGCTCGGCTTTCACCGCTGTTCCCAGGACGAATATCTGGAAATGGTCGGCGGCTACGTGGCGGCCTACGGGATCGAGGAGGACGCCGACACGCTGCGCCGGGATTGTTTGGAGTGGGCAACGACCCGAGGGGCCCGCTCGGGTCGGGTGGCCTGGCAGTTCGTCCAGGACCTTGCCGGGCGCAAAGGGGTTGCCGCGCCGTAGACTTCTTTAGGGGTGAGGCGAACTCTTCAGCCGCCTTAAAATGGGAGCGTGAGGCTGCCCGGCGCGCTGACCGCAACGGGCAAAGGCAAGGGTTCGATCAGGCGCCCGAAAGGTGCGGCAGCGGATCGACCGGCTTGGAATTTTTGCGCAGCTCAAAGTGGAGTTGCGGTTGTTCCACGGAGCCCGATTTGCCCACACTGGCGATGGATTGGCCGCGCGTCACCTTATCCCCGCGCGAAACTTTGAGCGTTTCGTTGTGGGCGTAGGCGGAAACCCAATCGTCAGCATGCTGCACGAGAACGAGGTTGCCGTACCCCTCAAGCTCGTTGCCCGCGTAAATCACGGTCCCAGCCTCAGCGGCCTTTACGGGTGTGCCGGCGGGAACGGCAAGGTTGATACCGTCGTTGCGATCGCCATCGGCCTGCTTGCCGAAGCCCACAATAATCCGTCCACGCACCGGCCAACGGAATGCGCTGCCGGTGGCATCGGCGGGCGCCACGACGGCTTTCGTGGCCTGGGGTTCGACCGAGACGGTGGTCGCCGGTGCTGCGACAACGGCGGTGGGCGCAACGGCCGCGACCGTGGTGGGTGCGGGAGCCGCTGGGGCGGCGGTGGTGGCCGGGGCCGGGCTGGCGATGGCTGGCGGGCTATTCAGCGCGGCGGCGGGCGCCTTCGGAATGCGCAAGAGCTGTCCCACGACGATGGAACCGTTGGAGGGCAGCGAGTTGAGGCGCGCCACGTCCTGCGGCGCTGCGCCATAGGCGCTGGCCACAGACCACAGGGTGTCCCCTGGCTGAACCCGATGGCGCCGCTCAGCGGCCTGATCATTGAGCGTTGACGGTTGAGCGCCCAGCGCTTGGGGGGCGCCAAGGGTTTGCGGCGCACCGAGGGCCGCCGGCGCTGGCGGCGCGACCTGGGTGTTGGGGGCCAGGGCCGCCACTTGTGCCTGATCTTGAACTTTTACCGGGATGATGAGCCGCTGACCGGCCCGCACGTCGGCGGGAACAATCAAACCATTGGCTTCCAGAATGATATCGACGGGAACCCCAAAACCCTGGGAGAGGGTTTGGGCCGTGTCAGCGGAGCTGACGTCCACCGTGGGCGCATTTTCCACGGTGTAGCCCTTGGCGAGGAGGCTTGGCGAGGTGGTGGTCTGGCTGAGCGCCGCCATTCCGGGCGCGGAGAGGTTCGCGCTCTCAATGGGCGCCAGCGGAATTGGCGAACTTTGGTTGTTGGCGGCAAACAACGGCTGCCCACCCAACCTTACGTTGCTCGCCGAACACCCCGCTGCCAAACCGGCCACCGCCAGGATGAGACCAAGCCGGGACACCGTGGAATGATTGGAAAACCCTCGCCAGCCGCGCATGACCAACACCCTCGTGCGCCGTTAATACATTGACGCATAAGGGGCTCCAGAGCGTTGACGAAACTTTAAGGCGATCTGCGCAATTGCGCTCCGATGCCAGTCAACCCTTAAGGATCCTGCGTTCATTCAGGAAGTGTTGCGGTGAGGTCACAGGACTTTGGCAACACCTTCGACCATCGGCACGAAGCGCACGTCGCAAAGGTGCTCTCCCACCAGACCGTCTTCCCCCTTGCGACAACGCATCAATTCCTGGGTTTCGTTCGGCGCACCCACGGGGGCCACCAGAACTCCGTCATCGGCCAACTGATCCACCAGCGATTCCGGGATTGCCTGGGCGGCCGCGGTGACCATGATCCGGTCATAGGGCGCCTCGGCCGGCCAACCGTCGTGGCCGTCCGCCACGATGATGGTGACATTATGAACGCGCAGCGCCGCCAAGCGATCGGCGGCGAGGTCGGCCAGGGTGCGGAAGCGCTCCACACTGAAAACAGCCCCCGCCAGCTTCCCGAGGATGGCGGTTTGGTATCCGGACCCGGTCCCGATTTCGAGAACCTTGCAGTTCGCGTCAAGGTTGAGCGCTTCAGTCATCATCGCCACCACCGTCGGCTGGGAGATGGTCTGGCCGCACTCGATGGGCGCAGCCCGGTCGGCATAGGCGAGCGACTGGTGCGCCACATCCAGGAACAGGGAGCGCGGAACGCTCTCCAGCGCGGCGAGGACGGTGCGGCCGGCAACGTTTTGCCGACGCAGGTGCATCACGAGTTCGGCGCGTTGGACGGCTTCCTCGTGGGAAGCCATCAGGCTGGGATCGTTGCAAAGCCCGTATAGGGAACGAGCGCGTCGGGGATCCTGATGGAGCCGTCCGCGTCTTGGAAATTCTCCATCACGGCGATGAGGGCACGGCCGACCGCCACCCCGGAGCCATTCAAGGTATGGACGAACTGGGGCGGTGCCCCTTCGCTGGGCCGGTAGCGGGCATTCATGCGGCGGGCCTGGAAATCCCCGCACACGGAGCACGACGAAATCTCCCGGTACATCCCCTGCCCCGGCAACCACACTTCAAGGTCAAAGGTGCGTCGGGCGGCAAATCCAAGATCACCCGTCGCCAGGGACATCACACGGTAGGGAAGTTCCAGCGCCTTCAGCACTGCTTCGGCGCAGTTCGTCATGCGCTCCTGCTCGGCGAGCGACGCTTCCGGTGTGGTGATGGAGACGAGTTCGCATTTGTGGAACTGGTGCTGGCGCAGCATACCCCTGGTGTCCCGCCCGGCGGACCCAGCCTCAGAGCGGAAACAGGCAGTGAGCGCCGTGAAGCGCAACGGCAGATCGTCCCCGGACAAAATTTCTTCGCGGACGAGATTGGTCAGGGGGACTTCGGCGGTTGGAATGAGCCAGCGCCCGTCGGTGGTCTTGAAGAGGTCATCAGCGAATTTCGGGAGCTGCGCGGTGCCCTTCACCGCCTCCTCGCGCACCAAGAGCGGCGGGCTCACCTCCAGGTAACCATGCTCGCGCGTGTGCATATCGATCATGAACTGACCGAGTGCGCGCTCGAGCCGCGCGAGTTCGCCGCGAAGAACGGTGAATCGCGCCCCGGCAATCCGACCTGCAGTTTCCGTGTCAAAGAGTCCGAGAGCCTCCCCAAGCGCGAAGTGTTCTTGCGGCGCAAAATCAAACTCACGGGGTTTGCCGACCTGGCGCAATTCGGTATTTGCGCTCTCATCCGGTCCCACCGGTACGTCGGGCAGAGGGACATTGGGTAGATTGCGTAAGCGCTCGTCGAGCTCCTCGATCATCTCGCGCTCGGTACGCTCAAACTCTTGGAGCTTACCTCTAAGAGACGCCGCCTCGCGCTTCAGTTCGTTGGCCTTGTCCGAATCCCCCGAAAGGACGGCTTCACCTATTGTCTTGGAATAGCCCTTTAGCTTCGTACGAACGTCTTGGGCTTGCGCAATCGCTTGACGACGCTTGCCATCTAGGGCGACGAGGAAACCCGCGGTTTCTTCGCCAGCACCACGGTTCTTCCAGCCCTCATCGAAGGTTTCCGGCGCTTCGCGCACGGCCCGGATATCAAACATCGTCTTTCGCTCGTTGGTTGCGACCCGCCTCTTAACCGGTTCGTTGGGCCGGTGCGAGACCTATGTGGCGGCTTCCGCTTCCGCCTCTCGCTTCGCACGGTTTTTCTCAATTTGCCGCACGGCGAGGATCGACACCTCATAAAGAAGGAGCGCTGGGAGCGCGAGGCCGATCTGACTGACGGGATCTGGCGGCGTCAGCACCGCGGCCAGAATGAACGCAATGACAATGGCGTATTTGCGCCTCTTGCGAAGGTCCGCCGCGGTGACGAAACCGGCTCTTCCCAAGAGCGTCAGGATCACCGGTGTCTGGAAAACGATCCCAAATGCAAAGATCAGGATCATGATGAGACCGAGATATTCGCTGGTCCGCGCCAAGAGCTGGATTGACGCCTGGTCGGGACCGGCCGCCTGCTCCATGGAAAGGAAGAAGCCCATGGCGAGGGGCATGACGAGAAAATAGACCAGGGCCGCGCCGGCGAGGAACAGGATCGGCGTTGCGATGAGGAACGGCATGAAGGCGCCGCGCTCGTTGTGATAGAGCCCCGGCGCCACGAACATATAGACCTGCGAGGCGATGACCGGGAACGCCAGGAAGAGCGCGCCGAAAAGCGCCAGCTTCAGCTGCGTGAAGAAATACTCTTGTGGTGCCGTATAGATGAACTCGATGTCGCGCACATCACCGGCGGCACGCTCGTAGGGCACGATCAGAATGTTGAAGATGTCCGTCGCGAAGTAAAAGCACACCACAAAAGCGATGGCGATGGCGATCACCGACTTGATGAGCCGCGAGCGCAACTCGACGATGTGCTCGATGAGCGGAGCCTTGGACGCTTCGATATCTTCGTGGGTCATCGCCGATCTGCCCCTGCAGCAGCCCGCGGCACGTCTTCTTCATCAGGCGCTGGCGCCGGTGAAGATGCATCGTCCGTGCCGGCCAACGGCTGCGGGGCTTCCATGGGACCAACGTCGCCTGTGGTAGTTTCGTCAGCGGACGCCACCGCCTCGGTGCGCGGCGCTTTTTCCTCGTCCACCGATGCGACGGCCGGTTTTGGTTTCGCCTCGTCGGTCACGGTCTCTTTCAGAGCGTTTTGCGCCTGCATCAGCCCCTTGCGCACGTCCTTGGTGGGATCGATGGAGCGCACCGCGTCAAGGTCTTTCTTGACGTCGTCGAGGGACGCCTGCCGCTCCGCCTCGCGCAACGCATCGTTGAAGGTCGACTGAAACTCGCGCGCAGTCCGCCGCACCTGGCCGAACGTCTTGCCGAACGCCCGCAGCATGCCCGGCAGCTCTTTCGGGCCGACCACCAGGATGGCGATCACCGCAACAAGCAGAATCTCAGTCCACGCAATGTCAAACACAGCGCGTGCCCCGTACTCGCAATCAGGCTTTGCTGCTGTTTTGCGTGTCCTTCGCGTTCACGGTCGAGGCTGGCTGATGGTCGATGGTCTGGGCGGGTTTTTCCTCGTCTTCCTCGGCCATGCCCTTCTTGAAGCTCTTGATGCCCTTTGCGACATCACCCATCAACTCGGAGATCTTGCCGCGACCAAAGAGGAGCACGAGGATCACGCCGATGATGAGGATTTGCCAAACGCTTATACCCATTGGTTGTTTCCCTGTTTGCCACCGCGATACGTAGGGCGATGGTGGAAATGACATAGCGCGGAGGCGGCCGGTTTTCCCGAAGGCGTACCGGCAGCGCGCCCGTTGCGCTTCCCGCCACCTATAGCCAAAACCACACCGTCTTGCCTACGCCTATTCTCCTATGCCGATTTTGGCCCGGGCAAGACGATGGCTTGGCGCAAATCCGGCACCACGCGCACTAGAGCCCCCTCCCCCGCCACATAGGGATCGGCGCGCAGGGCGAGAAGACTTCCATTCACCCGCCCGGTGATCTCCACATGGGGGCCGAAAAACCGCCGCCGCTCCACGGTCACCTCGGTCCCTTCCCCGTGATCGGCACCAAACACTTTTAGCGCTTCGGGCCTGAACGCCACGGTAACGGCTGCCCCCTCCGCCTGGCCGCCCACGGGCACCGAACCCACGGCGGTGTGAACCATCCCATGGCTCGCGCGGCCGGAAAATGCGTTGACGGACGAAAACACCTTTGCCGCATCAAGGTCCACGGGAGCGCGCCAGACCTCCTGGGGCGAGGCGAACTGCACCACCTCACCGCGGCGCATCAGCGCGATCCGGTCCGCGATGGCGAGCGCTTCTTCGGGATCATGGGTGACGATGACGGCGGTGGCCTGGTGGGCGCGCAAGGAATCGAGGGTGTCCTCACGCACCGTATCGCGAAGGCCGCGGTCGAGCCCGGAAAACGGCTCGTCCAGCAGCACCACTTCCGGCGAGGGCAAAAGCGCCCTGGCAAGGGCGACCCGCTGCTGCTCGCCGCCGGAAAGCTGGTGGGGAAAGGCGCGTTCATAGCCGCCAAGACCTACTCCTTTAAGAGCCTCGGAGGCGGCATCGCGCGCCCGGCCGCGAACCCCATAGGCCACGTTGTCGACCACCCGCATGTGGGGAAAGAGCGCCAGATCCTGGAACACCAGGCCCAGCGGGCGGGTCTCGGCGGGGATAAAGCGCGTATCGTCCGCCACCACCGCGCCGGCCACCCGCACGACGCCGGACGTTTGCCGGGCAATCCCGGCCGCGATGCGCAATAGCGTGGTCTTTCCGCAGCCGGAGGGGCCGAGCAGGCACACCACCTCCCGCGGCATCACATCGAGCGAAACGCCATGGAGGATGGTCTGGTCGCCGAGACGGAAGACGATGTTTTCCAGCGATAGGCGCGGGACGTCAGCTCTCGGCTGGTCGCGCCTCACCGTCGTCGCTGCCGCCGTGGCCGTCGTCGTCATCAACGGGGTCCTCATCCTCATCGAGCGCGTCATCGTCGCGCGGCAACGGGACCGAGAAGCCGCTGGGTGGCGTTCCTTCCAAGAGCCCCGCCCCCTTCAAATCGTCGAGGCCAGGCAAATCCGCAATCGCGGACAGGGAAAAATGCTCCAGGAACACCCGGGTCGTACCAAAGGTGACCGGGCGGCCAGGCATCCGGCGCCGGCCCCTGATGCGCACCCATCCCGTCTCCAGGAGAATGTCGAGGGTGCCCTTTGCCACGGCAACGCCTCGGATTTCCTCAATTTCGGCCCGGGTGACAGGCTGGTGGTAGGCAATGATGGCGAGGGTTTCCATGGCCGCCTGGGAGAGCTTGCGCTCCATCTCACGGGTCTCGGCCATGAGGCCGGCAAGGTCGGGCGCGGTGCGGAACGCCCAGCCGTCCGCCACCTCGACAAGGTTGATGCCCCGGTTGGCGTAGACCGTCTGCAACTGTCGCAGCTGCTGCTCGAGGGCCTCGTCCTCGCCGAGCCGCGCCTGAAGATCCACAAGAGTCAAGGGGCGCTCGCAGGCAAAGAGCAGCGCCTCAATCCGGCGCAATGCCTCGCCATCGACGGGCTCGTCGGAAAACAGCGCGATGGTTTCAGCCATGGTGCAGCGTTTCTCCTGCGTCCGGAGCCCCGTTCGCCGGCGGGGTGTGGGGCGGCGGCTCGGGCGTGTTCGGGTCAAGGGCGATATCCGCCCGACAGACAAAGAGCGGCGCGAACGGCTCGCTCTGGCGCAGACGAATGCTCCCCTCCCGCGCCATCTCAAGGCTCGCCCCAAACGTGCTGGCAAGGGCCCCACGACGGCTTTCGCCGGGTGGCATAGCCGCCACCAGAGCCGCCAAGGGCAGCCACTGCGCGCTGGAGCCGATAATGCGCTCAAGCACCTGCCGGGCGTCCACAATAGAAAAGACCGGGCGCTTTTCCATCTTCATGGTGCGCACGATCTCTTGCTGGCGAACAGAGCCGTAGGCGTTCAAGAGATCATAGAGCGAGGCGCGCCAGCTTACGGTGGTTTCCACCGTGCCGCGCTCGGGCATGCCGCGGGCAAACACTCCCTGGCCCAGAAGGGGGCGACTGAAGAGCTGCTGGGCTGCTTCACGCATGGACTCAAGACGCCGCAAGCGGAACGCGAGATCCTCTGCCAGCATTTCGGCGTCGGCGCCCTCATCGGAGGGATCGGGCGCGATGAGCCGGCTCTTCAGCCAAGCAAGCCATGCCGCCATCACCAGAAAATCGGCTGCCAGCTCGATCTTGAGGTCTTTGGCCCTGGCGATGAAAGCAAGGTACTGTTCGGCAAGGGGAAGGATTGCGACCCGCGTGAGGTCGATCTTTTCGGTGCGAGCCAGCTGAAGGAGCACATCAAGCGGGCCTTCATAGCCCTCCACATCCACGCGGAAGGCCTGGTCGTCGGGGTTCTGGCGAGGTTCGTCCTCGAAGGGATCGACGGTGGTCATGGACCGACGTTTAAGAGATTCGCAAACTCTTGGCGAAGGTCGGCAAGGTTCTCCTCAGAGGGAGAGCGCCGCACTGCAAGGCCGCGCGCCAACCGATCTGCCGCTTCGGGCGCCATGGGCGGCAACACTTCGGCGATTTTCTCCATTTCGCCCATTTTGCCATTGCAGTGGAGAACGCAGTCGCATCCGGCGTCGAGGGCAGCTCTGGCGTTGGTCGCAATGTCGCCGCGCAGGGCGCCCATGGAAATGTCATCGGTCATCAAGAAGCCGTCAAAGCCGATGTGGTCACGGATGAGCCCGATAGCAGCGGGGGACACGGTTGCCGCCCGCTCCGGGTCGATGGCGCCATATTTGACGTGGGCGGTCATCGCCATGGGGAGCGCCGCGAGGACACTGAAGGGGGCAAAGTCGGCCGCAAGATTTTCGCGCGAAGCATCCACCGCAGGGAGCGCGAAATGGCTGTCGGCCATCGCTCGCCCGTGGCCAGGAATGTGTTTCATGACCGGAAGCGCACCCCCGTCGAGCACCCCTTCGGCCGCCGCGCCTGCAAGATCCGAAACGGTTTCCGGGTCGCTCCCGTAAGCCCGATCCCCGATCACATCGTTGGACCCCACGGCGGGAACGTCCGCCACCGGAAGGCAAGGCGAATCGAGGCCCAAAGGCGTTAGATCGGCGGCGATGAGCCTTCCCTGAAGCCACGCTGCGCGCTTTCCCGCTTCGGGGTCAGCGGCATGGACGTCGCCAACGGCTCGGGACGGCGGATAGCGCGGTGCTAGGGGCGGCCGCAGGCGCTGAACGCGTCCCCCCTCCTGGTCAACGAACGCGAGATCTGCCCCAGCGGCTGCCTTTGCCTCTGCCACCAGCTCGGTGACCTGCTCCACCGAAGCAACGTTGCGGGCAAAGATAATGATGCCGAGGGGCCGCACCTTTGCCAGGAACTCGCGCTCCGACGGTTCCAGGCGGTGGCCGGCAAGGCCTACGATCAGCGGCGCGGCCATGGACGGTCAGTTGCGACCAATGAAGCAATCCGCCCCGGCCGATTTTAGCCGCTGGCAGAGCGCCGCCGCGTCCCCGCGCGAATTGGCAGCAAGGCGCACCCTATAAAAGCGACCCTTGCCGGGAACGTTGGCGGGATAGATCATCGGGCTCACCCCACTCAGCAGCGAGGGATAGCGAGCCTGGAGGTCGGCGTAGGATTTGCGAGCGTCCGCCTCACTGCGTTGGGAAGAAACCTGCACCCCCCACCCTGAGGGCGCCGCCGTAGCGGTCGGTGCCGCCGCGGCAGGCTGGGCCGCGGCAACGCTGCGAGTGGCGGAGGGGTTGGTGGTCGACGCAGCACGGCGGGGCGGAGGATTGGGCCTGCGCCGCGGGATCGCCGCAATGCCAGGAACCGCAAGCGCCCCGTCGACCTCCTCGGCAAGGGGCAATGGGTCACCGAACTGCGTGCCGCCTGGCTCGCCGTTCGCGCCCAGGGGATCGGCACCGACCGGTAGCGGCTCGATGGGGCCGGTCACGTCAATCCCAGGATTGCCGACCTCCGGATCCAGCCGCGCCACTTGAATCTCGCCGCCGGGCTGGTCGTCGGCACCAAGGGGCGGCGGTGCGGACCATTGCGCAGCGGCGGTTTCCGCTTGATCGGCCGGTTGTGCACGAGCACTGAGG
>JBCCYN010000138.1:0-12428 GCA_039189655.1 Pseudomonadota bacterium | reverse complement strand
GTCCCAGTCCTGGGCCACGAAGGTGCACTCGGCGTTCATCTCCGCGCACAGCGCCTTGGCGATGTCCACGTCAAAGCCGATGAGGTTGTTGTCGGCGTCGAAGAAGTTGAACGGCGGGTAGGCTCCCTCTGTCCCGATGCGCAGCTCCAATTTGTCCTGGGCGGCGGCGGGAAGGGCGACGGCTAGGGAAAGCGCCGCGGCGATCAGAAGTTTCATGGCTCACTCCATAAGCATTATGTGACGGTCATCTTCACCGTTCGCCCCAGCGATGCAAGCGTTGAGCCACAGACCGCTGGCTCACAACAAGCGTCCAAACGCTCCTCCAAGAGCCACCCTGCGGCTATTCCAAGGAAAACCCGCGGCGCTTTCCATCGGGAGTCGCACCGGTGTTTCCAAATTATAGTTTTTCGTGTATTAAATTTCCGGTCACGGTGGCGAGGGGGCAACCGTGCTTGGCACCGCTTTGACAAAATTGGTGGCTATGAGATCTGCGGCGGCCCAAGTACGGGCAAGTGAAAGGGAATTTTTGATCTAAGCGATTTTCACCGCGTGGCTCAAAGCTGCCGGACAAGACATTTTTTTTGGAGCGAATTCATGAAATTACCATACGCTGAGCCGGTTCCGGCCGGGTCTGAGCGCGCGCTTTCCGCGAAGAAGATGCGCGATCTCATGACCGAGGCGTCCCGCCTCCATCCGCAGGCGACAACGCGCACCAACGGCGAAGAGGCGGACCACGGCCATCCGTTCCCGGCCAACTTCACCAAAGGCCTGCAGCACAACCAGAACGGTCTCCTTGCCGAAGCGGCCGACTATCGCTGCTTTGTGGAGGCCATCAACGCGCCAGATCCGACGTTGTTTGAGAAGGACGTCGAGATCGCCGACGACTCTCACTACAACTGCCCGGAAAAGATCACCTGCAAAGGTAAGATGAAGGTGGAGTGGCGCGGTTGGGAAAGCCCCCGCGCGGGCCACGTCTATGATCTCCAGGGGCCGGACGCCGGTGCGGTTGGGATGGCACCTGCGCCGCGGGTCGGTTCGTCCGAACTCGCCGCTGAAATGGCGGAAGTTTATTCGCTGGCCATCCTGCGCGACGTGCCTTTCACCGAGATCTGCAACGGCGGCGGCACAAAGCTCTGCGCCAGCGACCCGGACGCCGGGTCTGCCGAGCTGAATGCGAATGAAGTTGTCAGTCTCCTCAATGGGATGCCGTTCTTCTCGGGCGAAAGCGTTTGCTCTTCAACGCCGCACATGGCCGACAAAACCGGGCTTAACGCCTTCGAGCGCAACCGCCGCTTTGGTCGCACTCTGTCCGTGGATGGTCCTCTGACGACCCAAAACGCTTTTCGAGGGTCCACGAAGGGCGCTCATGCCGGCCCATACATCTCCCAGTTCATGCTGATCGGCGCCACTTCGCTGGCTTGTGGTACCGACGGCCAATCAACGTTCCCCGGAACATCGGCCGCCTGGGACCTGCAGGACGGGTTCATCCCCTACGGCTCGATCTCCATCGACCAGCGTACGCTGACGCACAAAAACTGCCTCGACTACATGACCGACTGGTGTTCGTGGCTCGACGTCCAAAATGGTGCGAATTTTAAGGGTGCGGACCAGTTCGAGGGGAACCGCAGGTTCATCACCACACCGCGTGATCTCGCGACCTACGTGCACTTCGATGCTCTCTACGAGGCTTACCTCAACGCCGCGCTCATCTTGCTTGCCATGGGAAGCCCAGCGTCGAAGGGTTTCCCCGAACCGAGCCCGACAGGCCACCGCGATGCGTTTGCCACCTACGGCGGTCCGCACATTTTGAGCCTTGTCTGCGAAGTGGCAACGCGCTGCCTCAAGGCGGTTCGGCGGCAAAAATTCAACTACCATCGCCGCGCGCGCCCCGAAGCCCTCGGTGGTCGTTTTACCCTGTCCCATCTGGGGTTGGGCGAAAAGCTAGGCTGCTCGGCTGAGGCCTTTGAAAAGTCGTTGGCTGAGATTCCGCACGATCTGCTCAAGGCGGTCATTGACCACAACAAGAAGCAGAACGAGGCGAGCATGCGCGCCATGCGCAATCTCCATTGCGCGGACAAGGTGTGCGTGCCGGAACACGCCGATGCTGAGGACTTCCCTCACAAAAACCTCCTCCTGCCCATGGCATTCCCCGAGGGCTCTCCGATGCATCCGGCCTACGGTGCCGGCCATGCCACAGTGGCTGGCGGCTGCGTGACGATGCTAAAAGCCTTCTTTGAAATGTTCATGGACTGCGACAGCGGTGTGGAACGTCCGCTGTGCGCCATGGATGGCAGCCCCATCGCATACGTTCCAAACGATGACGGGTCAGCCCTCGTGCAGGACGAGAAAACGGAAGGTAAACTCACCATCCAGGGCGAATTGGACAAGCTCGCCGCAAACATCTCCATTGGCCGTAACATGGCCGGCGTTCACTACTACTCGGACTACTACGACAGCTTGCGAATGGGCGAGCGTGTGGCGGTGGGCATCTTGATGGAGCAAGCCCCCACCTACGGCGAGGCGATGGAAGTCACCTTCAAATCCTTCGATGGCGACCTCGTCACCATCTCCGGCGAAGGTGGTAGCTGTCCTTCTATGTCGGTCATGGATCGGCACGGGTCGCCGGTGCTGCCCGACACATGGTGGCTGCGCCACGTAGTCGGCGCCGAACTGCGCGAAGATCTTTAGTCTTTCGCGGGGGCCACACCGGCCCCCGCATCTACTTGAAGCAATAAACACATCGAACGACGCATCTCGGGTCCGCACCCGCAAGTGCTGAACCATCTGCCAGATACCGCTCCCCAAAATGGTTCAAAGTTGTACGCAGCCCGCATAGGTCGTTGCTCGCGTTCTGGTGCAGCTCGGTTCCGGCTCACAGGTGGCGGGCCCCCCAGTCTCGAAGGGCGACGAGGATGGGCTCCAGCGTTCGGCCCTTCTCGCTGAGGCTATATTCCACGTGGGGCGGCACCACGGGGAAAACCTTGCGCACGATGAGGCCGTCGTTCTCCAATTCGCGAAGCTGCTTGGTGAGCATCCGCTGGGTGACGTTCCCCACATCGCGCTTCAGAGCATTGTAGCGCTTCGGCCCGCCCAGAAGGTGGTAGAGCGCCACGCCTTTCCACTTGCCGCCGATGCGCTCAAGCGCCGCCTCCACAGGGCAAGGGCGGGCGCAATCGGAGCTTTGGATAGCCATCGCAATGTCCTCAGGATAAACTTTGTGCCTACCAAACATTTTTGTGCCTACACCACAAGAATGTGCGTACTTGCCGAAAAATTCCTTTCCCAATATTTGCCCGATCAGCAAGGACAAGGAGCGAACCGGTGCCATCACTGACGATCGTTGCGAATATTCACGCCAAGGCCGATAAAATTGAACTCGTAAAAAATGAGCTGTTGAAGCTTATCGCAACGACCCGTGCAGAAGACGGATGTATTCAGTACGATCTACATCAGGACAACGACGATCCGGCGCACTTCCTCTTCTTTGAGAACTGGACGAACCGTGAACTCTGGCAAACCCACATGAACGCGCCGCACCTTGCCGCCTACATGGCCGCCACCGATGGCGCGGTGGAGAGTTTTACGCTCGCGGAAATGACCAAGCTCGACTGAACGGCATTTTGGGGGAGCTGCCATGAAGGCCGTCGCACTCACGCGCTATCTTCCGATTTCGGACCCGCAGGCGATGCTTGACGTGGAGCTGCCCACGCCCGAGCCAGGGCCGCACGATCTTCTCGTCGAAATCGCCGCTGTCGCCGTCAACCCGGTGGACACCAAAGTGCGCGCCGGTCGCGGCAAACCCGACGGGGCGGCGGAGGACCCACCTCGCGTCATCGGTTGGGATGCATCGGGCAAAGTGGTCGCCGTGGGCGACAAGGTGAGCCTCTTTCGGCCGGGTGATGAGGTTTGGTACGCCGGTGACATCACCCGGCCCGGCTGCAACAGCGAACTCCAGGCTGTCGACGAGCGCATTGTCGGCAAAAAGCCAAAATCCCTCAGCCATACGGAGGCGGCCGCCCTCCCGCTCACCGCCATCACGGCCTATGAAGCCTTTTTCGACCGGCTCGGCATCGACCAGGATGGCAAAGACAAAGGTCAGTCGATCTTCATCATCGGAGCAGGCGGCGGTGTGGGCTCCATCGGGATACAGCTCGCAAAGCACGCCGGTCTTACGGTGATTGCCACCGCCTCGCGCCCCGAGACTGAGAACTGGGTGCGGGAACTGGGCGCCGACCATGTGGTCAACCACCGCAAGAACCTGGTGGAGGAAGTGCGCGCGCTCGGGTTTCAGACCATCGATCACATCGCGATTTTCAACGACATGCGCCACTGGGCCGCCGCGGTGGAACTGATCCGCCCCCAAGGGGGCATCGTCTCCATCGACGACACCGATCAGCCGATGCCCATGGACGGCATGAAGATGAAAGCGGCGAGCTTCCATTGGGAGTTCATGTTTGCCCGCGCGATGTTCCAGACCCCTGACATGATCGAGCAGCATCGCCTGCTGTCTTGGGTGGCAGATGAGATCGATGGGGGACGTTTGCGCACCACCCTCAACACCGTCCTGTCGCCGATCAACGCGGAAAACATGCGTGAGGCGCACCGGCTCATCGAAACCGGCCAGGCTAAAGGCAAGATCGTTGTTGCTGGGTTTTGATGGCGAGGAGAGCCGACTCCTAAGCTGGCCCGACGTCCGTGGCTTCGAAGGACCGGCCAAAAATCCTATGGCGGTCAAGTTCTGGCCGAGGCCCAACTCCGTGGCGCTGAACCGAGATTGGAAGGAGCGGCTCTATGGCGCTTTTTGAACTGCGAACCTACTGCGTGCGCGAAGGAAAAATGAACGAGTGGCTCGCCCTCATGGAAGGCGAGATTTTGCCGTTCATGGTGTCAAAAGGCGTCGTCTTCACGGCGAGTTTTTACGGCGAGGACGACCCGACCCGCTACGTATGGATCCGCCGCTTCGAGGACGAAGCCCAGCGCGAGCGCCTCTACAAAGAGGTCTACGAGAGCGAGCATTGGACATCGGAACTCTCGCCGCGCGTGGGGGCGTTGCTGGACCGCGAGAAGACCGTCGTCCAGCGCTTGGAGCCGACGCGGCTATCGCCCATGCAATAGGGGAGGGCTCGCCGGGCCACACGCCAGCTTGACGCTCGCCCGCCAAAACCGTATCTCACGCGCTCCACAACAAAAAGGCAGCGGCTCAGGGCGTTAAGCCACTCGGCGCACGTCAGCTTGGGACCGCAGCGAAGGATTTGGACCATGTACGCAGTCATCAAGACTGGCGGCAAGCAGTACCGCGTGTCGGCCGGCGATGAACTCAAGATCGAAACCGTTGCAGGGGCCGCGGGCGACGCGGTGTCCTTTGGCGATGTGCTGATGATCGGTGATGGCGAGAACATCACCGTGGGTGCGCCGCGGGTCGAAGGCGCCTCGGTGGCCGGCGAGATCGTCGATCAGGTGCGCAACAAGAAGATCATCGTCTTCAAGAAGCGCCGGCGCCAGAATTCCCGGCGCAAGAACGGGCACCGTCAGCATCAGACGCTGGTGAAAATCACCGGCATCAACCCGGCCGCGTAAGGAGACCGCGAGATGGCACATAAAAAGGCAGGCGGCTCGTCCCGCAACGGTCGCGATACCGCAGGGCGCCGGCTCGGTTTCAAGAAATTCGGCGGTGAGCAGGTGGTTCCGGGCAACATCATCGTCCGCCAGCGCGGCACGCGCTGGCACCCGGGCGACAATGTGGGCATGGGCAAGGATCACACCCTTTTTGCGCTGGTGGAAGGCAAAGTGGCGTTCCGCAAGCGCCTCGGCCGCACCTACGTCACGGTGACGCCTCCCGAAGGTGGCCCGGCTCCGGCCGAATAGCAAAAACGCCCGGCGCAGAAGGGGCGGGCCCATACCCGCCTGAAGCGCCATGAAATTCCTCGACCAAGCAAAGGTCTATGTGCGCTCCGGCAGCGGAGGAAACGGCGCCGTTTCCTTCCGGCGGGAGAAGTACGTGGAGCACGGCGGGCCCGACGGGGGCGACGGCGGCCGCGGAGGTGACGTGTGGGTGGAGGCGGTGAACGGCCTCAACACCCTTATCGACTTTCGCTACCAGCAGCATTTTCGTGCTGGCGCCGGCGTGGGCGGGGCAGGGCGCAACCGCACGGGCGCAGCCGGCGATGATGCGATCCTCAAGGTCCCGGTGGGCACCGTGGTGCTCGACGAAGACAAAGCTGAGACCCTTGCGGACCTCACCGACGCCGGCCAGCGGGTCAAACTCCTGTCGGGCGGCAATGGCGGCTTTGGCAACGCGCGTTTCAAATCCTCGGTGAACCGAGCCCCGCGTCACGCCAATCCGGGACTGCCGGGGGAGGAGATGGGCGTTTGGCTCCGGCTAAAACTCATTGCCGACGCGGGCCTCTTGGGCCTGCCCAACGCGGGAAAGAGCACATTCCTTTCGGCCGTCACCGCCGCGACGCCGAAGATCGCCGACTACCCGTTCACGACCCTCGACCCCCATTTGGGCATTGCCACCATCGACACCCGGCGCATCGTCCTTGCGGACATTCCAGGCCTCATCGAGGGGGCCAGCGAAGGGGTGGGGATCGGCGACCGTTTCCTCGGCCACATCGAGCGCTGCGCCGTCCTTCTCCATCTCATCGACGGCACCGGTGAAGATGTGGTGGCGGACTATCTCACCGTTTCCCGGGAGCTGGAGGCCTACGGCGAGGGCTTGGCCCAAAAGCCTCGTATTGTCGCCCTTTCCAAGGTCGATGCGGCCCCGGATGCGGATGAAAAGTGTGCGGCGCTTTCAAGGGCGTGCGGGTCGGACGTGCTTGCCTTGTCGGCGGCAACTGGGGAGGGGATGAAAGAGGCCCTTCGCGCGCTGGCGCAGGTGGTCGAGGCAGCAAGGGCCGTAGAACGCCCGACGGAGGCCGAACCATGGCAGCCGTGAGCGAAGCATCGGCGCGGTCCGGGCGCATCGCATCCGCGCAGCGCGTGGTGGTGAAATTGGGCTCTGCGCTGCTGGTGGCGGGCGACGGTGAGCCCCGCCGCGCCTGGCTAAAGACCCTCGCCCAGGACCTTGCGGCGCTCCAGCGTCATGCGGAGGTGTTGGTGGTGTCATCGGGCGCCATCGCCATGGGTCGCGGGCCCATCGGCTACGGCCGCCGCGCTTTGCGCCTGGAAGAAAACCAGGCGGCCGCCGCGGTGGGGCAGATCACACTCGCGGCGGAGTGGTCGTCCGCCCTTGCCGCCGAGGGGGTGCGCGCGGCGCAAATCCTCCTCACTGTCCGCGACACCGAGGAGCGGCGCGCCTACCTCAACGCCCGCACCACGCTGCGGGAATTGTTGCGCGCGGGCGTGGTGCCCGTCATCAACGAGAATGACACCATAGCCACCTCGGAAATTCGCTATGGAGACAACGACCGCCTCGCCGCCCGAGTGGCCACGATGATGTCGGCGGATTGTCTCGTGCTGCTTTCCGATGTGGACGGCCTCTATACAGCTCCGCCTGGGGATCACCCCAGCGCGCGGTTCATCCCCGAAGTGCCGCGGATCACCGACGACATCGTTTCGGTGGCGGGGGATGCGGGGTCCGCCCTTTCGCGCGGCGGCATGCGCACCAAGGTGGATGCTGCCCGCATTGCCACCGAGGCGGGGGTGGCCATGGCCATCGCATCGGGGCGCATCGACCACCCGATCCGAGCGCTGGAGGAAGGCGGGCGGGCCACGTGGTTTCACGCAAGGTCCGACCCGGTTACGGCCCGAAAAGTCTGGATTGCAGGCTCCCTCCAGGCCGTGGGCGCGCTGGTGCTCGACGATGGGGCCGTTGCTGCGGTCCATCGGGGGAGAAGTTTGCTCCCAGCGGGCGTGCGCCGCGTCGAGGGCTCCTTTGCCCGGGGCGATGCGGTGCGCCTTGTGGACCTTGGGGGGCGTGAGGTGGGCCGCGGCCTCGTGGCCTATGATGCCGGCGACGCCCGCTTGATTGCCGGCCAGAAAACCCATTCACTGAGCGAACTCGTGGGCGCGCGGGCCCGTGCGACCATGGTTCATCGCGACGACATGGCGCTTCATCCTGCGCCGCCGGAGGCCCCGTGACCCTGTCCCATGCCCGCGTGGACGCAGACGCGTCCCCCCTTGAAGAAGATGCCCAAAGCCTTGTCGCCGCAATGGGTGCGCGGGCGCGAAAGGCCCAGCGCGGCCTTGCCCTTGCCGGTGCGGCCGAAAAACGGGCCGGCCTCGCCGCCATGGCAGCCCGCGTCCGCGCCTCCCAGGACAAAATCCTCGCCGCGAACGCCGCCGACCTTGCCGCCATGGATAGTTCGCCGGCGTTCCGCGATCGCGCCTGGCTCGACGAACAGCGGATCGAAGCCATCGCGGCGTCCATTGAGGCCATAGCAACCCTTGAGGACCCGGTCGGGCACGTCCTTGCCGCATGGACGCGCCCCAACGGCCTCGCCATCGAGCGGGTCGCAACGCCGCTGGGTGTGATCGGCGTCATCTATGAAAGCCGGCCGAACGTTACCGCCGACGCCGCTGCGCTCTGCCTCATGGCCGGCAATGCCTCCATCCTGCGCTCGGGTTCTGAAACGCTGGGCACAGCGCGCGAAATTGCCGAGGCGCTGCGGGCGGGTCTTGCCGACGCCGGGCTCGCGGCGGACGCGGTGCAACTGGTCCCCACCCGCGACCGAGCTGCCGTGGGCGCCATGCTCGCGGGCGCGGAAGGCGGCATCGACGTCATCGTTCCGCGCGGCGGTAAGAGCCTGGTGGCACGGGTGGAGCAGGAGGCGCGCGTTCCGGTGTTCGCGCATTTGGAGGGCATCTGCCACGTCTTCGTCCATGGCGCCGCCCGGCCCGAAATGGCCCGCGAGGTGGTGCTCAACGCGAAAATGCGGCGCACGGGGATCTGCGGCGCGGCTGAAACGCTCCTGATAGACCAGGCGGCCATCGACCAGCTCCCCGCTATTGCCAGATCCTTGGAGGAGGCCGGCTGCGCGCTAAGGGGCGATGATCGCGCCGCCGCCGTCCACCCCATAGCGCCAGCGCAGGCGCAGGACTGGTCCACGGAATACCTCGCCCCGGTGCTCTCGGTGGCGGTGGTTGACGGTCTCGACGGCGCCCTGGACCACATCGCGCGCTTTTCTTCGAGCCACACCGACTGCATCGTCACCGACGACGAGGCGGCGGCGACCCGGTTCCTGAACGAGGTGGATTCGGCCATCGTCCTCCACAACGCCTCCACCCAGTTCGCCGACGGTGGCGAGTTTGGCATGGGCGCTGAAATCGGCATCGCCACGGGACGGCTCCATGCGCGGGGCCCAGTGGGCGTGGAGCAATTGACCACCTTCAAATATCGCGTGCGGGGGACTGGGCAGACCCGCCCGTGACGGCAACGCCTCATCCGGGCGCTTTTTCCCGTCAATCCGCCCAGTTCAACGCCCTCAAACTTCCCGTGGCCACCGCGGGTCAGCGCATCGGCCTTTTTGGCGGCTCGTTCAATCCGCCCCACCGGGGCCACCGCCATGTGGCTTTGTCGGCCCTTTCGCGCCTGGGCCTTGACCAGGTCTGGTGGATGGTGACGCCGGGCAATCCCTTGAAATCAAGCGAAGACCTGCCGTCCTTGCAGCGCCGGGTGCGTTTCACGCAAACCATTGCCGATCACCCGCGTATGGTGGTGACAGCCTTTGAGGCGGCCATTGGCACCAGCTTCAGCGCCGATGCCATTTCCTACGCCAAGCGGCGGCTCCCGGCGGCAAAGCTTGTCTGGCTGATGGGGGCTGACAACCTTGCATCCCTCCATCGTTGGCAAAAGTGGCGCAATATCATGAACTTGCTGCCAGTAGCGGTGATCGATAGGCCGGGCGCGTCCATGGCTGCGCTTAATTCGGTCGCGGCCCGTGCCTTCGCAGCGGCCCGCCGGCCGGAGGAGCAGGCCCGGTCCATCGCCGACGCGACGCCGCCGGCCTGGGTGTTCCTCCATGTGCCGCTGGAGCCCGTGTCGTCCACCGCGCTGCGCACCCAAAACGGGCCATAAAACCGCTGCGTCTTGAAACATCCATGGACGAAAACCTATCTTTGAAGGATGTCGCGAGGTGATTCGCGGCTTGGGAGTGCTGGCAGAAAGGAATCCCCGCACACATGGCATTGACGAATGATGGGTCTTTACGGGTGGCCCATGCTGAGCCGGTCGGTCCGTCCGATCAGCTTTCCATCGTCCTCGAAAGCCTCGACGGTTCCAAGGCCGAGGACATCGTTGCCATCGACGTTACCGGCAAAACCCCCATTGCCGACCACATGGTCATCGCCTCCGGGCGCTCGCAGCGGCACGTGGGAGCGGTGGCGGATCACCTGATGCGCGACCTCAAGTCGGGTGGCGTGAAAAACGTGCGCGTCGAGGGTGCCAGCGCCTGCGATTGGGTGCTCATCGACGTGGGCGATGTGGTTGTCCACGTTTTTCGGCCCGAAGTGCGGCAGTTCTATAACCTTGAGAAGATGTGGCAGATGGAGAGCGCGTCCCAAGTGGAACTCGTCGTCTGAGGATCGTCGTGCTCGCCGTCGGGAAGGCGGCGGGACCCGAAAAGGAACTGTGCGATCGCTACCGGGAGCGGGCCGCCGGCCTTGGCCGTCAGGTGGGCGTTTCTGCCGTGGACGTGCTTGAGATTTCCGACAAGACAGGCCCCAGGCGCGCGGCCGAAGAGGGGGCTGCGCTCCTCGCCAAGGTCCCGAAGGGCCGGCTCATCGCCCTCGATGAACGCGGCAAGACATTGACCAGCGAACGATTTGCCGGCCTCGTTCAAAGGTGGATGGACGATGGCGTGGCCGCTGCGTCCTTCGCCATCGGTGGCGCGGACGGGCACCCTCCCGCCGTCCGCGATGCGTCCCATGATGTGATTTCGCTAAGCCCCATGACGTTGCCGCACGCTTTGGCGCGGGTCATGGTGCTGGAGCAGATTTATCGAGCCGTAACCCTATGCGCTGGACATCCCTACCACCGCTCCTAGCCCTGCTCTCATGGGTGGCCGTGTTCCCTGCGGCGGCGCAGGAGGCCGGCGATCCTGCACTTCGCGAGCAAAGCCAACTGGCCAGCAGGCTGGAACAGTTGCGCGAGGAAACGGCCGCCACAAAGGCCCGGGCGCGCGAGTTAGGCGACACTCTGGTCAACCTTGCGGGCGATGAAGCCAAGCTTCGCCAGGAGCTGGAGGCGGTGAGCGCGCGGGTGCGCGACATCGAAAACAGCATCGCAGCCGATGAAAACGCCCTGGCCGACATCACCACCGATCAGGCGGCCATTCGCCAGGAGTTGGCTGCGCGACGGGAGGAGCTGGCTGTGGTCCTGATGGCGCTCCAGCGCATTGGCAAGCGTCCGCCGCCGGCCCTCTTCGTGGGCGAGGGCGCCCCGCGCCGGGTGGTCCAGGGCGCAATCTTGCTCAACGGGGCTGTTCCGGGGCTTGACGCGCAAGCCCAGGACCTTGCCCGAAAAATTTCTGAGGCGGCACGGCTGGGCGAGGCGGAGCGGCAGCGCTGGGGCAGCCTGCGCGACGACCTTGCCCGGGTGGAGGAGGAGCGCGACCGCTTGTTGGCGCTGGTGGGCGAGCTGGAGCGACGCCGGGCGCTCTCCCTTTATGAACGCGATCAGGTGGGGGCCGACCTTGCCCGCCTCGCCCAGGAGGCTAACAGCGTCGAGGCCCTGCTGGCCCGCTTTTCCGACGGATCGTCGGTGGCCGTGACCGCTCCCCAGGACCCAGAAAACCTCGGCTTTGCTGCCCGCCGCGGCGACCTTGCCGATGCCGTTGCTGGCACCGTCGTCGGAAACTATGGCGATGCCACCCCCACTGGCGCCCCCTCGGAGGGGCGTACCGTTGCCGCCCTTCCCCGGTCGACGGTCTTTGCGCCAATGCCTGGAACGGTGCTATACGCCGCGCCGTTTCGTAGCTTTGGCGAAGTCTTGATCCTCGATGCCGGCGACGGCTACCATATGGTGTTAACCGGACTTGCGGAGAGTTTCGTGAAAATGGGTGATACGGTGGACGCCGGGTCGCCCCTGGGGCGCATGGGAGCGGAGGCCGGACGATCCGCCATAGGCGCCGTTCGACCCGATGCTGGCACGCTCACGGCCACGCGCCCATTACTATATGTTGAGTTGCGCAAGGACGGCACGGCGATTGATACTCACGGGTGGTGGCGAGACGCCGACACTGACGTTGGAAGGACAGGTGGATGATCCGTCGATTTGGTATGTTGTTGACGGGCGCGGCGATCGGCGCGGTCTCGGTGGTGGCTCTCAGCGACCCCGGCAGGATCCTGGCATTTTCCGCGAACGCAGCGTCTTCTGAAACCTACCGGCAGCTGGACCTTTTCGGGGATGTCTTCGAGCGGGTTCGCGGCCAGTACGTGGAAGCGCCCGACGAAAAAGAGCTGATTGCGAACGCAATCAACGGGAT
>JBCCYN010000137.1:0-12501 GCA_039189655.1 Pseudomonadota bacterium | reverse complement strand
TCCCATGGGCGAGGACGGATCGGTGCAGGGCATCCTGGAATACATGAAAATTCCCTACACCCATTCGGGCGTTCTTGCGTCTGCGCTCGCCATGGATAAGGCCCGGGCCAAGCCGGTGATGGCCGCAGCAGGAATTCCGGTGGCCGAGCATGTGGTCTGTCATCGGCAGGAGGCCGCCCAGCGGCACATTATGGCCCCACCCTATGTGGCAAAGCCGGTGGCGGAGGGGTCATCCTTTGGGGTGCTGATCGTGCCGGAAGGCGCCAACAGACCGCCGGCTGAACTTGCCTCCGATGACTGGCCCTATGGCGATGAAATCATGGCCGAGCGCTACATCGCCGGGCGCGAGTTAACGTGCGCGTGTTTCAACGAAACGGTGTGGGATATCATCGAGATCGTGCCGGTCTCGGAAAGTTTTTACGGCTACGATGCCAAGTACGCGCCGGGGGGCTCTCGCCACATTCTGCCGGCCAGTCTTAAACCAAATATTTACCAGGACATTCAACAGTACACGCTGCTAGCCCATCGCGCCTTGGGGTGTCGTGGTGTGTCGAGGGCAGACTTTCGTTACGACCCCGCGAAAGACGAACTCGTTTGTCTGGAAGTAAATACCCAACCGGGAATGACGCAAACCTCGCTGGTGCCGGAGATGGCCGCGCACGCTGGTTTAGATTTCCCCGCGCTCGTCAAAGCGTTGGTGGAGGACGCCAGCTGCCGCCGTTAAGGGCGCGGGCGCGACGTCTTGCGAGCGCTGCACCGGGCCGGATGCTAGCCGCGGCGGTTCTTCTGGGAAGCTGCGGGGCGGGACTTGCCTATACCCACGATCCTAGCCGCGTGTGGGACACCGTGGGCCAGGCGGGTTTTTCCCTTCGCCAGATCCAGCTCACCGGTCAGAACGAGACATCCGACAGCGCAGTCATCGCAGCCATCGGCCTTGGTCCGGGAATGACGCTTTTGGGGCTCGACGTGGGCGCGACGCGCGACCGCCTCGAAGCGCTCCCTTGGGTGACCTCCGCAACGGTGCGCAAGACGTTGCCCGGAACCCTCGCCATTGAGATCGAAGAGGCGGAGGCGTTCGCGCGCTGGCGCATTGATGGGCGCGAGGTGTTGATCGCCCGCGACGGTGCTGTGCTCGCCGACGATGTGCCCTACGAATTTGCCGGCCTTCCCCTCGTCGCCGGGCGCGGCGCCCAGGAGGCGGTCACCGATATTCGCGCGGTGCTGGAAAACCATCCGCAAATCGACGCCCGTACGAAGGCCGCCATTTATGTAAGTGAGCGCCGCTGGGATCTTCGTTTGGAAAACGGCGCCACGGTGCGGCTGCCATCTGTCAGGCCGGGCGCAGCGCTTCAACGTCTTGGGGCGTTGGAGAGGGAAGGCGCCATCTTGGGCGTCGGCAATGTGATCGTCGACATGCGCCTTGCCGACCGTACCACTGTGCAGCTTCGCAACGCCGGCGCCGAGGAAGACGAAGGCGAACGCCCGCAGCTTCCCGTCACCGCCGAGCCCGCCGATCCGCTCGCCGCCGCCATCGCCGAGGCGAACGCCGTCTACGACGATCCCCTGGCGCAGGCGATTTCGGAGGCTCTCATCCCATGAGTGAGGCTCTCATCCCATGAGCGTCGCAGAGTTTCCCGCTCGCGTGGGCGATCGCTGCCACGTCAAGCCCGGGCGCTCCAGCACCGCCTGCGTCCTTGATGTGGGCACCACCAAAGTCGCTTGCCTTATTGCTCGGCTAAAGCCCGCGTCGGAGGAAGAGCTTCTGGCTGGCCGCACCCACGCCATCGAAGTGATCGGCTACGGCTATCAGCAGTCGCGCGGCGTAAAGGGCGGCACCATCGTCGACCTCGACAAGGCCGAAGCAGCCATCCGCCGGGCCGTCGACGCGGCCGAGCAGATGGCTGGCGTAACGGTGGAATCCCTCATCGTGACCCAAACGTCAGGTCGGCTCGGGTCCGACAATTTCGGCGCCACCGTTGATCTGGAAACCGGCGCCGTGCGCGACAGCGATATTCGTCGGGTCCTCGCCGCGTCGGGCCGCCATCAGATCGCCCGAGGGCGCACGGCACTCCATGCGCTTCCCATCGGCTACAGCCTCGACAGTCAGACCGGTATTCGCGATCCCCGGGGCATGGTGGGCGACACCCTTGGCGTCGACATCAATCTCGTGACCGCGGACCGCGCCGCCCAGGATAATCTCGCCCTCGTCGTCAACCACTGTCACCTCGATGTGGATGGCATCGTGGCAACGCCCTACGCGGCGGGTCTGGCATCGCTTGTGGACGACGAAGCAGAGCTGGGCGCGGTCTGTGTCGATATTGGCGGCGGCACCTCTTCCATCGCGATTTTCTCGGAAGGCAACCTCGTGCACGCGGATGCCATCGCGGTGGGCGGTCACCACGTGACCATGGACATCGCCCACTGCCTCTCCATCCGTTTGGAAGAGGCGGAACGGCTGAAAACCCTGGAAGGCTCGGCCATTGCTGCCTCCACGGATGAGCGCGACACCATCACCATCCACCCGGTGGGGGAGGAGCACGGCGCGGCGCCCCAGGTGATCGCGCGGCTCACCCTCAACCAGGTGATCCGTCCGCGCATCGACGAGATCTTGGAGCTTGTGCGCGACCGGCTCGCCGCGTCGGGATTTGCCGGACGCATCGGCCGACGCATCGTGCTGACCGGAGGCGGCTCCCAGTTGGCGGGCCTTCCGGAAGTGGCGCGGCATATTTTTGCAAGGCCCGTCCGCCTTGGACGCCCCCTTGGGGTCAAAGGTTTGCCCATTGCTGCCCGGGGCGCTGCGTTCTCGGCGGTGGTGGGCCTTCTCATCTATCCGCAGCTCGCACCGGCGAGCCTCTTCGACGGCGCCAGTCAGTCCACCGGGTACTTCGCCCGCATGGGCCGCTGGCTCAAAGAAAGCTTTTAACCGGGCCAGACGGCCCACCAACCAACCCACGGCGTTCGCGCCGCAACGAGGCGCCCGGTCAGGGCAGAGGGACGAGAACAGGGGGTTCCAGTCATGTCGTCCAACCCAACAAACACGCCCGACCTCACGGAGTTGAAGCCGCGCATCATGGTTTTCGGCGTCGGTGGCGCTGGCTGTAATGCCGTCAACAACATGATCGAGGCGGGACTTGCGGGGTGTGATTTCGTCGTCGCCAACACCGACGCGCAGTCGCTCAGTCAGTCAAAATCCGATCGCGTGGTCCAAATGGGGATCGCCGTCACCGAAGGGCTCGGCGCCGGCTCCCAGCCGGACGTTGGTCGCGCTGCCGCCGAAGAGGTCATCGACGAGATCGCCGATCACCTGTCGGGCTCGCACATGGTGTTCATCACCGCCGGTATGGGCGGTGGCACCGGCACGGGCTCGGCACCGGTGGTGGCACGGGTCGCTCGGGATCAGGGCATCCTGACCGTCGGCGTCGTCACGCGGCCGTTCCAGTTCGAGGGCGCCCGGCGGGCCCGCATTGCCGACACGGGCATCGACGAGCTCGCTCAGAACGTTGACACGCTCATCGTCATCCCGAACCAAAACCTCTTCCGCATTGCCAACGCCAACACCACCTTCGCCGACGCCTTCGCCATGGCGGACCAGGTGCTCTACTCCGGCGTTGCCTGCATCACCGACCTGATGGTCAAGGAAGGTCTCATCAACCTTGACTTTGCCGACGTGCGCTCCGTGATGCGCAACATGGGTAAAGCGATGATGGGCACCGGCGAGGCATCGGGCGACGGCCGTGCGCTCCAGGCAGCGGAGGCGGCGATCTCCAATCCGCTCCTCGACGAAACGTCCATGAAGGGCGCGCGGGGGCTGCTGGTTTCCGTGGTGGGTGGCAAGGACCTCACGCTCTTTGAGGTGGACGAGGCGACGACGCGCATCCGTGAAGAGGTGGACGACGACGCCAACATCATCTTTGGCGCGACTTTCGACGACAGTCTCGACGGCATCATCCGCGTTTCGGTGGTGGCGACGGGCATCGACCAGGATCCTGCGATCCTGGAAGACGCGCCCAAGGATAGCCGGGTGGTCTCCTTCGCCGACCGTGCTCAGAAGAAACAGGCGCCTTCCACTGGTGCGGCCGTTGCCCTTGCCGATCCGGGCGAAGCCGCCATTGCGGCCGTTGCTGCGGGCCTTGAGGATTTTGAGCCGGAAGCGGGTGAGTTGGAGCCCATCGAAGAGGCCGAAGTCTACGACGAGACCGTGGAAACGGCGCACTACGAAGAGGTCCACGAAGCCCCGCGCATCGGCTCGGATATTCGTGCCAACCGTGAGCGCTTTGACGAGTACGGGGGGGACGAGCGCCGCCCTATGGGGCTTCTGCGCAGAATAGCTAAGGGTCTCGCGCGCGCAGAAGACGAGGTCGAAGACGAGGCACCCGAGCTTCCCATGACGCGGCCGGAACGGCGCCGCGCCGAAGCCCAGGCCCGGGCGGCACTGCCTGCACCGCGGGAAAACCACCGCGCGCCGGCAAGTCCGGACGAGACCTATATGGACGAAGCCGCGGAGCCAGCGCCGACAGTGCGCCGTGCCCGGGCCGCGGAGGCCGCGCCGCCTCGCCGGGCGAGGGGGGAAGCTGAGCCAGCCTCTCGCGCACGGCCTGCAACGCGTTCTCTGGACGAGGATCAGTTGGAAATTCCGGCGTTCTTGCGTCGGCAGGCGAACTGATTGCATCAAACACGCTGAGCGAGCCCGTCTCGCTCCACGGCGTCGGCGTCCACTCGGGCGCCGGCGTTTCTCTTTCCATAGGTCCGGGCAACGACGGGATCCGGTTTCACCGCACCGATCTGGGCGGCACCGTGCGAGCATCCTGGCGAAACGTCGCCGCCACCCGCCTTGCCACGGTGATCGAGGATCGTTCGGCGCGGGTGATGACCGTCGAGCACCTCATGGCGGCCTTTACGGCGCTGGGCATTCTCCACGCGGAAGTCTCCATCGAGGGCGAAGAAGTGCCCATCATGGACGGCAGCGCAAAACCCTTTTTCGACGCCCTGCGCGACCGCGTGACGGCCGGCGCACCCGTGGCACCCATAAAAGTCCTGCGTCCGGTGAAGGTCCGCCGCTGGGGTGCCTTCGCCGAGCTCCTACCCGACGAGGGCCGCCGTTTTGATGTGAATATCGACTTCAAAGCCCCGGTAATCGGTGTCCAGCGCGTCCGGTTCGACCTCGACACGGACGATTTTGCGGAAAAGATCGCGCCGGCGCGCACCTTCGGGCCGCTCAAGGACGTGGAAAAGCTGCGCCGCAAGGGGTTTGCCCGGGGTGCATCGTTGGAAAACGCTATCGCGGTGGATGGGGAGCGGGTGGCAAACCCCGAAGGCCTGCGGTTTCCGGACGAGTTCGCGCGCCACAAGCTCCTGGACGCCATCGGCGACCTTTCCCTTGCAGAGCGCCCCATTTTGGGCCTCTACCGCAGCCACAAAGCCGGTCACCGCCTGAATTATCGGTTGCTCGCGGCGCTCTTCAGGCGCAAGGAAAACTTCGCAATTGTTGCTTAATTGCGACAATCGCCGCCTTGGACGCGCGGAAGGGGCCGGGTGCGTTGGATTATGGCCCTCGCCCTGTTAGAGAAAGGCTGTGGTGTTGGAGTGAAGTTGATGGGCCTCAACCTCAAACCGTCGGTCGCGCTCGCCATCAAAGCGCCGGCTGCTCTGGTCATTGCGGCGGCCGTTGCGGCGTGCTCAGGCGCGCGCATCGAGGAAGTGGGCTTTAACGATACGCCCGCTGACCAGCTCTATAATGAGGGGCTGGTCCTCATGAATGAGGGCGACTACCGCACCGCAAGCCTCAAGTTCGAGGAGGTGGATCGGCTCCACCCCCACACCGAGTTCGGTCGCAAGAGCCAGATGATGCTGGCCTTCGCCAGCTACTCGCGCGGAAAATACCCCGAAGCGATCAACGCGGGGCGGCGCTTCGTCACCCTTTATCCGAACCACAAAGACGCGCCCTACGCCCAGTACATCATCAGCAACTCCTACTATAAGCAGATCCCCGATGTGACGCGGGATCAGGACCAGACGAAGAAGGCCCTGAAAGAGTTCGAGACGCTGGTAGAAAAATACCCTGAGAGCGAGTACGCGGATGATGCTCGCTCGAAGATCCGTGCGTCCAGGGACCAGCTTGCGGGTAAGGAGATGGAGGTCGGGCGGTACTATCTGGAGCGCCACGACAACCTTGCCGCGGTGAACCGTTTCCGCCACGTGGTGGAAAACTACCAGCAGACCCGGCATGTGGAAGAGGCGCTGTTCCGCCTTACCGAATCCTACTACGCTTTGGGCCTCACCCAGGAAGCGCAGACCGCGGCGGCGGTACTGGGGCACAATTTCCCGGACAGCAAGTGGTATCGCGACGCCCACAGCCTTCTCCAAAAAGGCGGCTTCTCGCCCAGCGAAAGCGAATCCAGCTGGATCAGCCGGGCCATGTCTCGCATCAACGTTCTGTAGCGCAGGTTATTTGGGCGACGGTGCGGGGCGGCGGAGCTGACGCGCTCAGCCGCTGCAGACCAGCGAGGACGGCGTGCTTTCACGGCTAGTCATCCGCAATATCGTCCTCATCAAGGCTCTCGATCTCGATTTTGAAGCGGGTTTTACCGTGCTCACTGGTGAGACGGGGGCCGGAAAATCAATCCTGCTTGATGCCCTGTCATTGGCGCTTGGTGCCCGTGCCGATGGCGCTCTGGTGCGCCGGGGCGAAGCATCTGGCTCGGTATCGGCCACCTTCGTTTTGCCGCCCACCCATCCCGCGCAGTCGCTTCTGGAGGAGATGGGCTATCCCGCCGAGGAGGTGTTGATCCTGCGCCGCACGCTGACGGCTGAGGGCAAGGCGCGCGGCTTCGTGAACGACCAACCGGCGACCACCACACTCTTAAAGTCCCTCGGTGCGCTTCTGGTGGAAGTCCACGGCCAGCACGGCGACCGTTCGCTCGCCCAACCGGCTGCACACCGAAGGCTTCTGGATTCCTTTGCCGGACTTTTCGGGGAGGCTGTCCAGGTGGGCCGGTTTTGGCAGGCGCTCCAAGATGCGCAGAACGCCCTGCAAAAACACGAGGCCGCCCTGGAGGAGGCCCGGCAGGAGGCGGACTATCTGCGAGCATCCGTCGAAGAACTCACGCGCCTTGATCCAGAGCCCGGCGAGGAAGAGCGGCTCGCCGCCGATCGGCAGGCCATGGCTGCGGCGGAAAAGGTGGCCGGAGATCTAGCGGATGCCGCCGGGAGCCTTGAGGGGCCCAAGAGCCCGATCCCCTCGCTGGCAGGCGTACTGCGCAAACTAGAGCGCAAGTCGGGCGGCGCTGAAGAGCAACTTGCCCCGGTGATGGATGCCCTTGCGGCCGCCCTTGATGTTTTGGAGGAGGCACGCGTCACCGTCACCGACGCCCAGCGTTCCCTGAACTTCGACCCCATTGCTATGGAAGGCTTGGAGGAGCGCTTGTTTGCGCTGAGGGCAGCATCGCGGAAGTTTAAGGTGGTACCGGACGATCTTCCGGACCTTGCTGCTCGCATGGCCGACGAGCTCGCAAACCTTGATGCCGGTGAGGCGCACCTTGCGAAACTCAACGCGGCGGTGAAGGCGGCCGAGCGCGCATACCACGACGCGGCATCGGCCCTTTGCGACAAGCGCCTTGCCGCCGCCGACGCGCTGGAGCGGCAGGTGGCGAAGGAACTGGGCCCGCTTAAGCTCGAAAAGGCGCGGTTCTTGGTCCGCAGGGAGGCCGCCGCACCGGGGCCTGATGGCATCGATACCATTGCGTTTTTTGTGCAGACCAACCCCGGCTCGCCGCCAGGTCCCATCGTGAAAGTGGCGTCCGGCGGTGAGTTTTCGCGCTTTCTGCTGGCGCTAAAAGTGTGCCTTGCCGATCGCGGCTCCGCCTCAACCATGATTTTCGATGAGATCGATACCGGCGTGGGCGGTGCGGTATCCAACGCCATAGGCGTTCGAATGGCACGCCTCGCTAAAGGGCTTCAGGTCATTTCCGTCACCCACGCCCCCCAGGTGGCCGCCCGGGCCGCCCATCATCTCCTCATCGCAAAAACCCACAAACGGGCGGCGAGCACGGCAACGGCGGTCCGCACCATTCGCGGCGAAGAACGGCGAGAGGAAATCGCGCGGATGCTTGCCGGCGCCACCATCACCGATGAGGCGCGCGCGGCCGCCGATCGATTGATCGAGGCCTGACGAGGGTAGCGTCGAGGGCGAAAGCTCGCGCGCATTCCCGCCTGCTCGAACGTTTTGCGTGATGCCCTGCCTGTCCGCCTTCAGCCCCGCCATGGGCGCAGGCGCGTGCCTTGCGTCTCAGTCAGTCAATCAACTAAACAATTGATAAATATAGTAATATTCCGGCGGCCTCGATCGCCGTCGCTTGCTAAGCAAGTCCAGCGATCTCATGTACACAACGGCCGGTTCATGAACTGCCGGTCACAATTGAATATTGCCAACGACTTGGCCCCAATTTTTTTCAGGAGAGCCAACCATGATTGTGAACAACGTTACGCTCGTATTTCTACCCAGTGGCGCGCCGGCGGGCGAAGCAACCACCGCTCCCAACCAACAGATTTATCTGGACCTCACGCCAGGGACCATGACCCGCGTCCAGTCGAACGCCCAAGGGCGGATCGTTGGCGTCTCGCCACCGGGCTCTCAGATTGGTCTTGATGACTCGCGGACCTATCAGGTCGTCGTGTCTCCTTCGGCGATAACCCCGCCGCCATCGGCGTCCCAAGGCGTTGCGACTCGGGTCGTGGGCGGGCGTCTTTCGGTGGCGCCGAAGATCGCGGTCAAGATCAATCGCAGCGCCGGGTCCAATGCCAATCTTGCCTGCGTGCTCCAGATCGGTGGGACCAGCACCAACCTGTCCACCACCGCCTCGGGCTTGCTCATCTCGAACGATCCCACGCCCGGCGAAGTGCTCGTGCGCTGCGACACGCTGCTCTTGCGCACGGCCGGCGGGACAAACCCTTCGGTTACGCTTTCGACCACGCCCCAAACGCCGGTTCGCGGCAGCAGCGCAACCATTGAGCCGAACGTCCCGCCGGCCACCAAAGGCTTCAAGGTGACGAAGTGGGAGTACGACATCTCCCATACCAACCCGGGCAACGGGTCTGCGCAGACGGCCAATGTCGTGAGACCCGGCAATGAGGATGCCTCGAATTTTGATCGACACTGGCGCGGCGAGTTCTGTGCGTCCGGCACTGCGCGCATGCACTTTGTGGCCGGTGCGGTCGTGCGAGCGGCTGGCAACGGTGCGGTCAACGTCACCCTCAATGCCGTCGATCCGGTGGAGGTGACCCTGGATGTGAGCGTAGATGCGCGCACCGGAAATTCGTGGACCACGACACTGCACGAGAATCCGGTCGGTTCCATCAGCACGGCGATCAGCCATTTTCATGACGTCGGTGTGCACGAGTGGACGCCTGGGAACTGGACTGCTTCCGCGCCACACAGGGTCACTAGCGGGCCCAACCGAGGCTGCCGTTTTTTGACCCGGGCATCGACCAGTTTCACGTCCACGCCGAAGATCAATGCGAACTTGACGAACACCGGGAGCGCATTCTCCCAGGCGCAGGACAAAGCCTACCTCACAAGCCCCGGGCCGGTGCGCGTGATCCCGCGAAACCTTTATTCGGTGGGCGCGGGGGGCACCATCACCGAGACACCGGCGGGTTCGGTGGGGGCACATTTCAACATCAGCGGTTCGTACACGATGTCTCCCCATTGCATCGATCAACCGACCCTTCTTTCGGGGACCAGGCGCCACGAATTTGAAGATCCGGCGCCCGACGAAAAAAGTCACAAGGGCAATTGTCTGAAGGCTCTAAGGGCACTGGAGCCGGTAAAATATGCTGAAGCGCTGGTGCAGGTCCCAAGTGCTCAGCTCAACTTTTCGCAGCTTTTCCGGGACCGGATCACCGCCGTGGCGAACGTTGCTGCCACCCACGACATTGTGGACGAGGCGCAGACCGCGGCCAATCACTCCGTAACCCTCGTGTCGGGACAGTCGATCATCGATGTCAATGCGGACTCTAGCGGCAATCTCATCGGCCCGGTCTGGAACCCGACAACAAATGCCCAGCTGACGAACTAGCGATCTGACGTCCCGCGATTCCGTCGGCGCCAGGTCTTCACGGCGCTTGAATGGAGGTCGGGAAACACCTCGCCGGTGCGCAGGCGCTTCAAGGCTCCTGCGCACAGCGCTATTCTAGCGCCAGCAGGGAGATCGTCGTGGCGCAAACTTCACCAACCACCGGGCGCGAAGCCGCTGGCATTGCAGAGGCCCGCGAGCGCCACGCTGCCCTCACCGCCGAGATTGCCGAGCACGACCGCCGCTACTTCCAGGACGATGATCCAGTCATTTCCGACGCCCAATACGACGCGCTGCGCCGGGAACTGGACGCATTGGAAGCCGAGTACCCAGAACTGCATGAGGGAAGCATCGCGCAACAGATCGGTGCGGCGCCCTCGGGGGCGTTTTCGGAAGTGGAGCATCCCGTGCCGATGCTCTCGCTCAACAAGGCCCTTGCCGAGAGTGAGGTGGCGGACTTCATCGTGCGCGTGCGGCGCTTCCTCAAACTCGACGAAGCCGAACCGATTGCCTTCACCGCAGAACCGAAGATCGACGGCCTGTCGCTGTCGTTGCGATACGAGGACGGAACGCTCGTGGTGGCGTCGACGCGCGGCGATGGACGGGCGGGGGAGAACGTCACGCCAAACGTGGGCTACGTGGACGCGATCCCCAAAACTCTTTCGGGCAACCCGCCGGCAGTGTTTGAAGCGCGCGGCGAAGTTTACATGACCCACTGCGATTTTGACGCCCTCAACGGGCGGCTCGAAGCGGAAGGCAAGCGGGCGGTGGCCAACCCGCGCAATGCTGCTGCCGGGTCGCTCCGGCAGGTGGACGCACACAAGACCGCCGAACGTCCGCTGCAGTTTTTCGCCTACGGATGGGGTGAGGTCTCAGCCCTTCCCGCCGATACGCAGCACGGCATGGTGGATGCGCTCGCCGGCTTTGGTCTGCCCACCAACGCGCTCACGCGGCAGTGCCACTCGTTGGAGGATTTATTGTCGGCGTATGAAGCCATCGAAGCGCAGCGGGCGGAACTGCCCTACGACATCGATGGCATGGTCTATAAGCTCGATCGTCTTGATTTGCAGCGCCGCCTGGGCGAGCGGGAGCGTCGGCCGCGATGGGCGATCGCGCACAAGTTTCCTGCCGAGCGGGCCATTACCACGTTGGAGGAAATCGACATCCAGGTGGGTCGCACTGGCGCGTTGACCCCCGTTGCCAAGCTTGCACCCATCACCGTGGGAGGCGTGGTGGTGCGCAACGCGACGCTCCACAACGCCGACGAAATCGCCCGGCTCGATGTGCGCGTTGGCGATACCGTAGAAATCCAAAGGGCAGGCGATGTCATCCCCCAGGTGGTGCGCGTGCTCACAGAGCGTCGGCCCGCGGGGACCGAGCCATTCGTGTTTCCCGACACCTGCCCCGTCTGCGGCAGTCAGGTGGTAGCCGAGATGAACCCGCGCACCGGGCGGCCGGACGTAGTGCGTCGCTGCACCGGGGGGCTCGTCTGCGCCGCCCAGCAGGTGGAGCGTCTAAAGCATTTTGTGAGCCGCGCTGCGTTCGACATTGAGGGGCTGGGTTCGAAACAGATCGCTGCCTTTCACGCCGATGGCTTGATCCACACGCCGGCCGATATTTTCACCCTCGCAAAGCGCGATGCAGCGGCGGCAGACGAAGACCGTCTCGTCCATAGGGAGGGCTATGGCGAGACGAGCGTTGCCAACCTCTTTGCCGGCATTGAAACGCGGCGCACCATCTCTTTGCGCCGGCTCATCTACGCGCTGGGTATTCGCCGGGTGGGTGAGATTTCCGCCCGCGTGCTCGCCCAGCATTTTGTCACGTTCGATGCGTTCCGCGCCGGCATGCTTGCCCTTGCCGCAGCCGCGAATGCTCGTGCCATTGATGGCGACGGTTCGAACGAGAACGCGGCGCTCTCCGAACCTTTGGCGGGGGATGGCGTGCGCGCTGACCTTGAGGCCATCGACGGCCTTGGCGACACGGTGGCCGGTTCCCTCGAAGCGTTTTTTGGTGAGGCGCACAACGTGGACGCCCTCGACGCCCTTGCCGCGCAGTTGACTATCGAGCCCGAGGTGATGCGCACCGTTGCCTCGCCCATTGCCGGAAAGGCCGTCGTCTTTACCGGATCGCTGGAGGCGATGACGCGAGACGAGGCGAAGGCGCGCGCCGAAGCGTTGGGGGCAAAGGTGACGGGCTCCATCTCCAAAAAGACCGACATCGTCAGTGCCGGACCGGGCGCGGGCTCAAAGCTTGCCAAAGCCGAAGCGCTGGGCGTGACGGTCTGGGATGAAGCGGCCTGGCTCGCGGTTGCCCAACAGTCCGTCTGAGGCTCTGCCGCTGACCGCAGCTGCGTTGTGCGGCTTCGACGGCGGAAACCAAAGCAGCGAACCGGGGACCCCGCCGCCTCGGCTGATTTTCGGGAGCGTTCGGC
>JBCCYN010000136.1:0-12621 GCA_039189655.1 Pseudomonadota bacterium | reverse complement strand
CCATAAGGGCCCTGATCTCATCGGCCCGCGTATTTCGCGCGCTTTCGACATCCCCTACGCCATCGTCGAGGCAAGCCGCGCCCAAAAGCGCGCCGATGGTCCTTGGGCCCGGGGGTTTTTCCTGGCTGATGAAGCGTTGCAGGCGGCCCATGCCCTTGGCGTGGTGACGCGCCGGGACCGGCCCGCGCTGGAGGCGTTCGCGCCCGAGGCCATCGTTCCCTTTCCGCCCTTCGTCGACACGACACCCTTTCAGCGCCTGTCGACTGGCGACGGACACCACGTGGTTTGCGCCGGGATGATGCGACCGGGGCGAAAAGCGGAGAGTTTTCGGATCCTTGCGGATGTCTTTCGCATCATCCGTGCCGAGCGCCCTGACACGCGCTTTACCGTTGCGGGCGACGGCGAGGCGCGGGGTGAGCTGGAACCGCTCTTCCCGCCAGGAACCTTCACGGGCCTCCTTGCCCAAGATCAGCTCGCGCACCTTTTTTCCCGGTCGGATATCTTCGTGTGGCCAGCCATCGACGAGCCGTTCGGCTTCGTGTTTTTGGAAGCGCAGGCGGCGGGCCTTCCCGTGGTCGGCGGCGCCGCGCGGGGCGTCTTTGACGTGGTGCAAGACGGAAAAACCGGGCTCTTGGCTGAACCCACCGATGCGCCGGCCCTTGCCCGAGCGACACTCTCGTTGCTCTCGGACCAAGACCAGCGCCGCGCCATGGCCTCCGCCGCCCGTAGTTTTGCGGGTGAGAATGATCTTCAAGCGGGCGCCGCCCGCCTCGGCGCGCTCCTCACCCACGCCGCCAGAAGACATGGGAAAGCCCCATAGTGCGGGTGGTACTCTGGGTGCAGCACCTTTTGGGTACGGGCCACACGGTGCGCGCTGCCGCCATCGGCCGCGCCCTTGCCGCAAAGGGGGCTTCGGTGCGCATGCTCCTCGGCGCGCCGCCCCCGTCCCAAGTGAACTTTGATGGCATAGAAGTCCTCGAACTTCCGGCAGTCCATGCCACCGATGGCTCTTTCCAAAGGATCGAGACGCAAGACGGGGCGGACTACGCCACCGTCGCCGATGAGAGGGCATCAAGAATCCTCTCGGTGATCGAGGAAGTGCGCCCAAACATTTTGCTCACCGAGACGTTCCCCTTCGGTCGCCGCAAATTCGCCGGCGAACTCATGCCAAGTATCGAGGCAGCGCGGGCGATGGGAAGCGTCGTCGCGGCATCGGTGAGGGACGTTCTGGTGCGAAAGCCGCCGCCCAAGGAGCGTTGGATGGCGGACATGGCCTTGCGCCACTTCCACCGCGTGCTGGTCCACGGCGACGAGCGCTTCGCCACCTTGGGGGAGAGCTTTGGCCTTGCGAGCGAGGTCAGCGAACTCATCCGCTACACCGGCTACGCCGAGGCTGGGCCGGTGCCGGAAAGTGCGGAAAACCGGCTTGGCGTGGTGGTCTCCGCCGGCGGAAGCGGTGTGGGCGAGCGCCTGGTGAAGACAGCCATCGAAGCTGCCGCCCTAGGCCCCGCAGATGTGCCGTGGCGTATCCTGGTTTCCAAAAAACTAGAGCATCACCTGCCGGCGTGGCGAGCGAATGCGCCGGCCCACAGCGTCCTAGAACCCAATCGGCCGGATTTTCGGGCCGTTCTCGCCAGCGCTGCGTTGTCGGTGAGCCAAGCCGGCTATAACACCGTCCTCGACGCCCTTTTGGCAGGTCCGCGTATGATCCTCGTCCCCTTTGCGGTCCACGAGGAGACCGAACAAACCGATCGCGCCGCGGCCCTTGCCGCCCGGGGCTTGGCGCGGGTGCTGTCGGAGGCAGTGTTGTCACCAAAGGCGCTGGCGTCGGCGGTAAAAAATGCTCTTAGGGAGCCGCTCCCCCGAACGCCGACAATCGACATCAATGGCGCGCGGCGCAGCGCTGAAATCCTTTTCGCGGACGCCCGATGAGCCGGACTGCCCTGGCGCGCCTCAAAACCCATTTCGATGCGTGCGCCGAGCGCGGCACACCGCGGAAAGTGTGGTGGCGAGACGATGACGCGACGCGGCCCGGTCCAAAACTCGAAAGTCTCGTGCGCAACGCCCGGAATGCCGGTGCAACGGTGGCCGTCGCCGCCATTCCTGCCGACGCCGAGCCCCGGCTCTTGCGGTATTGCGAAGCCGAGGGACTCGCGGTGTTGCAGCACGGCGTTGCCCACAAAAACCACCAAACGGAAGGAAAATCCGCTGAGTTGGGGAACGCCCAGCCCATCGCCACCATCTTGGACGGTCTCCTGGCGGCGCGCGACCGGCTCGCGTGCGATGTCTTTCTGCCCGTTCTGGTGCCACCCTGGAACCGCATGCGTCCCGACCTCGGGCCAGCGCTGCTCGCGGCGGGTTATGTGGGGGTCTCGCTCTTCGGCACTGACACGTCAGACACGGATTTGAAACGGGTGGACACACACATCGACCCCGTTGCTTGGCGAAGCGACCGTAGCCTACTGAGCGATGATCGTCTCACCGCCATGGTGGAGGCAGCGGCAGGGATCGATGGCCCCATCGGTTTCCTAACCCACCACAAGGTGCACGATGAAGCCATCGACGATTTTATCGTGGCGTTTGCCAGCCTCGTCGCCGACCATCCCGGCGCCGAGTGGGTGGAGCCCAAAGCGCTGTTTTGCCCATGAGCGATCCGTTCACCCCCATCGAGCAGTTGGACGGGGTGGAGGGCGCGCTTTTCGGGCTCGACTTCGGCACCCGCACCATAGGGATCGCAGTTGCCGACGACGGCTGGCGCATCGCGTCCCCGCTGCAGACGATCCGCCGCAAAAAATTCTCGGCGGATGCGCGAATCCTCTTCGAGCTCGCCGACCGCTATGGTGTGGCGGCGTTCATCGTGGGTCTTCCCTTCAACATGGACGGCAGCGCGGGACCTCGCGTCCAGTCCACCCGGGATTTTGCGCGCAACTTGAAGCGGCTCGACGACCGGCCCGTGGTGGGCTGGGACGAGCGCTGGTCCACGGTCGCAGCAAACCGCGCGCTCATCGAGGCGGATACGTCCCGGGCGCGCCGGCGCCATGTGGTCGACAAGGTGGCGGCTGCTCTGATTTTACAGGGGGCCCTCGATCGGTTGCGAGCCCTTGGTCTGCCCCGCTCGCCCCCATCCCCTGACGAAACAGAGGTCCAAAGCTGAGTGGTTAGCGCACGTCACACGATCATGCGATCGCATGACCTCGTCTAAGTTCTTGTCTTTCCGCGCGGTTCGAGTCGCAACAGGGTTCCATGTTGCTGAGACGCGCTCTAGCCTCGGTAACGCTTCAGCTCGTGGCGGGCGATCTGGCGCCGATGGACGGCGTCGGGCCCATCCACCAGTCGCATGGTTCTCAGGTGAGTCCACATGGCCGCCAGGGGCGTGTCGCCGCTGACCCCCATCCCGCCGTGGAGCTGGATCGCCTCATCGCAAATGGAAAGGGCGATATCGGGCGCAACCACCTTGATCTGGCTGATCCACGGTTGGGCCGCGCGCACACCTTCGGTGTCCATGACGTGAGCGGCTTTTAGGCATAAAAGGCGCGCTTGCTCGATGGCCATGCGGGCATTGGCGACGGTATCCATGTTGGCGCCCAGCTCTATGAGGGGCCGGCCGAACGCCTCCCGGTGCAGCGCGCGGCGACAGAAAAGTTCCAACGCCTTTTCCGCCAAGCCGATGGTGCGCATGGCATGGTGGATCCTGCCCGGACCAAGCCGCGCCTGGGCCACCTCAAAGCCGCGGCCCTCGCCCAATATAAGATCCTCCGCCGGCACCCGCACGTCCGTGAGGCGGATGTGCATATGCCCGTGGGGCGCGTCGTCATGGCCAAAAATCGTGCAGGGACGCAACACCTCGATCCCAGCCGCGCTGGCGTCCACCACGAACATGGAGTGACGGGCATGTTTTTGCGCATCCGGATCCGTGGCGGCGAGGATGATGTAGACCGCACAGCGCGGGTCGCCGGCCCCCGACGCCCACCACTTTTCGCCGTTGAGAACGTAGTCGTCACCGTCGCGGCGGGCCCGGAGCGCAATGTTGGTGGCGTCAGAGGAGGCCACCGCTGGCTCCGTCATCAGGTATGCGGATCGGATGTCACCCTCAAGGAGCGGGCCAAGCCAGCGCGAGCGATGGGCGGCCGTGCCCATTTTGTCGAACACCTCCATGTTCCCGGTGTCCGGCGCGGAGCAGTTAAAAATTTCCGCTGCGATGGGGACCTTCCCCATTTCCTCAGCGAAGTAGGCGTAGTCCACGTTGCTCAGGCGAGGTCCGTCGGGCGAGTTGGTGCGCCAAAAGTTCCACAGGCCCCGCGCCTTCGCCTTCGTTTTCAGATCGCGGAGGATCTCAAGTTGGCGCGCTGTGTGCTTGAAACGGTTGCCGGTCTCGTGCTTGCCCACCTCAGCGTGGAATTCTGCATCGAGCGAGGCCACGTCGTTCGCCACCATCGCCCTCACCGCCTCTAGCTGCGCGCGGGCATCTTCCGAAAGGCCAAGGTTCATGGGACGCTCCAATGGTGGGCGCCACAATGGGGTGAGCGGGCGCGGCCAGCAAGGGTCCGCACCGTTGGTCGTGGCCAGAACCCGGACGGGCGCGCATGGCCGCCGGCGAAAGCGGCTCGCCCTGTGACCCGACCTACCCGGCCATGACGTTCGACCCTCTCACCATCTTCGTCTTCTTGCTGGCGATCAGCCTTCTCGGCCTCTCGAAAGGCGGGCTTTCCGGCATCGGTTCGTTGTCGATGCCGATGATGTTTTTCGTCATGTCACCGCCCGCCGCCGCCGGGCTGATCCTGCCGATCCTGATGATGCAGGACATCTTTTCCGTGTGGCTCTATCGAGGCCAGTGGGACAACGGAAACCTCAAACTCTTGGTACCAGCGGCCGCGGTGGGGATCGGCTTTGGCTTTGCCGTTTTCGCCCTTTTGCCGACGGCGGTGCTCTTCCTGTTCCTCGGTGTTGTGACCGTCCTATTTGCGGCGCGCGGCCTCCTTAAGCCGCCCGCGCCCGTCAAGCCCAGTAAACTCGTCGGCTGGATCTTGGGCATGGTTTCCGGGCTCACATCGACAGTACTTCACCAGGGCGGGCCGACATTCCAGATGTACATGCTGCCCCAGCGCCTCCCCCGCAATACCTTCGTTGCCACCAGCGTCTTCTACTTCTGGATCGTCAACATGATTAAGCTCCCGGGGTTCATCGTCCTGGGACAGCTGACGCGCGACGGACTGATCGCCGCCTTCGCAGCGATGCCCTTTGCGCTTTTGATGACGTGGTGCGGCAAGAAGCTGGTGAGTCACATCTCTGTGGATCGCTTCTACGTCATCATCCATTGGCTTCTGGCAGCCGTCGGTGTGAAGCTCATCGTGGACGGGGTGATGTAGCGCGCCCTGCGGTCACCGTCTTTGTGCGTTGCAGATCAAGGGGCGGCGGCGATAGGTTGCCCACATCGGACGAAATCCAGTCATAAAACAGGGAGAGCGCCAATGCGGGTCCTCATCATCGGCGGCGGCGGCTTCATCGGGCAAAAGATCGCGAAATCGCTGGCGAAACGCGGCACCATGAGGGGTGAGTCCATCACCCATCTGGCGCTCGCCGACATCGCAGCGCCCCAGAAAATCGAGGCGTCGTTCGAGGTGAGCGCCCACACCGCCGACATTGGCGAGCGGGCCGATGTGGACGCGCTTTTCGCCGAAGGCCCGGACGTGATTTTCCACCTTGCCGCAGTGGTCTCAGCCCAGGCAGAGGCCGAATTCGACCTTGGAATGCGCGTCAACCTGCAGGGCTCGATGAACATCTTTGAGGCCGCCCGGGCTCTCGCCACCAATCCTGTGCTCGTGTTTTCGTCATCCTGCGCCGTCTACGGCGGTGAAATTCCAGAGCAAATCGAAGACTGGACTGCACTCAATCCACAATCCTCCTACGGCACGCAAAAGGCGGTCTCCGAACTTCTCCTCAACGACTATTCCCGGCGCGGCTTTCTGGATGGGCGAGGCCCGCGCCTGCCGACGGTCACCATTCGCCCGGGCAAGCCAAACCAGGCGGCATCCTCGTTCATGTCATCGATCTTTCGCGAGCCGCTACAGGGCGAAACGGCCAACTGCCCGGTGGGGAAATACTATGCGCTTTGGTACGGCTCCCCGCGCGCGGTGGTGGAGAACCTCATCCGCTGCGCGGAGTTGCAGGCGGATGACTTGGGGGAGAACCGTTGCTTTGCCCTGCCGGGGCAGGCAGCCACCATCGGCGAGATGATCGAAGCCATGCGCACCGTTTCCGGGGACGAGCCGGTGGGCCGCATCACCTTCGAGCCGGACCAGCGGATCTACGATATCGTCGTCGGCTGGCGGCCCTACATCAACCCGAAGAAGGGGCTGGACCTTGGCCTCACCCACGACGAGTCTTTTGAAGACAACGTCCGCTACTTCCTGGAAGACGACATTAGCCGCTAACCGCCCCCACAACCATTCAACCGTCGCGGCTTCTGCGTGACGGGGTCGCTCGGCCAAATTTTTCTTCAGGTTGGCCGGCGCACCGAAAGCGTGCCCCGGCCGGTTGGCAAACGATCAGCGTTGGACAGGCGCCAGGATCATCACCATCTGGCGATGCTCGAGCTTGGGCTCGGCTTCCACCTTGGCGATCTCCTCGGTGTCGCTTCGCACCTTGTTCAAAAGTTCGATGCCGAGATTTTGGTGCGCCGATTCCCGACCGCGAAAGCGCAAGGTGACTTTCACCTTGTCACCGGCGTCGAAGAATTTTTTGATGGCCTTCATTTTCACTTCGTAATCATGCGAATCGATGTTCGGCCGCATTTTTATTTCTTTTACTTCAAAAGTTTTTTGTCTTTTACGGGCTTCCGCAGCCTTTTTCTGGGCTTGGAACTTGAACCTGCCGTAGTCGAGGATTTTGCAGACCGGCGGTTCGGCCTGGGGTGCCACCTCCACAAGGTCTAGTCCGGCCTCCTCGGCCAGCTGGACGGCTTCTTCGGTGGGAACGATCCCGCGGTTGGCGCCTTCGGCATCCACAAGTTGGACGCGGGGGACGCGAATCTCACGGTTTGTGCGGGGTCCTTGCTTGACGACAGGGGCAGGTGCGCGATGGGGTCGGCGAATGAGAGTATCTCCACAAATCGTTGTACGGTTCGAGTTTACGGCCTTCGTCAGACTAGCGAAGGGCCGTTAGGGTGCCCAATAGGCGGGCAAATGCGGCGCATTTAAGCCGCAAGCGAAGACTAATATAGCGCGCGAACGCTGTCTTCCAAAACAGAATGATAAAGATCGAGTGTTTTTTGCTTCATGGCGGTGAGGGAAAAGTTGGCCTGGGCATGGGCGCGACCGCGTGCACCCATGGCGGCGCGCTCTTCAGCCGGGGTGGCGAGCGCCACCCTCAACGCCTCAGCAAGAGCATCGGCATCGCCCGCCGGGACCCGCCAGCCGGAGCGGCCCGAACCTGCGGTTTCCGGCGGAGCAAGCACCGTCTCGCGCACCGCGCCAAGGTCGGAGACCACCACCGGCAAACCCGCCGCCTGGGCCTCCACCGCCGCGCGCCCGAAGGCTTCGGGTTCGGTGGATGGCTGGACCCCCAAAGTCGCAACGCTGAGCGCGGCCGGGATGTCATCCACATGGCCAACTAACCGAACACGCTCGGAAATCCCCAGTTCTTCCGCCTTTCTCAAGAGGCTTTCGCGGTATTCGGTGCGTCCCTGGTCGTCCCCCGCCATGACGCACACCCAAGGGACAGCGCTGCGATCGCCGAGGATTTTGAGCGCATCGAGGAGGACGTCCTGGCCCTTCCAGGGCGTCAGCCGCGCCACGCTCATGAGGACGGCCGCTTCCCCATCAAGCCCCCACTGGAGCCTTAAAGAAGCCCCTCGCTCCCCAGAACTTTGGTCGAACCGGGTAAGGTCAATTCCCCGGTGGATCGTCGAGATGCGTGACCTTGCAAACGGATGGCGTTGCCCGATGAGATCGGCGGTAAAGGCGGAGTTGGCGATCACCGCATCGCCCCGCGCCATGACGGAATTATAAAAATTTTTCAGCGAGTTCGCAGCACTATAGGCGCCATGATAGGTGGTCACGAACTTGGTCTTTGCCCGCGAGCTTGCCCAAAGGGCGGACCATGCGGGCGCCCGTGAGCGGGCATGGATGATGTCGGCCCCCTCCGCTACGGCCAGCTCGGCGATCCGGCGCGCGTTGCCGCGCATGCGAAAAATATTCTTTGTGCTCGCCGGCATGGTGACGTGCTTGCCGCCAACCGCCAAGAGTTCCTCCACCATGCGCCCGCCTTCGGACACGACGATGGCCCGATGGCCCCCATCGGTGAGGGCCGCGGCAATATCCACCGTGGTACGTTCGGCGCCGCCGGTTTCCAGCGCAGGCACCACTTGCAAAACGGTCATTGGCCGTGCGCTCATCAGATGGCTTTCAAGGCGAGTTGAGCGCTAAGGGCTCGTCGGAAGTCGGTTTTTCGGAGACATACGACAATGCATCAGCCCCGTCCGCACCGTATTTCATCTGCGGGCCTCGACCTTGCGGTGGAGGAAACGGAGGGAAATCCGCCGTCCGTCCTCTGGCTTAGCGGGTTCCGCTCCGACATGACCGGGGGCAAGGCGGTGACCCTCGCCCATTGGGGGGCGCGGGTCGGCCGGCGCGTGGTGCGGTTCGACTACCGCGGCCATGGCGCGTCCGGCGGCAAGTTCGAGGATTTTGCGATCTCCGATTGGCTTGCCGATACCTTGCTCGTTTATGACCGGTTTTGCGAGCCCGGCACGGTGGTGGTGGGTTCGTCCATGGGCGGATGGATCGGGCTCTTGCTGGCCCAGCAAGCCTTTCGCGACAAAAAACCGCTCGGCGGGCTCGTCCTCATCGCCCCGGCAGCGGATTTTACCGAGCGGCTCATGTGGCCATCGTTCACCGACGCCCAGCGCGATGAAGTGATGGAGACGGGAAAAGTCCTGCTGCCGTCCGAATACGACGAGCCGACACCGATCACCCGATACCTCATCGAGGACGGGCGAAAAATCCTCCTTTATGGCGACGACACCATCGAGACGGGGTGCCCGGTACACATTCTCCAGGGCGTAGAAGATACCGCCGTCCCCTTCAGTCATGCCCTGGAACTGGTGGAGCGCCTTGCCCGGGACGATGTGGTGCTCACGCTTATCAAGGATGGCGATCACCGCCTGTCGCGGGATGAGGACCTTGAAAGGCTCATCAGTGCGGTGGAGGGGATCGGCAGGGAAAGGTGACACGGTCGCTCTGGGCGGTGTCACACGATCCAAAGGTCGGGATCATCGAGCCTTGCGGCGCATGAGAGCACGCCGGCCGGTGCTCCGGCATGCTCTCGTCCGGCTCGGATCATGAAGGCGTGGCGCCACTCCTTGGGGATCGGATGGGGTGGCTCCACCGATGCCTCCTGCGCGGAAACAAACCCGAAGCGCCCATAGTAGGCAGGGTCGCCGAAGACGAACTGGGTGGGCACCCCGCCGCTCTGGAGTTGGTCGAGGCCCGCCCGCACAAGCGCGCTGCCGACGCCCTGACGTTGGGCTGTTGGGACCACGCCGAGCGGGCACAAAAGTGCTGCCGCAGCTGTTTGCGCGCCGCGACGCACCAGGGCGTGGGTGAAGAGAACATGGCCCACCGGGTCGCTGCCGATCAGGGCGAGCAAGGAGACCAGGGGCGTCGCGGTCGGATCGAGCAACAACGCCGTTGCAAGTTGCCCTTCGACACGCCCACCGAACGCATCGCCGTGGACGGCCTCGATTTCCGCCCGCCGTTCAATGCCGGCGTGTTCGATCCGCAGGGCGGCATCCCGTCCGCCGCTCATGCCCGCGCTCCCGGTTTCGGCTCAGTGCTCACTTTATCTACTAGCCTTGGCCCGATGGCCGACCGTCGCCGATGGGCTGCCATCGCCGGGCCAACGTTCGTGTCCGCTTCAGACAGATGCGGCCGCCCACTCAGCCACGGCCTTTGCAATCTTCCCACCACCCGAGGCGTTCGGCTCGATGGCGTTGGCATAGTCGCCCGGCGCGGCCATGAGCCGGCGGAGGTCGACGACGGCCATTTTTCGCGCCACCGCCTCGCTCAAGATCACATCGTTGAAGATGGAAAGCCCACCTTCCGCCGGAGCCTGCAGGAAGGCCTGGGGGTCTTCGTAGTTGGGGTTGTAAATGGTCGCCACAAGAACTTTGCAATCAGGCAGGGCGTCGAGCAGCTTGACGTAGGGCGCACGAAACGCCTCGCGAATGGCGCGCAGGGTCACGAGCACTTCGGCAAAAGGGCGTGGTTCCGGGTCCGCCAATCGGCTCTGGTGGCCGAGCGCATCGTTGCCGCCACACGACAGGAAGATCGCGTCCGCATCATAGACTGCGGGGAGGTTTTCCAACACATCCGCGCAGGTGTGGCCATCCACCGCCCGCTGATCGATGACCCATCCGGGCAAATGCTCTGCGATCTGTTGGGGCACGTCAGGTTCGCCGTCATCCACGTAAAGGCCATTGTCGACGGTGCTGTCACCAAGGATGAGGAGCTTTGCCATTTTTTGTTTTCTTCTTTGGTAGACAAGTATCGGGTGATGGATCGTCAACGGCAACGATCAGGAAAACTCCTTGTGGACGAGACCCGGTCAGTAGGGGAAGGGCCAGACCCGCAATTTCTGCCGCACCACCGACCAAAGCCTCGCCAGCCCGTGGGGTTCAAGGATCAAGATCCCGATGATGAGGGCGCCGACGATCAAGAAATTGAGATGCTCCACCGTGGCGGCGTCAATTTCCAGGCCGAAGGTGCCCGGGACGAGCCGGATCACAATGGGGAGGATGAAGATGAAGGCCGCCCCCATGAAGGATCCAGCCATAGACCCCAATCCGCCCAGGATAACCATGAAGAGCACTTGGAACGACAGACGGATATTGAACGAAGACGGTTCCGCCGCACCAAGCCAAAGAAAGACAAACATGGCGCCCGCAACACCGCACACGAAGGACGAGACGGCGAAGGCGGAGAGTTTTGCCGCCAGTGGGCGCACGCCTATGAGTTCGGCGGCAATATCCATGTCGCGGATCATCATCCAGGATCTGCCGATCCGGCCACGCAAGAGGTTGCCCACAAGCCAGGTGATGAGGACGACGACGGCGAGGACGACGAAGTAGCGGGTGAGGGAGTCGGCGGTGGGACCACTCAGCGCATAAGGCGTGCCCCAGGCCGCCAGCTCCCGCAACTCCACGGCGGGGAGAAGGGGGATCGGGAGGATCAACTCCACCGCGGATTTGACGGCCAGATAAGCCCATTCGATCCCGTAAACGACGCGGTCGATCAACCACTTCAGTGGCGCAAGCCCCGTGCGGGTGGGCACCTCGATGGCGCCGGATGGATTGTAGTTGTAGAGCCAGGCAATGCGGATGAAGCACCACTCTAGGAAGAACTGCGCCGCAAGGGTCGCAACGGCGAGATAAAAACCTTTGATGCGAAGGGATGGAAGGCCGAAGAGGACGCCGATGGCGGCGGAAAAGAACCCTGCGGTCAGGATCCAGATGATGATGTTGACGTCCGGGAAGATGGTGGTGAGCTTGTAGCAGGCGTAGGCACCCACCCCCATGAACGCGCCAGTGCCGAGGGAAAGTTGGCCACAGTAGCCGGTCAACACGTTGAGCCCGATGGCCGCGAGGGCGAAAATCAGAAACGGGATGAGGATGGTGTTGATGACGAAGTCGTTCGCCATCAGCGGAACGATCAGCGCGGCAAGAACGATGAGCACGATGCCCACGCGATCCTCGCGCACCGGGAAGGCGGCCTGGTCGGCTTTATATGTGGTCTTGAATTGGCCGGCTTCGCGGTAGAACACGGGTGATGGCGTCTCGTGAGGTTGTCGCAGCGGCATTCGGGCCGGGGTTGGGCGCGACGTCAAGCCCGAACGGACGCTTTATGATGTCTCACCGACGATACAGGTGGAATGAAACCACGGTTTCTTCGCCACTCACACGCTCGTTCGGTTCCTTGATCCGACGCTGCGCACTAGGTTTAGCAACGGGCCAAAAGGGAGGAATTGATGGTGCGGATGGCATTGGCGGCGCTTTTACTCTTGGCGGGTGTTGGTGCGGCAGACGCGGCAACGACACGGATCAACAATCCCGACGGCACGGTGGTCGACGTGGTCACCACCCAAACCGGGTCGGTGGTCACCAGTTACGATTCCAGCGGCAATCGCACGGACAAACTGCGCTACCCCACCTACTCCGGCGATGACGGTCACGAGCGGCTGCTGCTCATGCTCTCGCCCCCGGGCGCCAAGCTCGAACGCCAAAAATAGCGCCCTAAGACGCTACACTCTTCCGGACGGTGGCGTGGTCATCGCCTCCTTGGAAAAGCCCGCCTTGCCGGCGTAGCCGCGCACGATGGCGGCAAGCTCCTCGGGGGTTGCCACATCGTCAAGGCGCTCGAATCCGTTGGGCGCCCGCTCCGAAACAAGGTCGATAACCCGCTCCGGTCCGCCCAACCGGTTGAGGCGCACGATTTCGGCGGTCTTTGGTCGCCGCTCGGCCTCGTAGGCGGCGAGGGCATCCACCGGATCCTTGTGGGCCAGGAGGGCGGCCGTTAGGAACGACCACGCGTCCTTGGGCGTCGTCCACTGCCAGTCGGAGGCCTGCAT
>JBCCYN010000135.1:0-12804 GCA_039189655.1 Pseudomonadota bacterium | reverse complement strand
TGGCAGATGCACGTTGCATTGTGTCTGCCACTGTTGGCAGATGCACGTTACATTGTGTCCGCCACTGTTGGCAGACGCCCGTTACATCGTCTCCGCCACTGTTGGCAGATGCTCGTTACATTGTGTCCGCCACTGTTGGCAGACGCCCGTTACTCAACTGTTCGCGGCGCAGACCGCATTGTGGTGGTGGACGACGGGCGCATCATCGAGGACGGAACCCACAATGCGCTGGTGGATCGGCGGGGTGCCTATCATGCGCTGTTGGCGGTCGGAGAGTTGGAACCTGCCGTCCAAGCACCCGAAACCCGATAGGACATCGCGCTTGCCCTTAGGCCCTGGTTGGTGGGGCGCACGCAAGCTGTTGCCGTAACGCCGGTGACAAGAATCATGCCGACGCCAGCTGCCCGCAAGTAGCCCGCAAGCGTTATGCCGGAGAACGCCGAGGCCCGCTTCTTCAGCGTCACCCATTCGCCGGCAATGGGCGCAATGCGATCGGCCATGGCCGAAAGCTCTTCGTCTTTTAGGTTGACTGCCTCAACGGGAATTTTTGAGCGCCACAGGCCCATGTAAATGGTCGGGTCACTTCTGTCGGTGTTTTAGTAGGCGGTGGCCACATGAACCACCGGCTTCGGTGCGGCGCGAAACGCAGCGAGGAGCCGCTCCATCGCCGCCATCACCCGCTCATCGATGCCTTCGCAAGTAAATGGGTCACCCGGTGGCGGCGTAGAACGTCATCCACGCCGTTCAGCGCGTAGGCTCTGCGTGGCCTCTTTATCAAGGGCCCAGCGATACCCGTTGTCACTTCCGATAGGACGCCCCCATACGCGTCCCGCGCGTGGGCAGCATCGAAGAAGCCATCCAGCTCATCATCGAGTACTTTTTCGGATCGTGCTGCAACGGATCGCCGTAGCCACCGCCTGAGTGGGAATAGTAGCTCACCACGTCACCCACCTCGGTCCGCAGACCTGAAAATTTTGAGTAGGTGGAGCGCGTTTCGCCGCTATGGATGTTGTGGATTTCCAACTTGCCAACGGTACCTTCTTCACCGCCGAAAACACCCCACGGCGCATCGAGGTAGCGGTCGCTTTTATAGGCCATTTGGCCTGGCGTCAGATATCGCTGCGACTTCACCACGCCGGAACCACCTCGGAACTTACCGGCCCCCGGTGGAACGTCATCACGCACCTCATAGCGATCGCAGATAAGCGGCAAGTGCATCCCAAGCCCTTCCAGGGGATTGTTGCGCGTGTTGCCCATGAGCTCTTCAACGGGGTCGGGGCCGGCAGAAGCCGGACGCCCGCCCATGGCAGCCTTCTTGACTTCAAGGAACACCCAGTATTCGCCGTTGGGCCGAACGCCAAAATAGGCTGCGAAGGACCGCGTCGCCGTGTTCCCGGCCGTCACCTTGTCGGGGATGACGGGCGCGAGTGCCTTAATCACCAGGTCCGACATGGGTTGGATCTGGCAGAAGCGGGCTTCCGCAGCCGCCCGCGCAATGGGCTGGAAAACGTATCCTTCCGGGGCAATGACGCTGATTGGTCGGAACGAACCTTCGTTGGCGGGGATGTCATCGGTTGCGGTAAAAGTATCGAGAAGCATTCCGCAGAAGACAAAGAACGCCGCAACCTTGGTGGAGCCGTCGAACGGGACGTTGAATGCCGTCGGAACCTGCGGCGAAGAGCCGGTCATGTCAATTTCCGCAGAATCTCCCTTGATCCGGACGCAGACCTTAACCGGGAGTGTTTTGTCTCTGTTACGGCCGTCATCGTCTAAAAACCCTCTCGCATAGTATTCGTCATCGGGTATTTTTTCGATTTCTGAAGGTATGCGCCGCTCGGTATAGTCCATAAGCTGCTTGGAAACGATGATGCGCAATTGCAACACCAGACCGAATAGCCCTCCCATAGGACACTTTCTGACGAGAGGGGGCTGAACAGCCCTATTTATCACTTCCAGTTGTGTGGGATTGTGGCGGCGGAGTGTCCGGATTTTTCTTTGCAAAGATTTGCTGGTTCGCAAGCTGACAGATATGCGGTCGGGGGTAACAATGCGTTGGATAATTCTTCTACCGATGCTCGTGCTTGTTGTCGCCTGCGCATCCGCGCCCCAGGCGATAATCGGTACCGATGGGCGCGCGGTATCCGCATTCGACATCCCTGGCGCTAGTACCATCGACGTTTTCGTTGCGACAACCCGCGAACCCGACGATGACACCAAAATTTTCTACTCCGGTGATCGCAACGATAGCGTCGGATACGCGAAGGTCACGGTGTCAATTCCACCCAACCATAAACCTGGTCAAATCGAGCGCCCAAGAACGCAGGTCCCAAACCCCAATACTGAATTTGCCATACTGAACCCCAAGAATATTCCCACATCGCAAGAGTTCGTTACAGACATCAATCGCTCTTTGGAGAAGCACCCGTCGTCAGAACGCGATGTGCTGATCTTCGTGCACGGCTATAACACAGACCTCACTTCCGCGATCTTGAGAACCGCGCAGTTCGCTCACGATGTGAACTATCCTGGAGTTCCGGTGCTCTTCAGCTGGGCATCATCGGGCCGAACATTCGACTATGTGTACGACCTCAATAGCGCGCTCCACGCTCGCGACGCACTCTTGCGGACAGGTGAGGTGTTGTCCCAGACTAACGCGGATGGCTTCAATGTTCTGGCGCATTCGATGGGGACGCTGCTCACCGTGGAGGCGATGCGCCAGGCTGCATTGGTGTCGCGGGGGCGAAGGCCGGAGAATTTTCGCGTAAAGGGGATCGCCCTTGCTGCCCCGGACATCGACATCGACCTTTTTCGAAAGCAGATCGAAGTTATTCCGACCGGTGACATCCCCATTTACATCCTGACGTCCACCGACGACAAAGCTCTTGCGCTCTCCAGTCGGATTGCAGGCGGGAGGACCAGGGTGGGCGCTGCCGAAGCAACGCAGCTCGCCGACCTTGGCATCATCATCGTGGACCTGTCGGAGCTGGAGGATCGGGACTCCGTTTCCCACACCAAGTTTGCAAATTCCCCAGAGGCGATAAGGGCATTGGCGGCCGGCCTGCGAGCTGGCAACTCTTTAGAGACTCAATCTGACAGGGGCTTTCGGATCTCAGACCTCGTCGGCGGGGGCAGCTTCCGCATCCTTAACGAAGGACAACGCCTTGTGGTGGAGTAGGTTCGAAAATCCGCCGATGGTTCTGTGGCCATCATATGCCTGCACTACCACTCAGGTGGGGACGTCATAGCTCCCTGAAGCAACGTCATCGGCAGTATCTTATGGGGGACACGCCTCGCCTGCCTAGAGCAGTCACACGATCATGCGATCGCATGACCTGCTCTAAGTTCCTGTTTCACCGCGAGGTTCGAGCCGCCATATGATTCCATGTTGGTGAAAAGCGCTCTCGGACAAATGGGCATGGTCGTCTCGATCTGCTGCTGGGGCGGCGCACCTTTCTGCAGCCGCCCCAAGCATTGCTTCGCCGTTACGAAGAAGCGTTGATCATCGAGCCCGCTTTCCAACCAATCATCATCGAAGGAGCGTTGGTGTTTGACGTGGTGATTGATGGCATGACTGACGCGTCAGCTAGCCGCAGCCCTTCAACGCCGTAAACCCGCAGCTCTGGATCAACCACGGCGTGCTCGCCGACACCCATGCGGCAGGTGGAGGTGGGGTGAAAGTACGTGTTGAGGGACTTGCCGAGGAACTCACGCCACTCGGCATCGTTTAGGCCGCCCTCTTTACCCGGAAGCGTTTCGCGCTTGCGGTAGGGTGCATACGCCGCGTCAGCACCAAGATCGCGACAGAGTTCTGTGGCGAACCGATACGCTTTCCAATCCTGATCTTCTTTCAAGTAATTGGGCTCTACGATGAGCGGTGCCGCCGGATCGGAAGACGCAAGCTTCACATGACCTCGGGACTGCGGTCGTGCGACGCCGGAGAGAATGCAGTAGCCGTGCTCGTAGTCGAGCTTGTGTCCGGTGGATGCGAACGGCACCGAAACATAAAGCGCAATGGCATCCGGTGCGGGAAGGCGGCTGTCGGACCGTTCCCACATATAGACTTCCGAATGGTTGTAGTGAGACACTGGCACGGGTCCGTTGGCTTCGTAGTTCACCCCAGCGCCGAGCACGTGATCTTGCAAGCCTTCTCCCACCGGCAGGTCGACCACGGGCGTGACGCCCACCGCCTTCAGGTCATCGGCTTTGCCAATGCCGGAGAGCATGAGCAGCCGCGGCGTATCGATGGCACCGGCGGAAAGTATGACCTCCCGTGACGCGTTCACTTCGACCGGCTCATCGTTGTGCAGATACGTGATGCCGGTGCACTTGGTGCCGTCCATGTTCAACTTGGTGACGGGCGCGGACGTCAAAACCGTAACATTGCCCTGATCCATAACCGGGCGAAGGAAAGCGGTCGCGGACGATTGGCGCTTGCCGTCCTTAATGTTGAAGTCGACCCAAGCTTGACCACTCATCCGCTCGGAATTGATAGAGGGGGTTTCTTTGTATCCAAGGTTCGAAGCAGCATCCATGAAGGCAATGGCGCCCTCGTGTTTCAGACTGTCTTCGGGCTGGGTGATGAAGATCGGCCCGCTCGTGCCGCGGTTCTCGCCTCCCTTTTCGTAGGACTCCATGGCGATGAAGTGGGGCAGCAACTCGTCGAAGGACCAACCGGTGTTGCCCTCATAGGCCCAGTTATCGTAATCGCTGCGATGACCGCGTGCAAAGATCATCGCGTTTAGGGCTGACGTGCCGCCAAGCACGTTACCGCGCGGCCACATGTGTTTGCGCCCGTCGGCATAGGTTTGAGCCGTCGTCTCAAAGAATTTTGTGGCATCGGTGCCGAGGGACGCCGCCCAAAGACGGCTGTCGTGAACCTCCTCCAAGTCGTCGTCGCGCCCGGCCTCCAGAAGAAGCACAGACGCGCCTGACGTAGCCAGTTGGTTGACGAGTGCGCAGCCTGCTGAACCTGACCCCACAACAATATAGTCGTAGGTTCCCTCGGGCTTCGGTGCGGTCTTGGTAGACGCGCCAAGCGCGGTGCTCGACCACGCGGAAGCGAGCGCACCGGCCATACCTGCCGTGACGCCGAGGGCCATTGCTCGACGTATGAACGAACGCCGACTGAGAGCACCGCGGTGGTACTCCACCACCGTGCGCTCGAGCGCGCCATCCTTACGAGAGTGAAAATAAGCCATTTCTTCCTCCCCGGGTACGCCATGTTCTAGCGGCCCGTCCTCTTTTGGGGCGATGCGCACCGCACAGTGCGATCCGCGCTCGCGTCACGCGGGATACTCCCCGCCTACTGAAAGCGCGCCGGGCGGCGCGCCGTACTAGCCCGGTGTCAACCGCGCATAAAAGTCGTTGCCCTTGTCGTCTATCACCACGAAAGCGGGAAAGTTTTTCACCCGGACGCGCCAGACGGCTTCCATGCCGAAATGCGCGTAGTCGATGGGCTCGAGTTCGTCGACCACGTCGCGCCCGAAAACTGCCGCAGTGCCCCCAATGGCGGCCAAATAAAAGCCCCCGTGGTCCGCACACGCTTTCTTTACACCAGCACTGCGATTGCCCTTTGCGATAGTGACGAGGTTGCCACCAGCGGCCATGAAGCCGGGCACGTAAGGATCCATTCGCGCCGCGGTGGTTGGCCCGAAGGAACCAGATGAGAAGCCCTCAGGTGTTTTGGCAGGACCCGCATAGTAGATCGGATGGCGGACAAAGTATTCTGGGAGCTCCCCGTCTCGCTCGAGCCGTTTATGAAGCTCGGCGTGGACGAGATCTCGCGCCACAATCACCGTTCCGCTCATGACCACGGGCGTCCCAACGGAAAGGCGCGAGAGCTCTGAACGCACCTCGTCCATCGGGCGGTCAATGTCGATGGACACGGCCTTGTCAGACGAAAGCTCAACGCTGGGCAAGAAGTCCGCCGGCTCGCGCTCGAGGGCTTCAACCCATATCCCCTCGCGATCAATCCGGCCTTTGATTTGCCGATCAGCCGAACAAGAGACGCCGAGCCCAATGGGAAGGCTTCCGCCATGGCGGGGCAAACGAATGAACCGCACACCGTGGCAGAAATACTTGCCGCCAAATTGCGCACCCACACCAAACGATTGGGTAAGTTTGTGAATTTCCTGCTCCATAGCCACGTCGCGAAACGCACGTCCGGTGGCATCGCCCGTGGTTGGAAGCGTGTCGAGTGCGCGGGTGGACGCGAGCTTTACCGTTTTGAGGGTCTGCTCAGCCGATAGTCCACCAACAACGATGGCAAGGTAATAGGGCGGGCAAGCGGCCGTCCCGATGGTTCGAATTTTTTCGTCGAAGAAGACCAGCAATCGCTCTGGCTCCAGAACGCGACGGGTTTCCTGAAACAAATAAGTCTTGTTCGCAGACCCCCCACCTTTCGCAATAAATATCCCTTCAAATTTATTGCCGCCGACGGCTTCAACGTCGATTTGAGCCGGGAGATTATTACCAGTGTTGACTTCCTGAAACGTCGATACCGGTGCCATCTGCGAAAAACGGAGGTTTCGCGTCTGATAGGTCAGTGCAACGCCTTCGCTCAGCGCCGCCTGCACATCACCGTCGACGAGAACATCTTGCCCTTTCTTCGCGCTGATGATCGCCGTGCCGGTGTCTTGGCAACTGGGAAATGCGCCCTCCCCGGCGATCACGGCGTTTTTCAAGAGCTCCCTTGCGACGAGGCGATCATTGCCCGACGCGTCCGGGTCGGACAAAATATCCGAGAGGGCTTGCAAGTGCGAACGACGAAAATAGTGCGAGACATCGTCGAAAGCTTCTTGCGCCAAGCGGGTTAAGGCGGCAGGCGAAACGCTTAGAAAAGTTCGCCCACCAAGGGTTATTTCCTCCACCCCTTCGCGCGACACCAGGCGATAGCGCATACCTTCATCGCCCAATTGGAAGGTCGGGGTGAATGGGAGGGTTTGGTCCAAGGCTGCGGCCTCAGATGGTGCGACCACCGTCCACCTCCAGGACAACCCCGGTGATGAAATTGGCTTCATCGGCGGCAAGGTAGAGCGCTGCGTTTGCCATGTCCTCAGGCTCACATAACCGCCCGAGCGGAATAGTGGCCAAGAATTTTTCGCGGTTCTGCGGCGTGTCAGGCATTCCCATAAAGGTTTCGAGCAATGCAGTCACACCCATCACTGGGGCTAGGCCGCATACCCGGATCTTGTCCGGCGCAAGTTCCACCGCAAGCGTCTTCGTCATCATGTGAACGGCGCCCTTAGAACTGTTGTACCAGCTCAATCCCGGCCGCGGCCTTATCCCGGCAGTCGATCCCACATTGATCATCACGCCGCCGGCTTGGGCCCGAAAGTGCGGCACGATCGCCTGGGTCATGTGATAGATTGAAAAGACGTTTATCTCGTAGACTTTGCGAAACGTATCGAAATCCACATCGAGTAACGGTTGGTTTTTGTGGGACCAGCCAGCATTGTTGATAACGATATCTACCTTGCCAAACGCGGCAATGCTTTTGCTGACCGCATCGTTGACTTGCTGAGCCTGGGATACGTCGCAGGTCACGGCGACGGCGGAAGAACCGATGTCGTCAGCGACCTTTGCAGCCCCTTCACCGTTGAGATCGACGACGGCAACCTTCGCCCCCTCCTTGGCAAATCTGAAAGCTATTTCCCGTCCGAAGCCGGAAGCGGCGCCGGTGATGAGAGCGGATTTACCGGAAAGTCGCATGGATCGTTTGCTCGCTAGCCGTGGTTTTGCACGATTGTTTTGATTTGGCTGAATTCGTGGAGTGCAGCAAAACCCTTCTCGCGGCCGTGGCCTGATTTTCGAACACCGCCGAACGGAAGCTCTATCCCACCCCCAGCACCGAAGACGTTGATGAATACTTGGCCACACCTTAGTCCTTTGGCCATGCGCATCTGCCGACCGCCATCGCGTGTCCAAACGCTCGCAACCAGCCCGTAATCAGTATCGTTCGCGATGCGCAGGGCGTCTGCTTCGTCTTCGAACGGGATGCAGGCGAGCACAGGTCCGAACACTTCTTCGCGCGCGAGTGGATCATTTTCCGCTACCGGTCCGAACAGTGCCGGTGCCACGTAGCTCCCCCCCTTGGGTGCATCCTCCACCACCGATCCGCGCGCCAGGAGCGGCGCCGCCGCATGTCCCGCCCCATTCACGAAAGCTTCGACCCGTCGCTTTTGCGTCTGCGAGATTAGAGCACCAAGGTCACCGTCGGCTTCCCAAGGCGCGGCGCGAAGCTTCGTGAACGCTTCCTTCAGACGCGACGTAACTTCGTCGAATACTGAGCGCTGGATGAGCGCGCGCGAGCCCGCCGAGCAGGTCTGCCCGCCGTTTTGCACGATGGCGCCGATGAGGATGGGCAACGCCGCGTCAAGGTCGGCGTCGTCAAAGACGATTTGAGGCGACTTGCCGCCCAGCTCCAGCGTGCAACCGATATGGTTCTTGGCCGCCACGGTCTGCACAAGAACGCCCACTTCAGGTGAGCCGGTGAACGACAAGAAGTCCACGCCCGGATGCGCCGAAAGGGCGGCGCCTGCCTCCTCCCCGTACCCAGTCACCACATTAATGGCGCCGGCCGGAAACCCGACCTCCGTCGCTAGCTCGGCGATGCGCAGGGGCGCGAGGCAAGCCTCCTCAGCCGGCTTCAGAACAACCGCATTGCCCATGGCAAGCGCCGGCGCGCAGCTGCGGCCGAACATCTGGGCTGGATAGTTCCAGGGAATGATATGTCCGGTGACGCCAAAGGGCTCGCGAACGGTCTGAACTTGGAACCCCGATAGGAACGGGATGGTCTCGCCATGCACTTTGTCTGCGGCAGCACCATAGTATTCAAAGTATCGCGCCGTCGCGACCATATCAGCTTTCGCCTGGCGCAACGGCTTGCCGGTATCCATCGCTTCCAGTTCGGCGAGTTCCGCGGCGTTGGTGTTGACCGCTTCACTTACCCTGTGAAGGAGCCGGCCCCGTTCCACCGCCGTGAGCATCGACCACGCCCCGCCGTCGAACGCAGCGCGCGCCGCCTTCACAGCCTCATCGATTTCGCTCGCGCCTCCCGACGCGATCTTTGCGATTTCCGCCCCCGTGCTCGGCGACACCACGCTGATCTCGGCTCCCGAACCAGAAACCCATTCGCCATTGATGAGATGGCTCCGGGACAGGATCGGCTTAGCGGCAATGTTCATATCGACTCCCGCGATGACGCCCACACATCAACGTATGAGCGACGGTATTGGCTGCACCATGGGGCCGGAACTCGGCCGATACCGACGCCGGCTATAGGTTCAAACTATGCATCGGGCCGCGCCGCCACGTCGTCAGCCAGATGACCCTTCCATATATTCCGCCGCACCAGTTCTTCCACCACACGCACCGTAAGGCCCTCCACCTCCAGGGATGCGCGGGTCACCACAGGGCCGGGACGGCGAATCATGACCACCGGACGGCGGATGACCGGATCGATGATTGGTGCGCTCAGGAGCTGTCCGCTGGACTCAAAGTCGTACGCCGCTGCTGGCGCCAAGATGGTGTGAGTGCTTCCTCGGGAGACGAGGGTTTTGATTTGGGTGAGGGAATCCATCTCCACCTCAATCCTCAAGGAAACCCCAAACGACTTGCAAAAGCGGTCAATCAGGATGCGCAAGCCGTGGTTTTGGGACGGCAGGACCATCTCCACGTCCGACAAGTTTTTCAGCGAAGTCGGCTCCCCCGGCGGGGTATCGAGCGGCCAGTTATCATGGGCTGAGTAAAAGTAGAGGTCTTCGTTCAACAGAAGTCTGGATTCGACATTTCTGATGGCGTTCATCTCGTAAAGAATCGCAAGGTCGACCTTCCCATCCTCAAGCCAGCCTTTGATGAAGCCGCTCATGGCATCCACCGCGCGCAGCTTGATGGATGGATAGTCGTGCCGGATCGTCTCCGCCAGCGGCACGGATAGCACCATCGAGACCGAGCTGGGAAAGCCGAAAACGACGGTGCCCGTGGGCTCGGAGGCGGCGATGCGCACCTCTTCCTCGGCCCGCTCCACCGCGCTCAGGATGCTGCGGGCATGTTCTAAGAACGTCGCACCGGCCTCCGTCATGGTGACCCCGCGGGAAGACCGCACCAAGAGGTCGGTACCGATGCGCTCTTCAAGGTTTTTGACTTGCTGCGAAAGGGACGGTTGGGCAATACCGATGGAGTTGGCGGCGGCCGCCAAGGAGCCCTGCTCGGCAATGGCGACGAAGTAGCGCATTTGCTTAATGTCCATGGGCATCCCCCGGCCGCGTAGCGTATAGGCGCAAGCTATCGCATGGCAAGGAAGCAAGTAGTTGTCCTGGCGCCAGCCGAAATGCACCGTAATGTTGAAAGCGTGGGGGTGTCATGGGCGATCTCAACGATCTTTTCGTCGTTTCGCTGGAACATGCAGTGGCTGCGCCGTACGCTTCGTGCAAGCTTGCCGATGCGGGTGCGCGTGTGGTCAAGGTGGAGCGCCCTGAGGGCGATTTCGCGCGCGGCTATGACACGCTGGCGAAAGGGTCCAGCGCATACTTTGTTTGGATCAATCGCGGAAAACAGTCGGTGAGGCTCAATTTGAAGAGCCCTGCCGATCTTGCGGTTATGCGCAACATGCTCGCAGAAGCCGACGTGTTCATTCACAACATGGGGCCGGGGGTCGTGGACAGGCTCGGGCTGGATGTCGATAGCCTTCGCGCAAAGAACCGCGGGCTGATCGTTTGCGCCATCTCCGGCTACGGCAGCGAAGGGCCAGCCAAAGACCAGAAAGCATACGACCTGCTTATCCAGGCCGAGAGCGGGCTCAGCGCAATCAATGGGACCGAGCATGGCTCCGCGCGCGTCGGTGTTTCGGTTTGCGACATTGCTGCGGGGATGACGGCTTACCAGGCAATCCTTGAGGCGATCATCGGTCGATCGAAAACCGGCGATGGTCGTTCCATTGAGGTTTCGCTGTTCCACGCGATGGCCGATTGGATGAACGTGCCGTATTTGCAATATCGCTACGGCGGCAAGGCGCCGGCCCGGATGGGCTTAAAACACCCGACCATCGCCCCCTATGGCGCATTCAATTGTGCAGACGATCGAGCGGTCCTGATCTCAGTTCAGAACGAGCGGGAATGGGCCGTTCTTTGCGAGCAAATACTTGGCGATCCTTTCCTTGCCACACGCCAGGGATTTTCCAACAACACTGAGCGTGTCGCAAACCGAGAGACAGTAGACCAGCTCGTTGGTGATGCTTTCGCCAAGCGATCGCGGGATGAAAACATCGAAATGCTCCAAAAGTGCGGTATTGCTTTTGGTCGGCTCAGCGATCTGGATGATATCGTCGCACACCCCCAGCATCGCTTTATCTTCGTGCGCACCGACGATGGCGAGATAGAGCTTCTTTCCCCCGGCGCTGTCGTCGCCGGTGAGACGAAATCGTTCGGCAAGGTGCCATCGTTAGGGGAACACGATGCCCTAATCCGGGCTGAGTTTGGCACCGCAGATCTCGCCATAAGCGCCTGACAACCATCGTGATCGACGACGCTGATCCCGCCCTTTCGGCGACGGAGTTGACTGTCCGCACCGTCGACCTGATCGCGTCGAACGGTGCTGGCCAGAGCGCCCTGGAAGCCGTCGGACCTCTTCTGGCGCGCTTTGCTCGTCACGCCCCTGGATTGGGGCGCGGCCAAACCGAACGCGTGCTGCGCGTCGAGGCCGACGGGACATTCGAGCTTGTTCAAAAACTCATCACGGGGGTGAGCCCGTTCGTTGCGACCTACGACACATGGGTTGTTCTCGCACCCCGGACAGGAGAACTGGATGTCGAAGGTGATGGTATGCCTCGGCGGTTGCTGAAGCCGGGCGCTTCGATCGGCTTTGAGGTGGGCCGCCTGCTGATGCTCACCCCGCTCGGTGCTTCCGCGCAGGTATGTTTTTTGTTCGGGATTGCCCGGCAGCACCTTCCCCCACCCCGGCGTAGCCACATGTTTTCGAGTGCCGCTGAGTAAGTAAGACGTGGCCGATGCATTGGTTGCGCTCACCCCTTAAGAACGCACAAAAAAGGCGGCCCCATAAGGGCCGCCTCAATGGCACAAAAACGATGCGTGTTCGGGCTATTTCGCAAACATGAACGACTTGGTGTTTGTGAATTCTTGCAGACCTTCGCGGCCATTCTCCACACCCATCCCAGACTGCTTCACGCCGCCGAACGGAATGTCGATGCCGTGGATATGGATCTCATTCACCCAGACGGTTCCGGCATCGAGCTGGTTGGCCACATCAATGGCGTTGTCGCGATCAGGCCCCCACACGGAAGCGGCAAGGCCAAAGTCAGTGTCGTTGGCCCGCTCCACGGCATCTTGGACCTCGGAGTAAGAAAGGATCGGCAGGATCGGACCGAAAGGCTCTTCCCGAACAACGCGACTGTTTTCCGGCGGATTGTCCACCACGGTGATTGGTACGAAGTTGCCCGGAACACTCTCGTCGATGGTGCCGCCAAGCGGAACTTTGTAACCTTTTTCCTTCACATCGGCGAACAAGTTCTTAAGCTTGCCGTACTGCATCGTATTTTGGATCGGGCCGAGATCCGTCTCCGGATCCATGCCATTGCCCACCTTTTTCTTCGATGCATAGTCCACAAAGTCCCGCACGAAGTCTTCGTGTTGGCTTTCGTGTACGTAAAGACGCTTAACGGCGATGCACCACTGACCGGAGTTTCCATAGGCCGCGTCGAACAACGTGGGAATGAGCGGTTTATAGTCGGTCCCCGGGAGCAAGATCGCCGGGTCGTTGCCGCCAAGCTCCAGGGTGATCCGCTTCAGG
>JBCCYN010000134.1:0-12847 GCA_039189655.1 Pseudomonadota bacterium | reverse complement strand
GCAGACGCGTCGACGTTTACATGGACCGCGCGACCCTTGAGCGGGCGCACCAGGCGTTCGAGTATTGTTTTGCCGGCGCCGGCAGCTACCCGCCGATCCTCAATGCCGTCGAGATCGCTGCCGGCGAGCCCGTGTCGGTGGATGGCGCGGGCGGGCCCATCACGATGACCGGATTTTCCCAAAAGCACGGCGCCATCCAATCCTTGGGCTACCGCATCGGCGATCTGGCTTACTCTTCCGACCTTGACGACGTGCCGCAACGTTCGCTGCCGTTCTTGGAAAACCTTTCGGTGTGGGTCGTCGACGCGCTGCGCTACCGGACCCATTCAAGCCATTTCAACGTGGAGCAGGCGGTGGACTGGATCGGCCGTGTCGGTGCCCGCCGCGGAATTTTGACGAACATGCACCAGGATCTTGATTATGGAGAGCTGGCGCAGGCGCTGCCGCCGCACGTGGAGCCCGCCTACGACATGATGGTAGTGGTTCCATAATCCATCTTATGCGACTGGCGTGTGTGGGGGAACGGCTCGACCAAACGCCGCCTCCAGCGCAAAACGGTTCTCTGCCCGCGTCCCATCAGCGGAGCGGAATGGATGCCAATTCGTTCCAAGCAGCTTTTTGTCGGTGCTGTCGGCGCACGCTGCCCAGGGCGCCTATGACAGCCCCGCCTGGGGCGAAACGGCTCAATAATCTCAATCCTCCCAGCAAGGCGAATTCAGTGGGACATTGATTGCTAGACCACTATTCATTAAGTGCGTTTCCGACCCGGGAAGCGCACACATGGCCAAGACACTGACAAAGACTCCACCATTGCTTGATCAGCAGCTTTGCTTCGCGCTTTATTCGACCTCTCGCGCCATCACGAAAGCCTATGCCGATATACTGGCCGACCTGGGGCTGACCTACCCTCAGTACGCGGCGATGCTTGTCCTTTGGCAACAGGATGGGCTGAGCGTTCAGCAGATTGCCGACCGTCTTTTTCTCGAAGGCGCGACAACAACGCCTTTGATCCAACGGATCGAGAAAATGGGCCTGGTCCGGAAAGAACGCAGCGCCGAGGATGAGCGCCGTCAGGAAGTCTTCCTCACGGAAGAAGGCCGCTCTTTGGGAGAACGCGCGGCCGACGTTCCCGTACAGTTGGGATGCGCATTGAATATCACAGACGCAAAAGCCCACGAGCTTTTGGAGGAGATAAACAAGCTTCGCGCTGCCATTACCTGAAGACGACCCGCCACTACCTGAAGACCACCACCGGCATTTCATGCGATCGCATGATCGCGTGACCTGGACTACCGCTCCTCGCGAACACCCCTCCCCCTAATTTTTCGCCAACGACGGCCAAAAAGTCGGAAAAAACCACCTTGCTGGTATTTACCTAGTGCACTAGGTATGCATAACACTAGTGCACTAGTCATAACAAGGAGAAGTCGCATGAAACGCCGAGCTGCTCTGATAGCGCTGTCCACTTTTGCCGCCCTGGGCCTTGCGTCCATGGCCCAGGCCGAGGACCTCAGCGCCAAATCCGTGGTCTTGGTTCACGGCGCGTTTGCGGATGGTTCGGCCTGGAGTGGGGTCACCCCCATCCTCGAAGCGGCCGGCCTCGACGTTATTTCCGTACAAAACCCGCTGGACTCGCTTGCCGGAGACGTGGCCTTCACGGAGCGCGCGATCGCTCGGGCAGAAGGTCCGGTTGTCTTGGTGGGGCATTCCTGGGGTGGGCAGGTCATCACGCAAGCTGGCCTAAACGACAAAGTACAGTCGCTTGTCTATGTGGCCGCGTATGCGCCCGATCCGGGCCAAGGTCTTGGTGAAGCCGCTGAGTTAGAAAAGTTTCCGGCCCCAGGTATTAAAGCGCTGCAACAAGATGAAAGCGGATATTTTTATCTGCCGGATGAGGCGATGGCTGATCTCTTCGCCCACGATGTTCCAGCTGAAACGGCCAAGGTCATGGCCGCAACGCAAGGGCTGTTGAACAGCAAAGCCCTGGGTGAGCCGGTGACCCATGCCGCCTGGCAGGAAAAACCCAGCTTCTACGTGATCGCGGGCAAAGATTACATGACGCCAACGGCGTTGCAGCGGCAATTCGCTGAAAAGATCGGTGCAACAGCGCGGGAAGTGGACGCGAGCCACGCGGTAGCTGTGTCTCAACCGGCATTCGTCGCCGAAATGATCATTGAAGCCGCGAAATAATTCTAATCCAATGGGGAGTAACGAAATGAAGAAACTATGTACTCTTGGACTGATCAGCCTGATGGCATGCGCCACCACCGCGATGGCGGAAGACGCAAGAACTGGGATCTATCCCGCCGGTAACGTCCCGATCGCGCCGTACACGCCCGGCGTCAAGACTGCCAACGGATTTCTCTATGTATCCGGTCAAATTGCATACGTGAATGGAGAAATCCCAGAACACGCCCGCGACGGCGACAACGACTTAAAGGATCAAACCAAGATCGTGATGGAGAACCTGCAAAGCGTCCTCTCTGAGGCCGGCTACGGCTTTAACGATGCCGTGCGCGCGACGGTGTTCATCACCGATATGGCCAACTACGGTGCGTTTAACGAGATCTACGGTACATACTGGGGCGAAGGCGAGATGCCCCCCGCCCGCGCCGCGGTCGAGGTCGGCGCTCTTCCGGGCGGCAAGCCAGGTGCGCCTGTTCTCGTCGAAGTATCGATTATCGCCTACAAGTAGAACTGCTTATATATTCAGGTGGCTTAGCCGCCGATGCGATGGAGCCGGCCACCCGGTCGGCACTTCTTCACTCAAACCCCTCGCGGAGCTCCCATGAAAACTGCTCAAACCTTTCTCAATGAAGCCAACGCCGTCGTTCCGAGACTGTCCTCAGAAGAGGCGATCAAGGTGCACGCCAGCGGTGTTGGGGTCTTTGTCGATGTGAGAGACAGCTCGGACATTGCCAAGACCGGCACCATCGCCGGTGCGCAGCGTATCCCCCGCGGCTTCATTGAGTTTGCCGCCGATACAGAAATGGGCTTCCACAACAAAGCGCTCCAAAAAGACACCAAAATATATCTGGTCTGCGGGCTTGGTGGGCAAGCCGCTCTGTCTGGCAAAACTCTTGTGGATATGGGCTATACTGCCGTGACCAATGTCGGTGGCATCGGTGCCTGGAAAGACGCTGGCGGGCCGATGGAAGCGGCCTAAGGCGTCCATTCGACAGGGGCTTTCCTTCAGGCGGGCCGTCTTGCCAATAAGTCCCTGATTGGCTCCAAGCTCAGCCGGCGAAACGACATTGCGGCCCAGCTCTGAAGCAGCCGCTCAAAGAGTCCAAACGTTCGTCGGCTTTGTCTGCATTTTCCCATGCAGGACACCCACAACAAAAATGGCGCCGGTTAGAGAAGGCGTGCGAAATAGTTCTCGCCATCCACATTGATGGATTGGCGTCGCATTCATCATGGGAAAAAATGACATCGCTTTGCGAGCAGCGCTTGGGGGCGTGTTCGTCTTTGCACGATACAGACGCCTGTCTGTGAAACTGGCTTGACCGACGGGACTGGAGCGAACGGCCTATGATTTTCGACGAAGAAAGGGTCAGGGTAGCCCTTGAAGAAGCTTGGTCACTCAATACCGCAAAACAGTGGACAAAAGAGAACCCGGCAAACGGTCAATGCAATGTCACCAGCGCAGTGATTCATGACCTTTTTGGCGGAGAAGTTCTTCGAACCCGGTATCCAACCATTTGGCACTACTACAACCGCATAGAAGGGAAGCGGTGTGACTTGACCGATAGCCAGTTCGTAAGGCCAGGTGCGCGATTTCCTGCGCCAGATCCCTACGAAGATGAGCTAACAGATCGCGATACTGCGATGGTGGGCATCCCCCAACGCGAATATGATGCGTTGAAGAAGGCGCTGTTGGGTGAGCTCGCGTGATCTCAGCAACCCGTGGCGCGGTGGCAGCGGACGGTAAAAAAGTCCGCGAAATGGCCATGCGAAGCGATCTGGGCTTCAGAGGAGGTCGAAGCCGGATTGGTCATCGTTTAAAATCGCGCCCTCACCTCCCTTGCCACCCGGCCTGATCGGGCTAGAAATGTGGCGCCTCTAAAAAACTCTGGTCACGCCGGCAAGGAGGGCGCCATGACAGCACCCATTGAGCGATTGCGCGCCATCATGGCGCGACTGCGCGACCGGGAAAATGGCTGCGCTTGGGACCTTGCCCAAGATTTTACCTCCATTGCCCCATACACGCTGGAAGAAGCCTACGAGGTGGCCGATGCCATCGAGCGTGGCGACTTCGACGACCTTAAGGACGAATTGGGAGATCTTCTCCTGCAGGTGGTGTTCCACGCCCAGATGGCTGAAGAAGATGGCCGCTTCGATTTTGACGACGTGGCAACCGCCATTTGCGAAAAGCTCGTGCGGCGCCACCCTCACATTTTTTCCGATGGTCCAGCGCGCACGCCGGAGGAAATCAAAAAGGTTTGGGATGAGATCAAAGCCGAAGAAAAGGCGTCTAAACCCCAGGGGCTGATCGAGGACGTGCCGGTGGGCGTTCCAAGCCTCGTGCGTGCCCAAAAGATGCAAAAGCGCCTCGCCAAGGTGGGCTTTGATTGGCCCATCACCACCGCCGTTGCCGAAAAAGTCGCTGAGGAAGTGGCCGAGTTCCAGGCAGCCGCCGCGAAGAATGACCAGGCTGAGATGGCGGCAGAGTTCGGCGATCTGCTTTTCACCCTCGTCAATTTGGCGCGCCACGTTGGGATCGACGCCGACGGGGCCCTTCGGGCGACCAATGCAAAATTTGCCGCTCGCGTGCGCCACATGGAGAGCGCGGCGCGGGCCGACGGTGTGTCGGTCAAAAACTTTGATGCCGTGGAGTGGGATCGGCGCTGGGAAGCCGCAAAGCGCGCCGAGCGCGAGGCAAAGGAAGAGACTCCGGCATGAATGATCCCCGCGATTTCGTAGGCTATGGCCGCACGCCGCCGCACCCGGATTGGCCAGGCGGGGCGCGCATCGCGGTCCAGTTCGTCATCAACTACGAGGAGGGCGGCGAGCGCTCCGTCCTTTATGGAGATGGCGAGTCAGAGTCGTTTTTGCACGAGGTGGTGGGCGGGCAGTCCATTCCCGACCGGCGCGAACGGAATGTGGAGAGCGTCTACGAGTACGGCAGTCGTGCCGGTTTTTGGCGGCTTCATCGGCTGTTTGAGGAATTTGGTGTTCCCGTCACCGTCTATGGCGTCACCCAAGCGCTGGAGAAAAACCCCGAAGCCGTCGCGGCCATGGTCGAAGCAAAATGGGAGATCGCAAGCCACGCCCTGCGTTGGATTGACTATGGCGCATTCGATATCGATACCGAGCGCCAGCACCTCAACGACGCCATTTTCCGCCACACCCAAATCGTCGGCGAGCGGCCGCTGGGTTGGTACACCGGGCGGGTCAGCCCCCACACCCGCCGTCTGGTGGTGGAGGAGGGCGGATTCTTATATTCATCCGACGATTACTCTGATGACTTGCCGTTTTACACGCGAGAGTACGGCCCCCCTCACCTCATCATCCCCTATACGCTTGACGCCAACGACATGCGCTTTGCAACCGCACAGGGGTTCAATGCGGGGAGCCAGTTCCTCGACTACCTCACCGACGCATTCGATGTTCTTTATGAGGAAGGTGCTCAGTCGCCGAAAATGATGTCGGTGGGCCTCCACTGCCGCCTAGTGGGTCGACCGGGGCGGGCGGCGGCGCTCAAGCGCTTTCTTGCCCATGTCACGGAAAAGCCAGACGTCTGGTGCTGTCGGCGCATCGACATTGCCCGGCACTGGCACGCGAAATTTCCAGCATAGACGTCGGCACAGGTTTCGGTTGCGCTCCTGGGGGGTATGTCCAACTATAGGTGCACGTACGGAGCCAGCCGCGCTGGCCTTTTGTGCACAGGAGCCGATCCCATGACATCTAGGTATTTGAACGCTGCGTGCGCCATAGCCCTTTCGCTGGGGCTTGCCGCGCCCGCCGCTGCCCAGACCGCAGTCACCCAGGCGAAAGATTTCGACGCCTTCTCCAAAGCGTTTTGCGCCGCGCCGCGTGATGGCGGACACATCTTCGTGTTGCCGGTCAAGTATTTCGGCGAAGGTCGGACAGTGGATTGCTCCGACGGGACCTATACTTTGCGCGCCAGCGAGCCGTCGGATGATCCTGGCCACATCGTCATGAACGTCGATCCGCCGAGCGGCGTGACCAGCGCGTTCGATTGCGATGGCAAAGCCGACATCGGGCTCGCCATGGTTGCCGTGAACTGCATTCCTGTCTCCTCCGAGGCTCCCCAACACAAGAAGACTTGAGCCAAAGCCGAAGATCCATGCTGATTTGACTGCACCTCAGCCCGTCGTTGCTGGTCAATCGAAGGAACGAGACGTTTTTTTCAGGCCTCACTGGTCTCCAGTCTGGTCTGGACGGCTCTGGTGGAAAGACATCGTCTCCCCGTTGGAAGAAAGGTGTCTTTGCCACCAGCCGACGTCATGAAAGACACCGAATTTTCGGCCCACCTCTCGGAGCACCCCCACAGGCTCAAACCCGCACCGTTCGTGAAGGGCAACACTCGCAGGATTGGGGAGCGTGATCGCGGCGACGGCGCAATGGATGCCCGCCCCCGAGAGCTTGGCAAGAAGCGCCTCGTAAAGCGCTGTCCCGACGCCTTTTCCACGAAAGTCCTCGCGCACATAGGCAGTGGTTTCAGCGGTGCTGGCGTAGGCCGGCCGAGATCGAAATAGGTTGGCGTAGGCGTATCCGGCGAAGTGGCCGTCGCAATGGCAAACGAGGTAGGGATAGCGCGCGCTGACTTCGAAGATCCGGGCTTTTATGGTCTCCTCGCTCGGCACCTCGGTCTCGAACGAGATGGCGGTCCGTTCCACGATCTGCGCGTAGATGGCGAGTATGTCCCGGGCGTCCGATGGGGCGGCTGCGCGAACGATCAGATCCACCACGGGCCCCGCCTCCACTATCCGCGAACCATCAAACGGCTTGCTGGAGCGCGTTTTAGCCGTTGAGGGGTACCGGTCCCAGCTCGTCGGTGCCGGGCTCACCAAGCTTTGCCAAGGTATCGGCAACGCGGGCGTGGGGGATGCGAATGGAAAGGTGCAATCGGTCACCGTCATCGCGCCGCGCCAGCACTTCCACGTTGCGATAAAGCCAGGCGAGCAGTGCGCCGTCAGCGGCATCGACCACCACATCGCGGGTGAGCGAACCGGCTGCAAGGGCGGCCTCGACACTGGAAAGAAGCGTCGCGACCCCCTCCCCCGTGGCAGCCGACATCAGCACCGCGCCCTGGGCCATCGCGGCTTCGTGACGCATCTGTCGCTCGGCCGGCGCCAGTGCATCGGATTTGTTCCAAACCTCTAAGATGGTCCGCTCCCCGGCCTCCACGCCAAGGTCAGCGAGGGTCGCGAGCACATCCGCCGCCTGGCTCTCGGTTTCTTCGTGGGAGATGTCGCGCACGTGGATAATGAGGTCGGCCAGAGTGACCTCTTCCAGCGTGGCCCTGAACGCGGCCACCAGCGCGGTGGGCAAATGGGAGATGAAACCCACCGTGTCCGACAAAATGGCCGTCCGCCCGTGGGGGAGCGGAAGCTTGCGCAAGGTGGGGTCCAAGGTGGCGAAAAGGAGGTCCTGGCTCTTCACGTGGCTGCCGGCCAACTGATTGAAGAGAGTGGACTTTCCCGCGTTAGTATAGCCGACGAGAGCAATCGCCGGCATGTTGTTGCGCCGGCGCTGCTCGCGCGCCAGGGACCGCGTCCGCCGCACGTCCTCCAGCGCCACCTCGACGCGGTCGATGCGTTCTGCGATCTGGCGCCGGTCGGACTCGATTTGGGTTTCACCCGGTCCACCCAGGAAACCAAAGCCACCGCGCTGGCGCTCCAGGTGGGTCCAGGAGCGCACCAGACGGCTCTTCTGATAGGTGAGATGCGCCAGCTCCACCTGAAGGACGCCCTCGGCCGTATGGGCCCGCTCGCCAAAAATCTCCAGGATCAACGCGGTGCGATCGAGGACCTTGGCCCCGAAGGCCCGCTCCAGATTGCGCTGCTGCACCGGCGTGAGTGCATGATCGACGATCACAAGATCGGCGCTGAGGGCCCTTGCCACGGCTGTGATGTCATCGACCGCGCCGGTGCCGAAGAGCGTCGCGGGGCGGGGGGTGCGCACCGACACGGTCTGCGCGTCCACCACGTCCAAGGAAATCGCCGCGGCAAGCCCCACTGCCTCGGCCAGCTGGCCGTCGGGCGAGCGGCCATGGTCGCCGCTCCCGCGCAGAAGCGGCAGAACCACCAGCGCCCGAGTGGGTGCGGTCTCAGTGGATTGGGTGCGAAGTCGTGCCCGTGGCGCGTCGCTCGCAACCTGCATCACGCTCTTCCTATCTCGCCGCCCCGATGCGGCGCACTCGCTTAGCTATTGTCGTCCTCCGACGGCTCGAACAGCTGCACCGGTTGGCTCGGCATGATTGTGGAAATTGCATGCTTATAGACGAGCTGCGAATGCCCATCGCGGCGCAACAACACACAAAAATTGTCAAACCACGTCAAAACGCCCTGGAGCTTCACTCCGTTGATAAGGAATATTGTCAGTGGCGTCTTGGATTTGCGGACATGGTTAAGGAACGTGTCCTGCAAATTCTGTGTTTTTTCCGCCATTTTCTTATTCTTCCAGGCTCAATTGCGACTCACGACGGTGAATCGATGTGTTGTTGCAGCATGCAGCATGCCAATTTGCAGCAGCGCGCACGATCCATGTAGCTAGGTTGGACCGATCGGGTTGCAACAGTTTTTGGGATCAGTTGCTCAATACTGTTCCACGGGGAGGCGCTCGACGCCCTCGTGGAAATGGTCGCGCAGGCCAGAAGCCACGGACCCCGGTGCGCCATTGCCTAAAACTTTGTCGTCGATTTGAACGACGGCCACAACTGTCGCACTTGCAGAGGTGATGAACGCCTCGCGCGCATCTCGCGCTTCCTCCACGGTAAATGGCCGTTCTTCCACCTTGATGCCGTGGGCGGCGGCGTAGTCCATGATGGCGTGGCGGGTGACGCCCGGCAGGATCCCCATGTCCTTTGGCCGCGTGATGAGCGTTCCGTCGGCGTTGACGATCCAGGCGGTGGCTGAAGAGCCTTCCGTCACCCTCCCCTCGCCGTCCACCATGAACGCTTCTTTGGCGCCGGCGCGGATGGCGGCCTCCTTGGCCAACACCTGGGCCGTCATCCCAGTGGTCTTGATGTCGACCCGCTGCCAGCGAATGTCCGGCACGGTGATCGCCTTGATGCCGTTCTCGCCTGCGGCCCGGCGTGTGGCGGGCAAGGTGGCGCGGCTGGTGACGACGAGCGTTGTGGGCGTACCGGGTGCGGGAAACTGAAAATCCCGGCGCGCTGCGCCGCGGCTCACCTGGAGGTAAACAAGGCCGGTGTGAACGCGATTGCGGGTGATGACCTCCCGCATGATCATCTCCAAGGCCTTGCGGGTCACCGGCCAGTCCATGGACAGCTCTTTGAGGGAGCGGGTGAGGCGATCGAGGTGGCGCGTCATATCGACGATATCCCTGCACCAAACCTCGCAAACCTCATAGACGCTGTCGGCGAATTGAAAGCCGCGATCCTCCACGTGGACTTCGGCCTTGGCAAGGGGCACGTAGCGACCATTCACGTAGGCAATGCGGCTCATGGGGGGGCTCCGTCAGAAAAATTCCAAGCTCACTCTGAACATCTGCTCGACCTGATGCACTTTGTCAGCCAGCGCGAACATGATGACGCGATCTTTCGCTAAAATTTGTGTGTCACCGTTGATTTCGATGGCCTCGCCGGCGCGATAGATTGCCCCAATGCGCACCGTGCGCGGCAGGTCGAGATCACGCAGCTGGCTTCCCACCAGGGGCGAGGTCTCCAGCGCCTCCGCTTCGATCAGCTCGGCCTGACCGTCCTGTAGGGAATGGACGCTTTCGATGCGCCCGCGCCGCACGTGGCGAAGGACGCGGCTGATCGTCACCGCGCGCGGGTTGACGTAGGCATCAATGGCTAGGGCGTTGGCGAGTGCAGGGTAAGAGACATTGTTGATGAGGCTGAGGTTGCGCACGCAGCCGAGTGTCTTTGCCATGACGCAGGCGATGATGTTGGCCTGGTCGTCGTTGGTGAGGGCCACCATCGTGTCAGCGTCTTCAATGTCGGCCTCGCGCAAAAGGTCCTGGTCGAGGGCCGAACCGTTGAGCACCACCGCGCGGTGGAGGGCGTCGGCCACCTCTATGGCGCGGGCACGTGACGCTTCCACGATTTTGATTTTTGTGGCCGGTTCGCGCTTTTCCAGCTCCTGGGCCACATAAAAACCGATGTTGCCGCCGCCGGCGATGACCACGCGGGCGGCTTTGGGCTCTTCGTGGCCGAAGATCACGAGGGTGCGGCGGGCTTGCTCGCGCGGGGCCACCACGTAGACGAGATCCCCGATGCGCAACATGTCTTCCGAGTGGGGCACGATGATCCGCCCGCCACGGAAGACGCCCACCACTACGGCGCCAAGGTTGGGAAAGAGCTCGGTGAGCTGGCGCAGGGGCGTGTCCACCACGGGACAGTCTTCCCCGCACATGATCCCCACGACGATGATTTTATCGTCGGCAAAGCGCACCGTTTCCACCGCCCCGGGGAGCGCCAGGCGGCGCATGACCATCTCGCCCACCTCGATCTCCGGCGAGATCACCACATCGATGGGCATCTGATTTTGGGCAAAGAAGTGCTTGTAGATGGGCGAAAGATAGCTTTGGGCACGCACGCGGGCGATTTTGGTGGGCACTTGGAAAAGCGTGTGGGCCACCTGGGCGGCCACCATGTTCACCTCGTCCGCCTGGGTGACGGCGATGAGAAGATCGGCGTCCTCAGCGCCCGCGGCGGCCAGTACGTCCGGGTGCGAGCCGTGGCCAATGACGCCGCGCACGTCCAGCTGATCGCGCACGTTGGCGATGAGGCGGGAGGAGGTATCGATCACCGAAACGTCATGGCCTTCGGCCGACAGACGTTCGGCAATCCCAAATCCCACCTGCCCTGCGCCGCAGATGACTATGCGCATCCGCTACCCAACCATCTTGGCCAAGCTGTTGAGTCGGCCAGGACGGGCCAGACTCTAAGCGATTCCAAGCGTTTTCAACTTCCTGTGCAGCGCCGAGCGTTCCATGCCCACAAACTCCGCGGTGCGGGACACGTTGCCGCTAAAACGGTTGATCTGTGCCTTCAAGTAATCGCGCTCAAAGATTTCCCGAGCTTCGCGCAGAGGCAGCGCCATGATGTGCTCGCCGCCGGTGGCGGACGAGAGCGGCGGGACGATGGCACCGATCTCGTTGGGCAGGAAGTCAGCTGATATGGGCTCGTTGGCGTCACCGTCGCGGGTGAGGATGAGGAGCCGCTCCACGTTGTTCTTCAGTTGGCGGACGTTGCCGGGCCAGTCGTGGGCCTGGAGGACGGCCATGGCGTCTTCGCCGACGATGCGGCGGGGCAAGCCTTGGTTTTCGGCCGTCTGCTTGACGAAGTAGTCGATCAGCATGGGAACGTCCTCGCGCCGCTGCGCCAGGGCCGGCACCCGCAGCGGCACCACCGAGAGGCGGTGGAACAGGTCTTCGCGCACCCTCCCCTCGGTGATCTCGTCCTGGAGATCCCGGGCGGAGGAGGAAATCACCCGCACATCCACCTTCACCTTTTGGGAGCCGCCCACCCGCGTAAACTCCTGCGCCACTAGGACGCGCAACATGCGCTGCTGCACCTCCATCGGAAGATCGCCGATTTCGTCCAGGTAGAGCGTGCCGCCATGGGCTTCTTCCAGCGCACCCACCGATGGCTCGTGGCCCGGCCGTGCTTCGGCGCCAAAGAGCGCTTCTTCAAAACGGTCGGGGGTGATGGTGGCCGAGGAGAGGACCACGAATGGCCCGTCCTTGCGGTAGCTTTTGGTGTGGATGGTGCGCGCCACCAGCTCCTTGCCCGCCCCCGACGGGCCCATGATCATCACCCGAGAGTTCGTCGGCGCCACCTTTTCAAGGGTGCCGCGCAGCTGGTTCATCACCACCGAGCCGCCAATGAGGTCCTGGAATTCCCCCGTCTTGGTGCCCAGGCGCTCCACCTCCCGGCGGAGTTTTGAGGCTTCCAGCGCGCGCTCGGCGGTGAGGACCAACCGGTCCGCCTTCAAGGGTTTTTCGATGTACTCGTAGGCGCCGCGCTTGATGGCCGAGACCGCCGTCTCGATGTTGCCGTGACCGGAAATCATCACGATGGGCAGCGCATCGTGCTGGGCGCGGATGGCGTCGAGCAACGCCAACCCGTCCAGCTTCGAGCCCTGGAGCCAGATGTCGAGGAAGATGAGCTGGGGGCGGCGCGCACCCACGGCGGCGAGGGCTTCGTCGCTGTTGGCGGCGGTGCGTACCTCATAGCCTTCGTCTTCAAGAATGCCGCCGATAAGATTACGAATGTCGATCTCATCGTCGACGACAAGGATATCCGAGGCCATCGGTACTCCATGTGTTGCGCAAATGTCACAATGCCGGAATTTCCCATGGCTGTTTTGACAAAGCGCGTCAAGCGCCCTCGTCCAGGCTGGGGGATATCGGCGGTCTAACGAGTTAGGCGTCGTCCATGGGCGGAAGGACGAAGCGGATGCAGGCGCCGCGGGTGTTATCGCTGACGGCGGAAGCGTCGAGGAGTTCGATGCGGCCGCCCTGCTCCTCGGCGATCTTTCTCACGATGGCAAGGCCAAGGCCGGTCCCTTTCTCACGGGTGGTCATATAGGGCTCCAGCAGCCGCTCGCGTCCTTCGGTGGGTAAGCCGATCCCGTTGTCGATGATTTCCACCGCCACCTCGCCTTCCTCGTTGCGAGCGACGCGCACG
>JBCCYN010000133.1:0-13074 GCA_039189655.1 Pseudomonadota bacterium | reverse complement strand
GCTCTGAGGGGGACGATTTTCACCTCGCCCTCGAGCGTGACGTCGGGCACGTCCGCCCGCTCCGCGTAGGCACCCGGCCCGATCCCATCGAGCATGGGGTTACCGGTGGGCTCGTAGGGCGTTCCGCTCGTGGGCTCGAGGGCGCGCAGCTTCAACTCGCGCGTTTCGCGAATGCCATCGGGCTTTTGTACCGTTCCGTGGCCGTGGGGAAGGCGGAACGTCTTCGGGTCCGGCATAAAGATGACGCCGGTCTTCTTAACCTTGCCCCATTCGTCGGTTTCCAGCGGGTAACCTTCTCGCCGGCTCTCTTTTTGCAGGTAAAAGCAGAGGTAACCGAAGAAAGCCCAGAAGGCGTAAAGCAACACCGTTGTGGTATCGAGTTCGCCGACGATTTCTCCCATAGCGCTGTCATCCTCAAGGATGGCCGACCCCAACCGGGCCTTTTTGGCCGTTGCTGCGCGCCGGTGCGGGGGCACTATGCCAGTGGCAACGACCAAAGGGGCAGCACGACTCTGGGACCGCTCGCGCGATCTGTCTTGCTACCCGCGCCCACGCACCGATCGGCGCGCAACGGATGGCACCGTATGAGCCACTCACCGGTGAAGGGAGGCTAGCCCTGACCCTGGGGGCTGTCAACGCGACCCGACGTCAATACGTCAATTTTGATTGACACTTATCTTTTTGCCCTTGCCTCAGGCGGCCTCACGCGGGGCGGCATCTTCGGCGAGCTTGGCGAGTTTGGACAGGATGACGGCCACCCCTTTGCTGCGCTCGGCCGCGTCGGGCCAATCGCGAATGAACACCACCTTGTGGTCGGGCCGCACCTTGGCCGAGGAGCGCTCGGCGGCGACCATTTGCACCAACCCCGCCGCGTTGGAAAACTCGTTACCCCGGAAGGCGACGACGCAGCCTTTCGGGCCGGCATCGATCTTTTCCACGTTGGCGCGCCGGCACAGGATCTTGATGAAGACGATTTTTAAGAGCCACTCGACCTCGTCGGGAACTGGGCCGAATCGGTCCACCATCTCTGCACCGAAGGCGTCGATTTCCCGGGCGTCGCCGAGGTCGCCCAGCCGGCGATAGAGCGACATGCGCACCTGAAGGTCCGGGATATAGTCTTCCGGGATGAGCACCGGGATTCCCACGGAAATTTGCGGCGACCACGAATCGGCCGCCTCGTCCTCGCCGCCCGCCTTCAGCGAGGCCACCGCCTCCTCCAGCATCGACTGGTAAAGCTCAAAGCCCACCTCTTTGATGTGGCCTGACTGTTCCTCGCCCAGAAGATTGCCGGCGCCGCGAATGTCGAGGTCGTGGGACGCGAGCTGGAACCCTGCGCCCAGACTATCGAGGGATTGCAGGACTTTTAGCCGGCGCTGGGCGGTGGCGGTGAGGGTTTTGTCCACCGGGTAGGTGAGGAGTGCGTAGGCGCGGGTTTTCGAGCGGCCCACCCGACCCCTGATTTGGTAAAGCTGCGCGAGGCCGAACATGTCGGCCCGGTGCACGATCAAGGTGTTGGCGGTGGGAATGTCGAGGCCCGATTCCACAATGGTCGTGGCGAGAAGCACGTCGTAGCGCCCGTCGTAAAAGGCGTTCATCACCTCATCGAGGGCGCTGGGACGCATCTGGCCGTGGGCCACCGCAACCTTCACTTCCGGAACGTGCGCCTCCAAGAATTCCTTTTGGCCGGCAAGGTCGGAGACGCGGGGGCAAACGTAAAAGGTCTGACCGCCCCGGTATTTTTCGCGCAGGACGGCCTCGCGGATGGTGAGCGCATCAAACGGCGCGATGAAGGTGCGCACGGCGAGCCTGTCCACCGGCGCCGTGGCGATCATGGAGAGTTCGCGCACCCCCGTCAGCGCCAGTTGGAGGGTGCGGGGAATGGGTGTTGCTGAAAGCGTCAGCACATGGACGTCCGCCTTCAACGCCTTCAACGCCTCCTTGTGCTTGACGCCGAACTTTTGTTCTTCGTCCACGATGAGGAGCGCGAGGTCACGAAATTCGATGGATTTCGAGAGCAGCGCGTGGGTGCCGATGACGAGATCCACGTCACCTGACGCAATACCCTCGCGCACCGACTTCATCTCTTTAGAGCCCACCAGCCGGGAGGCTTGGGCAACACGCACCGGAAGACCTTGGAAGCGCTCGGCAAAGTTTTTGTAGTGCTGGCGCGCGAGCAGCGTGGTGGGGACTATAAGCGCCACCTGACGGCCGGTCATGACCGCCAGGAAGGCGGCGCGAATGGCCACTTCGGTCTTGCCGAAACCCACATCGCCGCAGACCAGGCGATCCATGGGCCGACCGAGAGCAAGGTCGTCGCAGACCGATTCTATGGCGGCCAGCTGATCGTCGGTCTCGTCGTAGGGAAACTTCGCCACGAACTCGTCGAACACACCGGTGAGCGGCTCGATGACCGGGGCCTTCTTCATCATCCGCGCCGCCGCCGTCTTGATGAGTTCGTCGGCAATCTCGCGCACCCGCTTCTTCAGCTTGGCCTTGCGCGCCTGCCAGCCGGCCCCGCCGAGCCGGTCGAGCATCACCTCTTGGGAATCGGAGCCGTAGCGGGACAAAAGCTCGATGTTTTCCACCGGCAGGTAAAGCTTGTCGTCCTTGGCGTAAGCGATCTCCACGCAGTCGTGGGGGGCGCCCGCGGCTTCTAGGGTTTTAAGGCCCATAAAGCGGCCGATCCCATGGTCCACGTGAACCACGAGGTCACCCGCCGACAGCGATGCAGCTTCGGTGAGGACGTTGGCATCGCGCTTCCTGCGCCGGGCGCCCGACACCAGTCGGTCCCCCAGAACGTCCTGCTCGGCGATGACGGCATAGGACGGCGTTTCAAAGCCCTGTTCCAGCTCCAGGACGACAAGGGCCGCAACGCCCGGTTCCAGTGCCTCGACATCCGCAAAGGTGGACACGAGCTCTGCCCGCGCGAGCCCCTGATCGAGGAGCACCTGGCGCAGGCGATCGCGCGAGCCCTCCGACCAGGCTGCGATCACCACGCGCATCTGCCGCTGGCGCAGGGCGTCCACATGGCCGATTAGCGCGGAAAAAATGTTGACCCCATCGGCGGCGCGCTCGGCTGCAAAGCTGCGCCCCACCCTGCCGCCTGCGGCAATGGTTGGCCCGGTACCCTCCGGTGTGGCGAAGGGCGACAGCCGGATTTGGCTGTGAGCGTCAAAAAGCTGCGCTGGCGCGCTGGCGGCGATGTAGAGCTCGTTCACCGGCAGCGGATGGTATGGCGCTCCCATAAACGCGCCACTGGGTCCCGCAGTGCGCGAAACATAGTGATCCTCGATCTCGGCCATGCGCTTGGCGATGGCATCTTCGGCGAGGTGGTCGATCACCACGGGCGAGCGGGGCAGATAGTCGAAGATGGTTTCCAAACGCCCGTGGAAGAGGGGCATCCAGTGCTCGATGCCGGTGGCGCGCACGCCCTCAGACACCGAATGGTACAAGATGTCATCGGTGGTGGCGGCGCCGAACTGGCGCAGGTAGCCCTCACGAAAACGGCTGATGGCCTCTTGGGAGAGAACCACCTCACTCATGGGCACCAGACGGATCTGCCGCCACTGGCCGGTGGTGCGCTGGGACTGGGCGTCGAATGGGCGGATTGTCTCCAAGGTGTCGCCGAAGAAGTCGAGACGTACCGGTTCCTCGGTGCCCGGCGCGAAGAGATCGACGATGCCGCCGCGCACGGCATATTCGCCCGCCTCGCGCACCGTCGGGGTGCGCACGAAGGCGTTGTGTTCCAGCCAGTCGATCACGTCGTTCATGGCAACGTCTGCGCCAGCGGTGTAGGTGCGCGCGGCGTCGAGGATCGTCTGCCGGGCCGGGACGCGCTGGAGGATGGCGTTGGCCGTGGTCATCACCACGGCGGGTGCAGCCACCCCTCCCGCCAGTGCCGCGAGCGCCGCGGTCCGCCGCGCCTGCACCACCGCCGATGGCGAGGCGCGGTCATAGGGCATGCAGTCCCACGCCGGCAGGCGCAGCACCGACACATCGGGCGCAAAGAAGGCCAGGGCCGCCTCAGCATCGCTCTGGCGCTTGCCGTCCCTGGCCACGAAGAGGACGGGCACATCTTGCGCCCGCGCGAGGGTGGCAAGCGCTTCGCCCTCCATACCATCGGGCACGTTGTCGATGGTGAGCGCCGGTGGCAGGTCGTCCCCAAGGGGCTTTAAAGACGGCTTAGCCGCGTCGCGAATCTCTGCGATGGTTTTGGCGGTACCGCCCCGTCGGGCGCTCACAGCCGGCCCCCCTTGTGGAAGGCGATCACCCGGGAAAGGATGGCGCTGCGATGATTGTCAGGGACGGCCACCTGCTCGGTGATCCAGCGGTAGAGTTCAGGGTCGGGAACAGCGAGGAGAGCGTCCATCTCATCAAGATCGGCATCCGTCCAACTGGAAATCGTCTCGTCGGCAAAGCGGCCCAAGAGCAGATCCATTTCGCGGGTGCCGCGATGCCAAGACTGAAACAAAAGCCGCTTGCGGCGGGGGTCGAGATCCGCAGAGGATCGCGTGGTGCCTGACATGGCGGCTCCGTCATCCCGAGAGTGGCCCGGACCAATAGCGCTGCGCCGCCGCACCCGGTTGGGGGCGTCGGTGTGATCCGGGCCACTGATATCGGCCCCCTCACCCGCGCGGTCAATCGCCTTCCGGGCGTTGGCGCTGCGCGTGCGGAGCGGCTTGCTAATCTGTTCGGCCGCGACAGTGCCGCCGAGACCCGGGTCTTCGACGTTCTGTCACACCTTCCCACCGCCCTCATCGACCGGCGGCAACTGGTTTCCGTCGCCGATGCCCCGGAGCGCGGCGTCGCCACCCTGACGATCAAAATTTTGCGCCACGAACCCTCTCGCCGGCAGGGCGCTCCGGCCCGCATTTTTGGGGAAGACGACACCGGCACCCTTACGATCCTTTATTTTCGCGGCGGCGACGCCTGGCGGCTCGGCGCCTTTCCCATCGGCGAATGGGTGCGCGTGTCCGGCCTGGTGGAATGGTGGGAAGGCCGGCCCCAGATGGCGCATCCGGACAAGACCGTGCGCATCACCAGCCCCGACGAACCCCTTGGCGAAGAGTTTGGGCTCGAGCCGGTCTATCCCCTCACCCAGGGCATTACCCAAGGCGTGCTCCAGGGCATTGTGAGCGCTGCCCTGGAAACGGTTCCGCCCCTTGCCGAGTGGCTCGACGGCCCGTTTTTGGCGCGCGAGCGCTTTCCTTCCTTTGCCGAGGCACTGGCTGCCGTCCACCGCCCTAAATCGCCGAAAGATGTGGGTCTGGAAACGCCCGCCAGACGCCGCCTTGCCTATGACGAGCTATTGGCGAGCCAGCTCGCCCTTGCCGTGGTGCGCGACCGCGAACGCACCAAGAAAGGCACCGCACGAAAATGGGACGAGGCAGCCATCTTGGCGCTGGAAACCTCTCTGCCATTCCCGCTCACGGCCTCCCAACGTCTCGCCATTGCCGAAGTGGCGGCGGACCTCGCCTCTCCCCACCGCATGATCCGCCTCCTTCAAGGGGATGTGGGAGCAGGCAAGACGATGGTCGCCATCTTCGCCGCCGCCATGGCCGCCGGAGGTGGGGGCCAGACGGCAATCATGGCACCCACCGACCTGGTGGCCCGCCAGCATTTTGAGACCGTGTCGTCCGCCCTCGAGCCCTGCGGGATTTCCGTGCGCCTCCTCACCGGCCGCCTCTCCGACGGGGAGCGCGGAAAAACCATGGACGCCCTTTCCGCCGGAGAGGTGAGCGTCGCGGTGGGGACCCATGCGCTGTTCCAGTCCCGCGTCACTTTCCGCGATCTCGCCCTCGTGGTGGTGGACGAACAACACCGTTTCGGCGTCCACCAGCGCATGGCGCTCAGCGAAAAGGGGCCGACCAGCGATCTGTTGGTGATGACGGCAACGCCCATTCCGCGAACCTTGGTGCTTGCCCAGTTCGGCGACATGGACGTGTCGCGCCTTACCGAAAAGCCGGCCGGACGGCAGGATGTGGACACCCGCGCGGTGCCGATCAGCCAGCTCGACGCGGTGATCGAACGTCTCGCCGGCGCCATTGGTCGGGGCGAAAAGGCCTATTGGGTCTGCCCGCTTGTGGAGGAAAACGCGACCCTTGATCTGGAGGCGGCCACCAGCCGGCACAGCACCCTCGAAGAACGCCTCGGCCCGGTGGTGGGGCTCGTCCATGGCAAGACGCCGGTGGAGGAACGCGAAACGGTGATGGCCGCCTTTCGCGGCGGCGATCTATCGGTGCTGGTGGCAACCACCGTCGTGGAGGTGGGGGTGGATGTGCCCGATGCAACGATCATGGTCATCGAGCACGCCGAGCGATTTGGCCTTTCCCAACTCCACCAGTTGCGGGGCCGCGTCGGGCGCGGCGACAGACCGTCCCACTGCCTCCTTCTTTATAAGCCGCCCCTTGGCGGTGTGGCCAAGCAGCGGCTGGAAACCATGCGGGCCACCAACGACGGGTTCCGCATTGCCGAGGACGACCTCAAACTGCGCGGCGAGGGCGACCTCTTGGGCACAAAGCAGTCCGGCGCCCCGGCGCTAAAATTCGCCGACATTGCCCAACACAGCGACCTGCTTGCCACGGCCGTGGACGATGCGCGCCTGGTCGTGACTATGGACCGCGACCTCAAGGGCGAGCGCGGCCAGGCGCTGCGCCTCCTGTTGATGCTGTTTGAGCGGCGCCGCGCCATCGATCGGTTGCGCGCCGGGTAGCACTTTTTCCGAAAAATTCCCCGATGAACGCTGATCTCGGTGTGCGCAGACGGATCGGAATTATTCTGTCCGTCGCGGCGCGGCCTACTGCCTACTGGACGTCTGCCCGGGTCTCGGGCCGCTGAAGCTCAAAGGAGGTGATGGCGCGGTTGAACGCGCTGGCGTCGAAGCCGAAGATCGCTGGCAGGCGGTCGATAATGTCGGCATGGGCCTGGTCGAAGGCCACGATATAGGCGGCCTCCTCGGGATCAGGCGGGGAAACCAGAAGGTCTTTTCCCACTTCCAGCGCATTGGTGATTTCGGTGAGTGCCGCTTCCGCATCGCTCGCAGGATCGGCAAACATTTTGAGCCGCTCCACCTGTTCGCAAAGGCTCCGCGTCATGGCGAGCATATAAATTTCGCCATGGCGCTCTTGGGTGAACGGGAGTTCGCCGTTATTGCGGCTTTGCCTGGAGAATTCGCTCACATCCCGCTCGAACCGATCGACGGCATCGATGGTGCCCTGGATCATGTCCCGAAGGCGCAGACGATCGGCAAGTTCCACCTCATCGCCCTGCCAGTGAACCGCCACCGCTCGGGTGCGCCAACTCTCCAGCGCAAAGGCAATACTGATACGGATGCTCGCCGCAATGGGGACCGCGAGCTGGCATCGGTTTTCGATGGTCTCGCCGCTGCTGAAATTGGTCGCCAACAGCAGGCGCTCCAACGCCGAAAGCCCCATTAGGGCGGGCTCTTCCTGGCGCAGTTCTTCCAGGGTTTGCGGCGCAGGCGTCAGGCCGTTCATCATGGCTTCGAGGCGGGTGCGGGAAAACACAGTGCTTGCCGCCTCGGTCAAAAGACGCGCCGGCACGGCACGGGCCGCATCGGACCCAAATGACAACGGAATGACCTCCGCCGTCCCAATGATCGCGCTGCGAAAATGGCCGAGCAGTTCGCGCCGGGTGACGTTGGTGTCACTCACACAGTGACGGATCACCGCGTTTTGTAGCTTCAGCGCGCGATCAGACATGACGGTCAAGACCGGCACGATTTCCGAATCGATCAGAACGTCGGCGCTGGGCGCGAAACCGAAATGGGGCGCCTCACCGTCCTGTTGCGTCGCCGCTTCAGCCTCTTCCTGCGGCTGCGGCTCGGCAGAGAGCGGCTTTGGGTCCGCCGCCAACGGCGCTTCCGGCGGCTGATCGGCATCGGGTGCGAGCTCCGCGCGGGCCGGACTTTCCGGTTCATCCGGCGCGGTGGTCTGCGCAAAGGCGCCCGCCACCGAAGTGCTGAGGATCAGAAGGGCTCCGAGGAATGCCAGGGGGCCTTTCACCACAATCACCGTTTCTGGATCGCCGCAAAGATCTCGTCGAGGCGGGTTTTGTAGGCCGCGGCCCGTTCTTTGAACGAAAACTTTTCACCCACGAACGCCCGTGCCGCCGAAACGCGCTTGTCCCGTTCGGTAGGATCGGCGCGAACTGCCCGCAACTGCTGCACTGCGCTCTCCAGTTTCGGCGCCGCCCACTGTTGGCCCCGTTCCACGAACAAATACTCATTTTCCCGCGGCTCGATCAAATCGTAGTCCACCAGCCAGGAGTTTTCGGGCGTCGTGAAATCCAAATTCCCCGAGTAGCCGGTGGATACCACAGGCAAACCGACAGTCATGGATTCCACCAGACCAAAGCCCCAGCCCTCGGATCGGTGCAGCGAAACGAAGCAGTCGCAACCGGTCTTGAGCTTGATGAGGTCCTCGTACTGGAGCGTCTCATTGAGAAGCACGATCCGCGGGTCGGCGGCAGCAATCTCCACGATGCGTTCCCAGCGCATGGCCTGGTGGGCGTCGAGCACAAAATCCCGGTTGTGGGTTTTGAGAACGAGGAGAACGTCCTCGTCCTGATCGAACGCCGCCTGGAAAGCTTCCACGACGCCGTGGGGATTCTTGCGCTCCAGGAAAGAGAACGAATCGAACGCGCTCAGGTAAACGAACGTATCTTGCCCAATGGGCAAACGCTCTTGGACGTAGGCACGCGCCTCCTCACGGCTCGGCACATCGATGGGCTCCACCGCCATTCCCGCGTTGAACACCGGCTTGTCGACGGCGGGCTTATAGATCGAAACGCCATACTCGGTGGCCACCCAAATCTCGTCGAGGATGTCCAAGGCGAGGTACTGGGAAAGCGCGGGCGTGGAGAGTTCCCAAAAAAAATAGCCGATGTTGTAGGCGCCGTTAAAAACGTCGCGCATGTAGGCCAGCGCGATGGGCACCGTTTCGCCATTGAGATGAATGAGGTTGACCTGCGCCGGTACCGGCGCGCCATCCTCCACCCGGTTTTGTGTCATTCCTGTGGGCGCCGGGTTGTCGAGGCCGAAATCCACAAAATGCGCATCAATGCCCGTATGGCGCACGATCTCCGCCGAAAGCCGAGAGGCCTGACCGAGGCCGGACGACTTTTGGAACGGGCCGATCACCTGAAGCGGCACGCGCTCTGCCTGGGGCGTTGTCGCAGGCGGGAAGCGCGCTGCCTCAAAGCGGTTGCCCTTCGCGTCCCAAAAAATGAAGCGCCGCCGCGTCAGGTCGAAGCCACTACGCCACAAGAGGTCGGAAAATGACCGTGCATCGAAGACTTCGGCCAGTTGGCCGCCGCTGCCGTAGATGGACTGGACGACCTTATCGAACTGCGTCTCGCCAGGAGGTCCTTCAAACAGCGCATTGAGGTTCCGGGTGGGGATGAAACGGATGCGCCCGGGGTCATCGATGGCATCCAACAGAAACCAGACGTGGAAGAGCACCCGGTCCGCCTCAATGGCAATGTCGAGCACTTCCTCGGCGCCGTCGTCCCGGAAGGAGCGCATCATCATCTGGGAGAAGGCAAAACCCTTGCCCATCCAGTTGGGGGTCATGCGGCGCAGGGCTTCCACATAGTAGTCCGGCACCAGGCAGTCTTCGACGTTGAGCTCAGGCGCCTTCACGGTGCTCCACCACGCAACAAACGCCTCGTAACGCTCGATGTCGGAGAGCGGCATGAAGTCGATGGCGTCCGGATCGCCAAGCGCATAGGAGAGCGAAATCCGCGACACCTTGAACGGAACGCCCACCATTTGAACGGGCTCGTTGAGGTAGGCGATTTCGTCGGCCCCCAAGGGAATGCGCATGGGGGCGCGGGCCGAACCATATTCGTCGATGTACCAGCGAAGATAAGCGTTCTTGGCCGCCTCTGAGCCATCCAGCGGGTGGGTGGGACCCTTGTGGAGACGGCGGTGGGTGAACGCTGGATAGGGCGAGAGCGTATGGCTCACATTGCCACTCGCCGCGCCGTCGAAGGAAAACATCGCCTCATGGAGCGGATAAGTGGACGGCTCATGGCGCGTCACCGGGCCACCGCCTTCAAGGGCGGCCACCGAGGCGCGGACCATCGCCTTTTCCAGCGCCGGTAGCGCCAATTCGCGCGCCGTATCGGAGACCGACGGGTCGTCGCGAAGGCGAATGGCGGCGATCTCCCGCTCCTGCCCTGACGCGCTTACGGCGCTCAGGTGGATCGCCTCACGCTCGCTGATGGCAGCATCCGCCACCGGTGAGGGGATGCGCCACTGGAAGCCGCAGTGCTTGGGGGCGTGGCCGGCATTGGCAACGTCAGCGCGCACGATATCGGCCCGCGCCACGCCCACCAGAACGCCCTTGATGGCGAAATGAATACTCACCGGTCGGTCGGGGGTCGCCGGGTCCGTCGCCCAGCCGGCTACATCCCCATATCCATAGCGGTCGATGTGAAACAGCGGCTTGAAGTCGCCACCGGCGCTTCCGCCCCGCTGAAGCTGCGCAACTTCAATGTCCGCCGCCGCAGCCGGCTCCGCCGCCGCAGCCTCTTGAGCGCCGCGATCTGTGGCAACTTGCTTGCCCCGCTGTCCTCCGAACGTGCGCAGGTACCGCCGCTGCATCCATCCCACTCCACACAATATACCGGCATCGCCTGCACCCCTTCGCGCTCCAACGCAAGGAGATAGCAGGCCGCCCCAGCGTACTGCGCCGTCCCAAAGCCCGTCTTTTTAGGCTTCTGCCAGCGTGTCCGCTCGAAAACCACGGCCCGTTTCGTGAAACCGTGGACGCTAGCGTGCCCGCAAAGTGGGCCCGGTTCCATCGTTTTTTTTACTCAAGATTGTAAAGCAGTTCTATATCAATCAAATCGCGTAGAACCTTGAAAAAATGAGGGTGCTGCCCCAGCAGCAGCAGCGCTCCGTCCGCCGCTGGGCCACTTCGCCGACCGCCTGTTCAGACTATTCGGCGTTGGCAGAGTGCCTTCTGAGGTCGGCATCGACCATTTCGACGATCATCTCCTCAAGCGACGTGGTGGGCGACCACCCGAGCGTCGCTTTGGCCTTGGTCGCATCGCCCAGCAAAATGTCCACATCCGCCGGGCGAAAGAGTGCCGGGTCGATAATGAGATGGTCATCCGTCTTGAGGCCCACGTGGGCGAACGCGATTTCCACCATATCGCGCACCGAAGTGGTCCGACCGGTGGCCACCACATAGTCGTCCGGCCGGTCTTGTTGGAGCATGAGCCACATGGCCTCCACGTAGTCGCGGGCGTGGCCCCAATCGCGCTTGGCGTCGATGTTGCCCAGGCGCAGCTCGCCTTTCTTGCCGAGCCTTATCTGCGCGACGCTGTCGGTGACCTTTCGCGTGACGAACTCGATCCCGCGCAACGGAGATTCATGATTGAACAAAATCCCCGAGGATGCGTGCATCCGGTAGCTTTCCCGGTAGTTCACCGTCATCCAATGGGCAAAGAGCTTTGAGGCGCCGTAGGGGGAGCGAGGGTAAAACGGCGTTCGCTCGTTCTGGTGCGCCTGCTGGACCAGACCGAACATCTCCGAAGACGAGGCTTGGTAGTAGCGCGCGTCCGGCCGGGCGATGCGCACCGCCTCTAGGACATTGACTGCGCCTACCCCTGTCACTTGGGCGGTACTCACCGGCTGTTGCCAGGAGGACGCTACGTAAGATTGCGCTGCAAGATTGTAGACCTCGTCGGGCTCGATCGCTTCCACCGCCCGAATGAGGCTCGACAGATCCATGAGGTTGGCGTCGATAAAGCGCACATCTTTATCCACACTGAGCCAGCGCAACCTGTGATCAGCGATGCCAAAGTGGCTTGACCGCCTAACCACGCCGTGCACCTCGTACCCCTTGTGAAGGAGACTACGCGCGAGGTAAGCGCCGTCTTGACCCGTAACTCCGGTGATAAGTGCCCGCCGCGCCATCCGGTATCCTGCTGGTCATTCTGATTTAAGGGGATTAAGCGGCACGGGCGCCCTTGCCGTGTCAACTGGCAGGCCGTTCGTGGGGGTGGGGTGTTGGCGGACCGTTGCGCCGCATCATCGGTGTGCCCCCTCGACTTGGGGGTCGATATGGTAGAATCGCGTGGTAAAGTGTGTCGAAAACTAGACTAAGGTTTGGTTGAGTGCATTCTTTATTGCAAGGATGTAGTGACGCGTTTGGGTGGAACCATTGGGGGGGATGTGAAGCGGCCCATCACGGAAGCGCTTCGGCGTTGCCGCTTCCACAGACGATCAAATGGGATTGCAGCTTGTTGTTCTAGGCTACCATCGCAGCGGCACGTCCGCGGCGACGCAGCACCTGGTGGAGGCCGGCCTTTTCGTCGGCGAAGACTTGCTGGGCGCCAACGTGTCAAATCCCCATGGCCACTTCGAAGACGAAGATTTTGTGCATGTCCACGAGCGCATATTCGAGGAAAACGGCGAAAGCTGGCTGGCTCCAAACCCTTTTGTGCCCATCATATCGTCGGCGCTCCGAAGCCACATGACGGCGCTGGTGGGTCAGCGGGACGCCGCCCACGACTATTGGGGCTTTAAAGATCCGCGCGCTTGCCTTTTTGTCGATGTGTGGCGCACCGTGCTCTCATCTCCGCGATTTCTCGTCTGCCTAAGGCACTATCGGGCGTGCGTCGATTCAGTCGTGCGCCGGGCCCTTGCGGCGGTGCGCACGACGGCGGACCGCTCGGAGGGGCGCACGCAGATGTTGCTGGCGAGCGACCATGACGCCATCGCACGATCCTGGGTCGCCCACATGCTCCCGCTCCTTCGCCTGATGCGGCATCACCCTGAGCTGGTGCATGCGGTGGAGCTTGCGACGCTGGGTGGCTCGATCGCCGGCGATCTTCATGGGCGCTTCGGCTTTCCCCTGGATCCGGTGCCGCTCTCGCATACGTTCGAACCGGGCCTTTTGAGGGCCGACCAAAACGTCGCCATCCACATTTCGAGCGATGTGGCGCAGCTCGCCGACCGCGTCTGGGAGGCATTGCTGGAGGCGCAAGGCGGGATCCAATTTGCCGGTGGGCAAGTCCATTGATGGATATGCGGGTCAGATC
>JBCCYN010000132.1:0-13453 GCA_039189655.1 Pseudomonadota bacterium | reverse complement strand
GCGCCACCCTGGTCGACAAAGGGCTCGAACATGGCGCCATGGGAGGGACCGGTGAGGAGCGCGCTGTCGAACGCCGCCGGCTCCGCCGGATTGTGGCCGCCAACGGGAACGAAAGACCCGCCCAAAAAAGTCACCGGCGCAACGGAAAACAGAACGCCCATCTCGCCCAGGGTATCGGCGATGTAGAGACCCCGGGGCGGATCGCCAGCGGTGCGGCGCGTGATGGTGGAGACACCGGCCGTCTTCGCAGCGGCACTGATAAGATCGGCCGTAGCTGGATGGCGCGGCGCGAGAATGGAAACGACGTCCGGCCAACGCTCCTTCAGGCGGCGATGGACTTCAACAATAAAACTCTCTTCGCCTGGGTGGAGGCTCGCCGCGAGCCATACCGGACGCTCGCCGATGGCCTCGCGCAAGGCGGCGACGGTGGTTTTGAGGGCGGGGGGCGGCGGTGAGTCGAACTTCAGATTGCCGGTGAGATGCACCTCCCCGGCGCCAAGGTCTCCAAAGCGGGCAGCATCCTGCGCAGTTTGCGCGCAGGCGACCGAGATTGTCTTGAAAAGCGCTTTTGCGAGGGCCGGCGACTTTTTCCAGCGCGCACAGGAGCGGGCGGAGAGGCGCGCGTTCACGTGGGCTCGAGGGATTTGCGCGCGGGCAAGCATCGTCAGCGTCGTCGGCCAAATTTCCTGCTCCGTAAAGAGCGCCGCGCGGGGCCGCCAATGGCCCAGGAACCGATGGAGGAAGGGCGGCGCGTCAAGGGGTGCGAATTGGTGCACGAGCTCCGGCGCTTCGCTGGAAAGGCGCGCAGAGGCGGTGGGCGTGCCCGTGGTGAAGAGCACGGCGAAGCCACTTTCCTCCAGTCGGCGCGCGAGGGGGAGGGCCGCAACGCTTTCACCCACACTCACCGCATGGAGCCAGATGGGTCTATCGGCCAGAGAGGCTGAGGCAAAGCCGCGCTTTTCTCGGGCGCGGTCGGGGTCTTCTTTGCCGCGCCTGACCCGCCGCGCGAGGTAGGGTGCCGCCAGGGGTGAGGCGAGCGTTCCCGCGGTTCGGTAAAGCGCCCAGACCGCCCCGGCCGGGATCATCGTGTGGTGTCGGTTTCCGGATCAAGAAGCCGATGGAGGTGGACGATGAAGTAGCGCATGTGGGCATTGTCCACCGTCGCTTGCGCCTTCGCTTGCCACACTTTCCGAGCAGCTTCGTAGTTGGGGTAGATCCCCACCAGCTCCACCGCGTCGAGGTCCTTGAACGTCACGCCATCGAGGTTAGCGAGTTCGCCGCCGATGACGAGATGAAGGAGTTGCGTTTCCACCATGGTGCCCGTTCGATGCCTCTCAGCCTAGGTTCCGGTTGACGAACGGCTTTCCAACAGATTGCGCAAGGCTGCAACCTCTGCACGCAATTCCGACAGTCCTTTGGCAATGGCAGCCCCCTCGTCCACCAGCTGCTGGCGCCCCTCTGCCGCCTCGTGCTCCACGGTCTCCTGCATGGCTGAAACCACAACGCCGATGAAGAGGTTCAGCACCACGAATGCCGTCATCAGGATAAACGGGACAAAGAACGCCCAGGCGTACGGGAAAACGTCCATCACCGGGCGGCTGATGCCCATCGACCAGCTCTCCAGCGTCATGATCTGGAAGAGCGTGTAGGCAGAGACGCCGATGGTGCCGAACCACTCGGGGAACGCCTCGCCGAAAAGCTCGGTGGCCATCACGGAGGCGACGTAAAAGACAATGCATAAAAGGGCGATGATGGAGCCCATGCCCGGGAGCGCCGCGACGAGCCCCGTCACCACCCGGCGCAGCGATGGGATCACCGAGATGAGCCGCATCACCCGCAGGATCCGGAGCGAACGCAGCACCGAAAACGGGCCGCTCGCCGGCACCAGGGCGATGGCGACGATGGTGAAGTCGAAAATGCCCCAGGGATCTCGGAAAAAGCGCCACCGGTAGACGTAAAGGCGCAGCGCAATCTCCACCACGAAAATGGCGAGAACGATGGAATCGATGGCGAGCAGGACCGGTCCGATGCTCGCCATGATCGTCGCGCTGGTCTCGAGCCCTAGCGTGATGGCGTTGAAGATGATGACCGACATGATCGCCATCTCCCAGGTTCGCGAGGAGATGGCGCGCCGGAGGCGTTCGCGCATGGGAAGCTCCGTTGCGGCGCTCAGCCGGAAAGGTCCACCACGACGCGGCCGCGCACTTTTCCGGCGAGGATGTCGCTACCCAGCGACGGCACGTCCTCCAGGCGGGCCTCGACAATCATGTCGTCGAGCTTCTCGAGCGGCAGGTCTGAAACCACCCGTGTCCAGGCAGCGAGCCGCGGCTCGCGGGGCTTCATGACCGAATCGATCCCCAACAGATTGACGCCGCGCAACAGGAACGGGACCACCGTCGCCCCTTCCATCACCGCACCGCCCGCAAGCCCCACGGCCGCGACGCTCCCGGCGTACTCGATTTGCGTCAACACATTGGAGAGCATCGCACCGCCCACCGCGTCGATGCATGCCCCATAGGTTTCCCGCCCCAGGGGACGTTTCGGCGCATCGGCGATGTCTGCGCGGGGGACGATGGTCGCCGCCCCGAGGGATTTGAGGTAGTCGGCGGTTTCGGCCCGGCCCGTGACCGCGGCCACCTCGTAGCCAAGCTTTGCCAGAATTGCCGTTGCCACGGAGCCGACACCCCCCGCAGCGCCGGTAACGAGGACCGGCCGCCCGCCCGGCTTCAAACCGTGCTCCTCAAGGGCCATCACCGCGATCATGGCCGTGAAGCCCGCCGTTCCCACGGCCATGGCCCGGCGCGGGCTGAGCCCGTCCGGCAGCGGCACCAGCCATTCACCTTTGACCCGGGCCTTTTGGGCATAGCCGCCCCACCAAACCTCGCCGACGCGCCAGCCGGTGAGAACCACGGCATCACCGGGCGCGTAACGGGGGTCGTCGGACGCCTCGACGGTTCCTGCGAAATCGATGCCCGGCACGTGAGGGTAGTTGCGCACCAAGCCGCCACCGCCGGTGAGGCAGAGACCGTCTTTGTAGTTTACCGTGGTGTGGGTGACGGCGACGGTCACCAGCTGGTCGCCCGGCTCCCCAGCGGGCAGGCGCCCCTCGTCGATGTCTTCGATGGCGCTCGAAACGCCACTGTCGGTCTTGTCGACGATCAGCGCTTTCATGGGTCGCTCCGTTCCAGTGAGGTCCGCCGCAGTTGTGGTGCACCGGCACGATTGCGCAAGGCCCTCACCTGCATCGCAGGCTCATTGCTCGTCTTTTTGCCGACCTGCGGAACGGGCGCGGGACTTTAGCGGGAGCACTTTACCGGCCCGCTGCACAAAATCCTGGATCTTTGCGCCGAGGGTGAGGAGCAGAACGAGCCGGTCGGTGTCGAGGCCCTTGACGTCATCGTACCACCCGGTGGTGAGCTCGATGAGCGCGGTCAACTCGGCGATGCGCGCTCCGGCATAGGCGTCACCAGGGCCGGTGTGCTCGGACATTTGCAATGAGCGTAGCCGGCTCAGCGTCGGGTCGATCTCCCGGCGCTTGCGCTCCTCCACGAGGGTCCGGACGATCTCCCAAAGGTCCTCAGGCGTTGTAAAATATTCGCGCCTGTCGCCGGCGTAGCGCTTGATGCGCACAAGGTTCCAGGCCTGGAGCTCCTTGAGACCCATGGAGACGTTGGAGCGGGAAAACGTCAGGGTTTCGGCAATGGTTTCGGCGTTGAGCGGCTCCTCGCTCAGGAACAAGAGCGCGTAGATCTGCCCTACGGTGCGGTTGATGCCCCAGCGCGAGCCCATCTCGCCGAAGTGATGTACGAACTCTTCCTGCAGCGGCGATAGCGTCACGCGGGTCCCCTCGCGTCTCGCCGCGCCCAAGCCCATGGGAGGTGCGACACGGCGCCTCTCCTATAGCCGAAAAGACGTCCACTGCCGATGCGGCTAATACTCGTGCTCGTAGAAAACGCCGATGGATGTCTCATTGGTGAGAGCCTCGGCCCTGAGCTTGAGTTCGCGGGTGATATCAAGGTTGACCGTCACGCCGCCGCCCTCGTTTCCACCGCGCACGCCCAGGTAGATGTTGTCGGCGATGTAGCTCCCCGCCTCGACAGCGGTGCTGCCGTCGTCCTCGGTGACGATTTCAAGGTTGTCGAGGCCGATGAAAACGCGGATTTGCTCAAGGATGCCCGGGCCGCTGCCCGCGCCGGCGAGCTCCGCCACGGCGGCGGCGAGTTGGGCCACCTGGAATGCGGAAAGGTCCGAGAGCGAGCGGCCGAAGAGGAGCTGGGAAAGCACCTCATCCTGGGGAAGCTCGGGTTCAGATTCAAACGTGACGTCCGGATCGTCAGCCGGACCGTCGATGACCACGCGCACCGTTACCGAATTGGCGCGGGTCTCGGCCACAAGGCGGATCGCTGGGTTGAGATCGCCCAACAGCGTCACCGCGCCTTCGGTGAAGACGATCCGCTGACCGAGAATGACGAGACGGCCCCGGATCAGCTCAAAGCGTCCCACGGGCGAAACGTTGGAGACCGGCCCGGTGACCCGCAATTGCCCGCCAAACTCAGCATCGATGCCGCGCCCGCGGATAAAGATTCGGGCCGGCGCATCGATGGTGATGTCGAGGGTGACGCCCGAAGCACCGGTGCCGCCGTCCTCGGTTTCGGCGAAGGGGCCGACGCGGGCGCGCCGCAAGGTCTCCAAGACGTCGGGCGGCGCACCGATGTGCTTCACATCGATCAACGGGCCGGACCCGGCAAAGTTTTCCGGCACCTGGATTTCAGCGCGGTCGATGAGGATGTTGCCGGCGATGAGCGGCGAGCCGGTGAGCGGCCCGGTCACCGTGAGATCGCCGCCCAGCGTCACCGAAAACAGTTCCCCGTCGGCGTACCGGGCATCGCGCAGGGCGATGGTGAGGTTCGCGGGGAAGGCGCCGGCGAGCCCGATGGTCCCGGAGACCGACACAGTGCCGCCACCGAGGCTTGCGGTGAGGTCGTTGATCACCGCCTGACTGCCCGAGAGAGACGCATCGAGGCGGCCGTCTTGCAGCACGAGGCTCGACTGCGGGTCACGGAAGGTGATGTCGGTGGCGTTGATGTTCCCAGCGACGGAGGGCGATGCGAGGGAGCCGGTGACGCGCGCGCTTACGACGGCGCTGCCGTCCAATGTGGAGCCGCGCTCGGCCAGGAAACGATTGGCGAGGGAAAGGGGCGCCCGGGCCTCCACATCGAGGGCAAGGCCACCGCCCGACAGGGGCAAATTCCCCGAAACGCGGGCTTCAAGGCCAACGCCCGACGCCGTGAGCGAAGCGAGGCGAACCGCATTGTTGGCAAAATTCCCGGAGGCGTTGACGGTGATCCCCGAAACGCCGGCCGAAGCGAGCTGCGCGGCAGAAAAGCCCGCCACGGAGAGTTCGAAGCTCGCCGCCGGAGCATTGGCCGAGCCGGTGGCGCGCACGGTGCCTGAAAGGCTGCCGGCAAGACCCAGCTCCGGCGACGCGCTGTTGGCAAGGGACAAGGGGAGGCTCGTAAGATCCACCGTCAGGTCGATGGTCCGGCCCGCGCGACCGCGCGCCCGCGCCTCACCGCCACCGATGGCAATCACTGCTTCATTAAGTTGAACTGTTCCGCCTTCGAACTCGCCCGCTACCCGCAGCGAGCCCGCAGGAAGGCCCGCTGCGCGGGTGGCGGCCGTGCTCACCGAGGGGCTCGATAGATCGAAGACAACGCTCGGGCGGGTAGGCCGGCCAGTGACCTGCGCGGTCCCCGAAAGAGCCCCCGCAACACCAAGGCTTGGGTCGGCTGCATTGGCGAGAGCGAGGGGTACATCGGTGAGGGTCACGGTGAGATCGAGCCGATCTCCCGCGGTCCCCGTTGCGGTGATGGAGCCGTCGCCGATGGTGACGCCAGCGTTGGTAAGGGAAACCGTGTTGTCCCCAAACGTGCCCTCGGCGGAGGCGGCAACCGAGCCAAGGCCCGCGTCCCGCAACGCCTTCGCCGAAACATTCGGCGCGCTCAGGGAGAACGTGGCGCGGGGGTCGTCAAGGGTGCCTTCTATCTCCGCATTTCCCGACAGTGTGCCGGAAATCTCAAGGTCGGGGGCAAAGGCGTTGGCGAGGGCAAGGGGAAGAGCCTCAGCGTTCACCAAAAAGTCGAAGGTTTCGCCCGCGGTTCCGGACGCCGTGAGGCTACCGCTGCCGATGGTGGTGCGCAGGTCGTTGAGGGAGAGCGTGCCGTCGCGGAACCTTCCATCGGCGGTGATATCGACCGGGTCGATGCCCCGCGTGCGCAACGCCGCGGCCGTGACGCCGCGCGCCTCCACGTCCGCCACCACGTCCGGGGCAAGCCGCGTGCCCGTGGCCGTCAACTTACCGTCCACGGTGCCTTCGATGCCGAACTTGGGATCGATGAGGTTGGCAATGCTGAGGGGCAGCATGGCGATGTCGGCGGTGAAGTTGAGGGTTTCGCCGATCTCACCGCCGAGGGTCACAGAGCCTGACCCCACCGCAAGGCGGGCCTCGTCCACGCTTATGGAGTCGGTCACCGTGACGCGGGCAGGTGCCTGAAGGGTTGCGCTCTGGCCGCTTCCCTCGAGGCTGAAACGGCGCACCGTCGCCTCAAACCCTTCGGCGAGGCGCGCCAAACGCCCCTCGAGATCAAGGTTGCCGGCACCAAAATCCGCGGTGAGGGTGAGATCGGTGGCGGAATCGCCATCCTTTCGGGCAAAGAGCTTGGCGGTGCGCACGTCGAACCCGCCCACCGAGAGCGCCCGGAGATCGGCCTCGCCGTCGAGCACCGGAACGCCGAAGACGTCATTCACGGTTAGATCGGCGGACGCAAAACCAAGGCTGGTGCCGAAGGCGTTGAGCTCGCGCACGGTGCCGGTAAGGCCAACGGTTTGGGTGCCATCCCCGGCGCGCAGGGCGACATCCGCCTCAATGGTGCCGGTGGCTTCCAAAAGGGCGAGAGCCGCAAGGCGCCGAAGTTCCGGCACATTGAGGTTGAGGTCACCCGATACGAGCCCATCGCGAACGGCGACTGAGCCCAACGCCCGAGCATCGGTGATTTCCGCCGTGAGGTTACGCAGGATGCGCGCGCCGTCTGTGGTTTCAAGCTGCGCCGATATGCGTATGGGCTCGTTCGCAAAGCGCCCCTCGACGCTCAACCGCCCGTCCACATCGGCGGTGGTATCGCTGGCCCGGTCGAGGGTCCCATCGAAGGAAAGATCAAGATTGGTGAGCGGCTGGCCGCCAATATCGATCTCATCGCTAGAAAGTTCTGCGATGATGCCGGGGTTTTGGGGGTTCCCGGCGATGTTGAGCCGCGCCTTCAGCGCGCCGGCGAGCTTTTCGTCAACGTTTCCGAGGTCGGCAAGGCTGAGATCGGCCAACAAGTTCGCGCGGTCCGGAAGCACCGCACCGTCCACCGTCAGCGATAGCTGCGGATTTTGAAGTGAGAAATTTCGGAACGATACGCCGCTTTCCTCGCGCGCCGCGCTCCCCGTGATGGTGGTTGTGCCGCGCAAAAGACCATCGGGAGCGTCAATGCCGAAGCTGAGGTCCTCACCCGTCGCGTTCAGGGTGAGGTCGAACAGTCCGGCAAACCCGATCGTCCCGTCCGCGGTGAGATCGATGGCGCCGGAAAGGGTTTGGTTCGCAAGTGCGGAGAACGCAGCAAGGCTCGGGGTGGCGAGGGCATAGCGGCCCGAAAGTCCATCACCGATCTCACCGGCGAAACGGGCGCTCGCCGTCTCTGTGCGCAAGGACGCATTGTCGATGGTGACCGGCGCGCCGGTTCGCCAGGCCCCATCCACGTCAAGGGCAAGGGCTGAACCCAGGGCATCGGCCACCCCGCCCACATCGGAGCCGAGGCCCGACGCACGCCCGATGACGGAGAACGTGACGGCGCGGCTTGCCGGATCACCGAGATTTTCCGCGCGTCCCGTGGCGTTTAGGGATGCGGTGGGCGCGGTGATGAACGGGCTTTCAAGGTCCGAAAATTCGATGCTTGCGGAGAAGGTTCCGTCCGCGGATGTCCCAAGCGACACGTCAATGTCGGCGCTCTGGATGGTGGCATCGCCGCTGCCACCGGGGAGGGCAACGGGTGCGTTGTCGGCGCGGGCGAGGCGGCCGTTGATGGCGAGCTGGGTGGGAATGCCGTCGGGCGCAAACGATCCGCTGAAGGTGAGCGCCGCAGCCCCGCTTTTGAATGCGCCCTCGCTGATGGTGAAGGTGCCGTCGCCAGCGCGGCTCGCGTCGAAGGCAAGCTCGGTTCCACCATCCACCAGCGGATCGTAAAGGTCGGCAACCAGCGGCGCGATGTTGCCCTGAAGGTCCGCGATGAAACGCAGGCTGTCTCCGTCGCCCAAAATTTCCGTGACGCCCGACAGCAAGGTCTCGTCGTTTGCCGTGAGGCTGAGGTCGGCGCGAAACTGCGACAACGGCCCCTCGCCCTTGATGGTGAAGGTGAGGGCTGGTCGGCCTTCGATCTTGAGGGCGTTGGCGAGGACCCCGTCCTCGGGCTCCGAAATGGCAACGTCTATGGAGAGTTCGCGGGACCCGCTCTCGAATGCCGCGGCGATGGAAAAGGTGCCCGGCTCGTCGAGCCGGTCGATATCAAACGTCACGTCAAGTTCGTCGGAGTTCAGCGTCGCGGCCCCGGTTACTTTAAGCCGCGCCGCCTCGCCGATGACATCCTCAGAAAGCTCCACCTCGCCGATATCCAGCGAGTCGATCCGAATGGCGACGGGAAGGTCCGGCAACGTGAATTCGGAACCTTCCTCCAGCGGCTCGTCAGATTCCGCCGGGAGGGGACGACGGGTAATGCGCACCGCATCGGCTTTCAGGCTGTCGATGCTGAGCCGGCCGCGCAAAAGGGCCAGGCGCGACCAGACCAGCTCGGCCCCCTCAATGGTGAGCCAGACCCCGCGACGGTCGGCGATGGTGATTTGCGAGATGCGCACGTCCGACGACAGCGCGCCCTCGATGGTCCCAAGGCTGATCTTGCGGTCTTCGGTGGAAATCTGGCGCTCCACAAAGCGGACGAAGCGGGATTTTTCATCGTCCTGCGCAACGGCAAAGGTTGCCGCCACCACCCCCGCGAGGATGATGAGGCCCGCGAGCCCGACGAGAATGCGTGTCATGCGCCCTCCCATCAAAATGCCTGACCCAGACCGATGTAGAACGCGATCGAGGGGTCGTCGTTGAACCGGTCGAGGGGCACCGCCACGTCGAAACGGATGGGGCCTAGGCCGGTGTAGTAGCGGAGGCCAGCGCCGACGCCGACCCGCAGCGGTTCGGAAAAGTCCGGGTACTGGGAGACGAAGGCGTTGCCGGCGTCCACGAACGGGACCACGCCAAAGGACCGGGTGACGCGAATGCGCGCTTCGGCGGAAGTGGTAAACACGCTGCGCCCGCCAAACACCCTGCCCCTTGCGTCCACAGGGCCCACACCTCGGTAGGGGTAACCACGGATCGAACCGCCGCCGCCGGCGAAGAACAACCGGTTTGCCGGGATATCGTCGAGGGGTGCGCCAACGATGGAGCCAGCCTGCACGCGCCCTGCCAGTACGAACCGACCGTCCGCAACGCCAAAGTAAGCCCTCGCCTCTGCTTCGCTGATCAGGCCGGCGTTGCTCCGGGTGGTCTCGTAAAAGGGCTCCAGCTTGCCGCCGAGACGGAAACCTTTGGTGGGGTCGAGTTCGTTGTCGCTGCCGTCATAGTTGAGGGCGCTGGGAAGGCTCAGCATGAAGAAATCGCCGTTGCCGACGCGGGTGCGGTCGATTTTGGACGCTTCGGCCTTGGCGAAAATCTCGCCCGATAGGCGGTCGTCGAACCGGTGGCGAAAGCCAAGCTGCCCGCCCACGGAGCGGGACCGAAAACGCACAGAGCCGCGGTCAAAGCTGCTCGGCGCGATCTGCTCGGCATAGATGGTGGACGAAAAGTCCGTGTAGGGGGTGAACACGCCGGGTTTCAGGAAGGTCGCCGCCAAACGGTAGTTGTACTGGTCCGGGTCCTGGGCATCGATCCCGCCCACGGTTCCCTCAAGCCCGAACTGCTCGGCGCGACCGAAGAGGTTGCGATGGCGCCAATACCCCTCGACGCCAAGTCCATCGATGGAGGAGAATTTTGCGCCGCCGCCGATGACGCGACGCTTGCCCTCAGCCACCTGCAACGTGATGGGGAGCGTCCCGTCGGGCCCCACCTCGTCCGCCTCCACGATCCGTACCGCCTGGAAAACGCCCAAGCGGCGCAACTGTTTGCGCGCCCGCTCCAGATCGTCCGGATCGAAGGGCTCGCCCGGTGTGAGCCCCGAATAGTAGGCAACGAAGGCCGGATCCATCCGCTCCGTACCCTCCACCCGCGTCGGCCCAAAAACCGCCGGCCGGCCCGGTGCGGCGCGGATGTAAACGTCAAGGGCTTCATCGGGATGGCGGGCAGTGGCGGTGCGCTCGGCGATGCGGGCCTTCGGATAGCCCTTCTCCCGCCAGCGGCCGACCAGCGCGTCCTCCGACGCGAGCACAACGGTGGAACGCGCCGGTTCGCCCTTTCGCAAGCCAAGGGATTCTGGCGTGGGCGGAATGGTGCGGTCGTCCGCAATGGGACCCGGGCGATCAACAATGCGAACGTTGTCAAAAAGGTAAGTGGGGCCGGGATCGACGGTGACGTCCACCTGCGCGCCGTCTGGGATGGTCGCATCAAAGGGGATATTGGCGGCCTCTCGACCATCGACGGTGATGGAGATGGTCCCGCCATAGCGTCCGTTGGCGTAGAGCACGGCGAGCAAGCGCTGATAGTCGGTGCGCGCGGTGGCAAGGAGCACTGCGGGGCTCGCGCTCGGCTTGTCGGAGTCGGAGATGAGGCGCGAGGCGTTGGAAAGGTCGCCGGTCAACGAGCTGTCGTCGTTGCCGACGGTGATTTCTGCATTGTATTCGATGGCGTCGGGCGAGGGGGGCGGTTCGTCCTCGCGGCCGAACAGGCGAATCCCAAAGATTTCAAAGGTATGAGCAGGCACCGACAGCCCGCTCAGCGCAAGGACCGCGAGCGCAGTCACCATCGGCAGGCGGGACCTTGAACGCAAAGAAACAACTCCGAACGCACGCGCTGCGACTAAAAAGGCTTTTTTTGCGCAGAAAAATAGTCCTTTGGCCGTAAAACGGCAGCAGTTGCGGGCACTTGCGCTATTTCGGCAACACTCAATACAGCGCGTTTACCTTTCACACAGGCGCCTTCGGTCGGTTAATTCTTGATCCGCGAAACTAATGCGCTGCCTCAGCCCTCGCCCACGATGCCGGGAAGGCGGGTTGCTGGCGGTGTATTGCGGCTGCGGCGTGAGCGGATGACGCCATCAATCACCGTCATGCCCACCCCAGGCAAATTGCCGAGTTCTATGGATTCAAGAACCGTTTTGCCGGGCGCGTGCTGGGCTTGGTCGAAGAGCACGAAATCCGCCGCCCACCCCTCTTCGACGATCCCCGTATCCAGGCTACGCACGCGGGCGGTGTTCCCGGTGGCAAAACACACCGCCGTCTCTGCCGAAACGTTGCCCATGGCGGACAAAAGCGCGATCATCCGCAAGATGCCGAGCGGCTGAACGCCGGAGCCAGCCGGGCCGTCGGTCCCCAAGATGATCTGGTCGAGTTTCTTCAGCTCACGCGCGGTGTTCAGCGTCAACAGCGCGGCCCGCTCGTTGCCGTTGTGGACGATTTCGAGGCCCTGGCGGCAGCTTTCGCAAAGGCACACGATCTGATCGTCTGGGAGGGCGGAGTGACCGCCGTTGATGTGCCCCACCACATCGGTGTCGGCTTCGAGCACCACGTCCTTGTCGATGAGACCCGACCCAGGGATCGATGGCCCCCCGGTGTGGATGGTGGATTGCATGCCGTACTTGCGAGCCCAGCCGATCATCTGCCGCGCGGTCGGGCCGTCCTTCACGGTTCCAAGACCCACCTCGCCGATGAGTTTGACGCCGGCGTCGGCCATTTCCTTAAAATCGTGCTCCTCCATGCCCTGCTGGAGGAGCGGTGCGCCAGCGTGGACCTTCATGCCCGAAGGCCGCAGATTCTCGTACCAACGCTGGGCGGCGATCGCCATGGCCTTTGTGCCCACCACGTCGTTGGGGCGGCCGGGCATATGCACTTCGCCGGCGGAGATGATGGTGGTGACACCGCCGTGGAGGGTGGAATCGATCCAGTGGAGCTGCTGCTGGCGGGGCGTATAGTCGCCCACCACCGGGTGCACGTGGCTGTCGATGAGGCCGTGAGCGAGGGTCACGCCATTGGCGTCCACCACCGTCTCGACATTAGCCAGATCAAAGTCCGCCTCACGCCCGATGCCGGTAATTTTACCGTCCGCAGCGAGGATGCAGTCCGCATCAAGGATCGGCGCTTCCAACTTGCCCGAGAGCATCAGGCCAATGTTTTTGATCGCAAGGGTATTTGTGCCGGTCATCCGCGCTCTCCGCCCATCGTCCTGCCAACGTAGTGGGGATCGCCGGCACACGAAACCGCGCTTTCGAGCCAGCTTGACAGCCCCCTTCGCAGTCGCAATACCGTTTGCGTGCTAACAAAACCCGGAGCCGCGCGGATGACTGCCGCCGAAGCCCAAGCCACCAAAGCCAAACCGCGCAAAAACGTCTTCGTCGAGAAGGTGACGGCGGTGGAGCATTATACGCCTCGCCTGTTTCGCTTCCGCACAACGCGGGCGCCTAGCCTTCGTTTTCGCTCCGGCGAGTTCGTCATGATCGGGCTCGAAGGAACACCCATGCGGGCCTACTCCGTGGCAAGCCCTTCCTGGGATGAGGAGCTGGAGTTTTTCTCCATCAAAGTGCCTGACGGGCCGCTCACCGAGCATCTGCAGAAAATTCAAGTGGGCGATGAGATTTTCGTCGGAAAGAAGCCGACCGGAACCCTCGTCAACGATGCGCTTTTGCCGGGAAAGCGTCTTTTCTTACTGGCGACGGGTACGGGTGCCGCACCCTTTGCCTCGCTGATCCGTGACCCGGAAACCTATGAAAAGTTCAAGCAGGTGGTTTTCACCGAAACCTGCCGTGAGGTGGCGGAACTGCGTTACGCCCAAGAGGTTGTTGCAGCAACGCTTGACGATCCACTGGTGGGAGAGTTCGCGAACGGGCGGCTGACGCTCTTCACCAGCACCACCCGCGAGCCGCACCCGAATCAAGGCCGCATCACCAACCTTATTGAATCGGGTGACCTGTTTACGGCGCTTGATATCCCGCCGCTCGATCCGGAGACCGACCGGGTGATGATCTGCGGTTCCATGGCGATGCTGAAAGACACCCAGGCCATCCTCGAAGCCCGAGGGTTTGAAGAAGGCGCAAACAACCAGCCTGCGTCCTACGTGGTGGAGCGCGCCTTCGTCGGTTAGGCGCGCAAAAGGGCGAACACCTCTCCCGCCTCCCATCGATCGTCCGGCGGAGGCGGTGGTCGCCTCAACCCACGCTACGCT